>JALFUO010000091.1 GCA_022784065.1 Bacteroidales bacterium | reverse complement strand
GTGGCGTTAAGGGCGTAATGGGTTACGCGCTTTCGGCGCGTGGCATTTTTGCGCAGGCGCAAAAATGCCGAATGTATCAATCGCGGTCTACGTTCCCCCAGGGCGCTGCCCTGGGCTATGGGCAACATTTGGGCTTACAGCCCGCCCCAATCATTTACCGGACGTTTGTGCAAATTGGTTCATATAAATGTACCTTTGGCGAGCAGTTGCCAAAGGTGCATTTTAATATTGGGCATATTGTTTGCAGTTAATTCTACGTTTGTGCAAGGCGAGAGCAGACACCGACAAACTTGTTTGATCGGGCTCTGCCGAGCCGCCGCCAATTTTCGTGCAAGCGAGTGCAGAGCCGAACTTGTTGGGCTATGCCGAGCGCAGCCGAAAATGTCAAGAAAAGGTGCATTTAGCTGAACCAATTTGCACAAATGCCCGGTAAATGATTGGGGCGGGCTGTAAGCCCAAATGTTGCCCATAGCCCAGGGCAGCGCCCTGGGGGAACGTAGACCGCGATTAATACATTCGGCATTTTTGCGCCTGCGCAAAAATGCCACGCGCCGAAAGCGCGTAACCCATTACGCCCTTAGCGCCACACGGGGCGTTGCCCCTCATAAAGCAGGTTGCTCTGTTCATAATGTCGGCCGCACTCGGCAATCCAAGCAAGCTTGATTGCCCTCGTTTGCACGACATTTCAGAGCGCGACACTTTAATCAATGCAACATTGCTCCCCCGGGTGCTGCCCGGGGCTGGGGGCAACAATTGGGCTTACAGCCCGCCCCAACCATTTGCCCATTCGGCGCAGGCAATCAATCCGCACGGCGGGCGTTTGCAATAGGCCCCAATTTATACAAACGAAATGTCGGCGATGACCTGTGCGCGAACCGTTTCGTTGATTTTCTTTACAAGATTGCTGCGCTGCATCATCAGCGTGGCTCGGGCGGCAGGCGACGACACGCGGACGGTGAGCACTTGGTTGCGGATAGCAACGGCTTCCGTATATCGACTGAACGCCTCGCCCGCTACCGACGGCCACGCCATGAGGGCGCGGTGTTCGTTGAGCGGCGTTTCAAGTCCCGCAAGGCGCAGATAGCGCAAAAGCACGCCGCCTATTTCTTCAGATTTTCGTCGTTCCATACTGTCTGATCCGCGTTGATGTGAAAAAGGCGGTAGTCGCGCTGCGTGGCTGCCAATATTTTGTCGAGGTGCTCGCGCTGCGTGTCCGTGATAAAGATTTGCCCGAAGTCGTCGCCGCTCACGTAGTCGATGATATTGCCCACGCGGCTATCGTCGAGTTTGTCGAAAATATCGTCGAGCAGGAGCAGCGGCGTGTGGCAATGCCCCTTTTGCTTGAGATAAAGAAACTGCGCCAGTTTCATGGCGATAAAATATGTCTTAGTCTGTCCCTGAGAGCCCTCGCGGCGCACGGGGTAACCTTTCAAAGAAAGCAGGAGATCATCCTTGTGCGTGCCGTGGAGCGTGTAGCCCACAAGGCGTTCGCGCGCCCGCCAATCGCGCAAAATCGGTTCGAGCTCGCCGCGCTCGCCGTGCGACTGGTATTCAATTTCCACCCCTTCGGCCTCCTGGCGGCTGAGCGTGGCATACATTTTCTGAAAAATTGGACGGAACTCCTCCGCGAAAACACGCCGCGCGGCGTAGATAATGGCGGCATCGCGCGACATCATCATTTCCAAAACGTCCAGCACCGATGCGTCCGGCTCTTCCTCCTGCTTCAGCAAGGCGTTGCGCTGCTTGAGGCAACGCTCGTAGCGGATAAGGGCTTCGAGATAAGGCGCATCATACTGCGCAATCACCTGATCCATAAACCGCCGCCGCTCTTCGCTGCCGCCCGAAATCAATTCCGAGTCGGAAGGAGAGATGAGCACCAGCGGAATGTTGCCCACATGTTCCGATATCCGCTTCAAGTCCTTGCCGTCTACCTTCACCCGCTTGCGGCAGCCGCGCTGCAAACTGCACGTCACGCTCCGCGCTTCGCCGAGTTCCGATACATATTGCCCCGAAATCATGAAGAAGTCCGCGCCGTGGCGAATGTTGAGGCTGTCGCTACCGCCCTGCGCGCTGCGGCACAGCGAAAGGTAGCCGATGGCATCGAGCAAATTGGTTTTGCCCACGCCGTTGGCGCCTACGATGCAGTTCACGTTGGGCGAAAAGGTAAGTTCCGCCTGCTCGAGGTTTTTATAATTAAGGACAGAGATGCTTTGAAGAATCATTGAGAAGTTGCTTAGTAAACGAGTAGACGAGTAAACGAGTAAACAAGTAAACAAGTAAACGAGTAAACAAGTAGACGAGGAAATTTTCGTGCAAGCGAGTGCAGAGCCGAACTTGTTCGAGCTATGCCGAGCGCAGCAGAAAATCACGAAGTGAAACAAGTAAACAAGGGAAAACTACCGCAAAGTTACCACGCCGAGGGCAGATAGGCAAAGCCAGCGCGGTCGAAAATAGCGTTTCCTATAAAAAAAAGGCCTTTTGCTTTAATTATCCTACGAAAAACATTAAATTTGCACCGCCTTAATTGAAGCAGTGTGCAAAAACGCTGCCGATGCACACAATATTATTTATATATATAATAATGTGCGGCGCGACTGACAGACAATTAAAAAATTAGAGCATAAATATCATTATGAGCCAAAACAAAAAGCAAAACGCATTGGACGTGAACGACAAGATTGCACAGTCCGAGGCATTTATCAGCAAGTACAAGAAACAACTCATCATCGGCATCGTGGCCGTTGTGGTAATCGTGGGCGGCACGTTCGCCTACATTTACGGCTATGCCAAGCCCCGCGAAGAAAAGGCGCAGGAACTGCTCGGCAACGTGATGCAGAAATTCGTGATGAAGCAGGACTTTGAGAACGCGCTCAAAGGCGATGCACAGACCCCCGGCCTTACGAAGATTGCCGAAACTTACGGTTCTACCGATGCCGGCAACGTGGCTAACTACGAGGCTGGTATCTGCTATTTCCAAATGGGCAAGATTAAGGAAGCCATTGCCTCGCTCGAAAAGTTCAGCACGAAGGGCGACAATACTATTTCCGCTCAGGCCGTAGCCGCTCTTGCCAACTGCTACGCTGCCGACAAGCAGCTCGACAAGGCTGTCGATACTTTCAAGAAAGCAGCCAAGAAGACCGACGTGCCTGCACTCTGCGCAGAATATACGTTCCAGGCAGCGCAAATCCTCGAATCTCAGAAGAAGAACGAGGAAGCCCTCGCCCTCTATCAGCAAATCAAGGCCGACTATCCCGAATCGCCCCTTTGCGCAAACGAGGAATACAACGGCCAGGTGCTCGGCGCAGTCATCGACAAATATATTGAGCGCTTGACCAAATAAAAAATGTCTACTCAAAATTTTTCCTACCTCGACGCACAGGTAACGCCCATTCCCGACGCCACGGATATGCGCATCGGCATCGTGGTGAGCGAATGGAACAACCACATCACGGACAAGTTGCTTGAAGGCGCGGTGCAGACGCTGCAAGAGCACGGCGTGGGACTTCCTAAAATCACCATCAAGCGCGTGCCTGGCAGTTTCGAACTGATTTACGGCGCGGCGCAGCTGGCGAAACACGGGCACGTGAACGCCGTGATTGCCATCGGTTGCGTGGTGCGCGGCGATACGCCCCATTTCGATTATATCTGCGAAGGCGTGACGCGCGGCTTGGCCGACCTCAATGCCAACGGCAGCATTCCCGTGATTTTCGGTCTGATTACGACCAACACGCAAGAGCAGGCCGAAGAGCGCGCAGGCGGAAAACTCGGCAATAAAGGCTGCGAGTTCGCAGTTACTGCTATAAAAATGGTAGACTACGCTTGGCAGTTACAGAAATAATTCATAACTTTGCAGCGTAAAAGTTGGGGCGTTTCATAACACGCCCGCAGCATGGGCAAATACCAGAGTGGCCAAATGGGGCAGACTGTAAATCTGCTGGCTTACGCCTTCGGTGGTTCGAATCCATCTTTGCCCACAAGTAGTTTTGCAAAAAGGGTGTGCTCGCGGGCATACCCTTTTTTTAATCCTAAGACCATGAGCACTATTAAAAGCCATCTTGCGAACGTAATTGCCTGCCTGCCGCAGAGCGTGCGCCTCGTGGCAGTGTCGAAATTCCACCCCGTAACGGCTCTGCAAGAAGCCTACGACTGCGGGCAGCGCGTGTTTGGCGAAAGCCGCGTGCAGGAACTGCAAGCCAAGCACGCAGCCTTGCCCAAAGACATCGAATGGCATTTCATCGGGCATCTGCAACAAAACAAGGTGAAATACATCGCGCCTTACGTCAGCCTTATCCACGCCGTGGACAGCCTGCGCCTCTTGCAAGAAATCAACCGTCAGGCCCTGCGCTGCGGCCGCGTCATTCCCTGCCTGCTCGAACTGCATATTGCCCAGGAAGAAAGCAAATACGGCTTCACGCCCGAAGCCTGCGAGGAGATGCTTGCCGCCGGCGAATGGAAAGAATTGGCAGGCGTGCAGATAGCGGGGCTGATGTGCATGGCGTCGAATACCGACGACGAAGCCCAAATCCGCAGCGAGTTTCATCTTGCGCACGAACTTTACAAGCGCTACAAAGCCCTTTATTTCGCAGATAAAGATTTTTTCAAAGAATGCTCTTGGGGCATGAGCCACGACTATCCGATAGCCGTAGAGGAAGGCGCAACGCTGGTGCGCGTCGGTTCGTACATCTTCGGAGAAAGAATATAAGGCAAGCAACTTTTTCATAAGAAACGCACAATATTAGGCTATAACAAACGTTATAAAATAATATTGTGCGTTTCGCGGTAATATGCCGCCGAACCACGAGAGAGAACGCATTCTTAAACACAATGATTGAATACATCAAAGGACAATTAGACGACTTAACGCCCACGCAGGCAACGGTTGAAGCCTGCGGAGTAGGCTATGCGTTGCTCGTTTCGCTCAACACATATTCTGCCGTACAGGGCAAAAAGGACGTGAAACTGTATGTCTATGAGGCCATCCGCGAGGACGCGCATCTGCTCTACGGCTTTGCCACGAAGCAGGAGCGGGAACTGTTCACGCTCCTGGTTTCCGTGAACGGCGTGGGCGGGCAAACGGCACGCATGATACTCTCGGCTTTCACGCCTGCCGAACTGGCGGGCATTATCCAGAACGAAGACGTGCGCTCGCTCAAAAGCGTGAAAGGCATCGGGCCGAAAGCCGCGCAGCGCATCATTCTCGACTTGCGCGACAAGGTAGTGGGCATTTTGGCAGAAGGCAGCGGCGCGGCAGAAACCGGCGCCGGGCAGCCCGTGGCCAATAAGGAAATTGTGGACGAAGCCGTTTCGGCACTCACCGTGCTTGGTTTCCCGCCCGCACCGACCCACAAAGTAGTCATGCAGCTTATCCGCCAGCAACCCCATGCCACAGTGGAGGAACTGATCAAGCAGGGACTGAAATTGCTGTAAGGTTTTAGTAAACAAGTAGACGAGTAAACAAGTAGACGAGTAAACGAGTAAACGAGTAGACGAGTAAACAAGTAGACGAGTAAACAAGTAGACGATTTTTAAGGTGAAATCTTCTTTCCTGAAAATATTATTCGTTGTCTTGATGCTGGCTGCGGCAGTGTCGGCACTGGTTCTGCGGGCGTATGCCATACGCCCCGCCTTTGTCGCGCACCCGTCAAAGGCAAGCGTTGCCGCTGCGCCGCCCGACACGGTAGGTCCGCGCTTCAAGGTGAAGCATACGACCATTCAGGAAGAAGACGAGCCGAAGGCAAGCATCGACCTCAAAGACCCCGAAAACCTGAAGACGGAGGCAGAGTACAACGAAAAGGAAGATACCTACCGCCTCGGGACGAAACTTGGCGACGACTATCTCGAAACGCCGTTTTTTATGACGAGCGAGGAATACATGAATTGGAGTTTCCGCCGCTCCATGTCGGAATACTACCGCTCGAAAAACCGCGACGACTTCAAGGCCAAGGGAAAAGAAAAGTTCGACTTCACCGACATGAAGTTCAACCTCGGGCCAGCTGATAAAATCTTCGGCCCGGGCGGTGTGCGCATCAAGACGCAAGGCTCAGCCGAACTGAAAATCGGTGCCAACACGCGCTTCACCGACAACCCCTCGCTCTCCGAGCGCAACCGCAAGGTGTTCGGCTTCGATTTCGACGAGAAAATCAATCTCAGCGTCAACGGCAAGGTGGGCGACAAGATAAACCTCGACTTCAACTACAACTCCGAGGCGACCTTCAACTTCGACACGCAAAACCTCAAACTGCACTACGAAGGCAAAGAGGACGAAATCATCAAGCTCATCGAGGCGGGTAACATCTCCATGCCCACCAACTCGTCGCTCATACGCGGCGCGTCGTCGCTCTTCGGCATACGTGCCGACCTGCGGTTCGGCAAGTTCAAAATCAGCACCGTCATCTCCCAAAAGAAGTCCAGCTCGCAGAGCGTCAGCTCCAAGGGCGGCGTGCAGCTCACCAACTTCGAGCTTTCGGCAGATGCTTACGATGAAAACCGCCACTTCTTCCTCGCCCACTATTTCCGTGACAAATACAACGCCAACATGGCGCAGCTGCCCACGATTACCTCGGGCATTAAGATTAACCGCGTGGAGATTTGGGTGACCAATAAGAACGGAACGACCACCAACACGCGCAACCTTGTGGCAATGGCCGACCTCGGCGAGCACGACTATATCGGCAATCCGCTCTGGACGCCCGGCGCAGACGTGAATCCCTGCAACGCCGCCAACTCCCTTTATTCTTACCTCGCCAACGAGCTCGCCGCCTCGCGCGACATTTCGCTTGCTACGCAGACGCTGGACGGCTTCGGCCTGTCGGGCGGCGTGGACTACGAGAAATTGGAAAACGCCCGCCTGCTCAACTCTTCGGAATACATCTTAAACGAGGCGCTCGGCTACATCTCGCTCAAATCGACGCTCCAGACAGACCAGGTGCTGGCCGTGGCGTATGAGTACACTTACAAAGGGCAGAACTATCAGGTCGGCGAGTTTTCAACCGACCGCCAGAACAATAGAGAGGCGCTCTTCGTCAAGGCGCTGCGCAACACGGCCTGCACGCCGAAGATGCCCAACTGGAACCTGATGATGAAAAACGTCTATTCCCTCAACGCCTCGTCTATCCAAAAGGAAAAGTTCCGCCTCGACATCAAGATTTTGAGCGATACCACGGGCGTATATCTATCGTACATTCCAGAACCCGCGCTGAAAAGCAAGAAAATCATACAGCTTATCGGCCTCGACCGCCTCGACAACAACAACCGCCGCAACCCCAACGGCTATTTCGACTATGTGGAGGGTTACACCATCGATGCCTCGAGCGGCCGCGTATACTTCCCCGTAGTAGAGCCTTTCGGCAAGGATCTCGCCGCCGCTATCGGCAACGAAGAGACGGCGAAACGCTATGTGTTCCAAGAACTTTACGACTCCACGCGCACCGTTGCGCGGCAAATTGCCGAGAAGAACAAATATCAGATTTCGGGACAATACAAAGCCTCGCGCAACGACGAAATCGACCTCGGAGCGATGAACATACCGCGCGGGTCGGTGCTCGTGACCGCCGGCGGACAGACGCTCTCGGAAGGCGCGGACTACACTGTGGACTATAATTCAGGCATCGTGCGCATACTCAACCAGAGTATCCTCGATGCAGGCACGCCCGTGAACGTAAGCCTCGAAAGCAACACCGACTACGGCATGCAACGCAAAACGCTCTTCGGAATGACGTGGGAATACGACTTTTCCAAAGATTTCCAAATCGGCGGTACGTTCATGCACCTCGGCGAGAAGCCGCTCACCACGAAGGTCACCATGGGCAGCGAGCCGCTCAATAATACTATATGGGGCGTGAACATCTCGTGGAAGAAGCAGAGCCAGCGGCTCACGGACTGGCTTGACAAACTGCCGCTTATCCATTGCACCGCCCCGTCGAGCATCAGTTTCACGGGCGAATTTGCGCAGCTCATTGCCGGCAAGAACAAGGGCGCACAAGGCAATGCCTCCTATATCGACGACTTTGAAAGCGCCAAGAGCAACATCGACATCTCCAACCCTGTGGAGTGGAACCTCTGCGCCGTGCCCTCGGTGTTTGACGAGGCGAAGCTCACGAACGACGTGCGCTACGGCTACAACCGCGCCCGCCTCGCGTGGTACTACATCGACCCGCTCTTCACGCGCCGCTCGTCATCGCTCACGCCGGGCCATCTGAAAAACGACCTCGCACAGCTTTCCGACCCGTGGGTGCGCGAGGTGTACAAGAGCGAGTTGTTTCCCAACAAGAGCATTAACATGAAGGAGGCCAACACCCTCAATGTGCTCAACCTTGCCTACTATCCCAACGAGCGCGGCCCGTACAACCTTGACCCGGGCCTTGATGAAGACGGACATTTGCCCAATCCCACCAAACGCTGGGGCGGCATGATGCGCAAACTGGAAACGAGCGACTTTGAAAGTGCCAATATCGAGTATATCGAGTTTTGGCTGATGGATCCCTTTGTCAAGAATGCCGACAATCCCGCTGCCGTGAGCGGCGATCTCTACATCAACCTCGGCGAGGTGAGCGAGGACGTGCTCAAAGACGGCAAGAAGTTCTACGAGAGCGGCCTGCCCGTCGACGGCGACCCCTCGCAGTATTCCGAAACAGTGTGGGGCCGCGTGCCCACGCAAAACAGCGTGACCTATGCGTTCAACACCGCCAGCGGCTCGCGTCAGAACCAAGATGTAGGCTTCAACGGCCTGACGAGCGAGCAAGAGCGCAGCTATCCTGCTTATGCCGATTATCTCTCAAAGGTTCAGTCTGTTGTCAAACCCGACGCCTTTCAAGATATTTACAACTCCCCCTCAGCCGATAAGTATCACTATTTCCGCGGCACGGACTACGACGATCGGCAGCTTTCTATTCTCGACCGATACAAATATATAAATAACCCCAACGGCAACTCCGTAGATGCCGACAACTCGCCCGAGAGTTACAGCACGGCCTACAAGACAACGCCCGACGTGGAGGATATCAACCAAGACTTCACGCTCAACGAATACGAAAAGTACTACCAGTACCGCGTGCGCATCTCGCCCGAGGCAATGAACGTGGGCAGCAACTACATCACCGACAAGCGCATCACGAGCGTCACCACCCGCGACGGCGTCTCCAAGCAGGCTGTGTGGTATCTGTTCCGCATACCCGTGAAGGAATACGAGAAGAACGTGGGCGGCATCTCCGACTTCTCGAGCATTCGCTTCATGCGTATGTACATGACGAACTTTGAAAATCCCGTCGTGCTGCGCTTCGCCACGCTCAATCTCGTCCACGCCGAATGGCGCACCTACGAGCAGAGCCTTTACGCTGGCAAAGCCCCCGATGTGAGCGGCACGGTGAGCGCTTCGGCCGTGAGTTTCGAGGAAAACAACGAGAAACAGCCCGTCAACTACGTCATACCGCCCGGCATCAGCCGCGTCATCGACCCGGGGCAGGACCAAGTGCTGCAAAACGACGAGCAGGCACTCGCTATCACTGTGAAGCAGCTGGCCTCCAACGATGCCCGCGCCGTCTATAAGAACACAACGCTCGACCTCCGCCGCTACAAGCATCTGCAACTCTTCGCCCACGCCAATAGCCTGCCCGGCGAAACGCCCGTGGAGGACGGTCAGGTGAGCCTCTTCTTGCGCCTCGGCACGGACTATAAGAACAATTTCTACGAATACGAAATTCCTCTGAAAATCACCCCCGACGGACTTTATCCCAACTCCGATGCCGGTGCGCGCATCGTATGGCCGGAGGAGAATATGCTCGACATAGACCTCTCTGTCTTCACCTCAGCCAAGCGCAACCGCAATAAGCAGAAATCGCTCGGGCTGATCTCTTACGCGCAGCTTTATTCTGAATACGATGCCAACCGCCCCGCCAACAAGATCAGCGTGATGGGTAACCCCACGCTCGGCGAAGTGCGCACCATCATGATTGGCGTGCGCAATAATTCGCGCGATGCGCGCAGCGTCGAGGTATGGGCCAACGAGATGCGCCTGCAAGAGTTTTCCAACAACGGCGGCTGGGCGGCGCGCGGCGCATTGAACCTCCAGCTTTCCGACCTCGCCTCCGTGAACCTCACGGGCCACGTCGAGACGGAGGGCTTCGGCGGTATTGAGGAGAGCGTATCGCAGCGGCGCGACGACAATCTCTATGAATACAGCGTCACCGCCAACGTGGAAGTGGGTAAGCTGCTGCCAGAAAAGGTGAAGCTCCAAGCCCCCATTTACTATGCTTACTCGAAAGAGCGCACCTCGCCTCGTTATAACCCGCTCGATACAGACATGACCATGGAAGAAGCCCTCGACGGCTTGGCTACCGAGGCAGAGAAAGATTCCTTGAAAAACATTGCCGAAACTGTGGTCATCAACAAGAATTTCAGCATCTCCGGCGCACGCTTCAACATCTCCACGAAGCGCCACCCCATGCCCTACGACCCCGCAAACTTTACGTTTGGCTATGCCCATAGCGCACGAAATACAACGGGCGAGACTACGGCGTGGGAGAAAGATGAAAACTGGAAATGGAACTTTGGCTACAGCTACACGCCCAACTATAAGCCTTACGAACCCTTTAAGAAATTGAAGGGCAAGAGCCCGTGGCTCAAAATCGTCAAGGAGCAGAATTTCAATTACATTCCGCAGAACATCGCGTTCAACTCCGACATCAACCGCACTTACTACGAGTTCCAGGAGCGCGATATGGAAAATCTCGACAACGCGTCGATACCGCTCACGTGGTCGAGCGACTTCCTCTGGAACCGCTCTTTCCAGCTGCGCTGGGACTTGACAAAGAGTATCCACGCCTCGTTCTCTTCCGGCACAAACGCTGAAATAGAGCAGCCCTATACGGCTGTAAACAAGGATCTTTATCCAGACCGTTACTCGGCTTGGAAAGACTCTGTATGGCAGAGCATCAAGCATATGGGACGCCCACTGTCGTATCAGCAGACCTTCGACTTCACCTGGAAACTGCCGCTCAACAAACTGCCGCTCTTCGACTGGCTCACCGCCGACTTTGCCTACAACGGCACGTACAACTGGACGCGCGGCACCGACCTCGAAGACGGCTCCACCATGGGCAACAACATCTCCAACTCGCGCAGCACCACCTACAACGCACGCCTCAACCTCGAAACGCTCTACAACCACGTGCCCTTCTTGAAGAAGACCAACAAGAAGTTTGCCGCTTCGGCAACCGCCGCCAAAAAGAAACCCGAGCAGAAGAACTTCACGAAGGAAATACAGCTCAAGGCCGACACCACGCTCACCATTCAGCACAACCAGAAGAGCAAGAAACTCCGCGTCACCGCTCTGCGCCCCGACGGCACGCGCTATCCCATTCGTTACAAGGTGGTAGACAATAATAAAATCATCGTGCTCTCGCAAGATACCGCGCGGCTCAAGCTCACCGTCAGCCCGCGCAAACGCACGGAGGAGCAAGGCTGGTACAAGGCGCTGCAATATGCCACGCGCTTCCTCATGATGGTGCGCAACGTGAGCGTGAACTATTCCGACAAGCAAAACCTCAACGTGCCGGGCTTCCTGCCCAATGTGGGCGACTACTTCGGCCAAAGCAAAGGCGGCGGCTTGCAGCCCGGCCTCGACTTCGCTTTCGGCTTCACGGGCGAGGACTGGCTCTATAAGGCAAAAGACAAAGGCTGGCTGCTCTGCTCGGACGACCTCGTCACGCCCGCCACAATGAGCCGAAACCGCAACCTCTCAATCCGCGCAACGCTGGAGCCGTTCAAGGACCTCAAAATTGACCTCTCAGCCACGCGCAACGAGACCAAGAACTCTTCAGTTCAGTATATGTTCGACGGTATGCCCGCTACGCGCACCGGGTCGTTCTCTATGACGACCATATCTGTCGGCTCTGCGTTCGAGAAAACCGGCTCGCCCGACAAGGGCTATAAGAGCAAGACGTTTGAGAAATTCGTCAATTCCCTCGCAGCCTACCGCGACCGCGTTGAGGCGCAGTATGCCGGAGCACCTTATCCCGCCAACTCCGCCCTCGCCGGCCAGACCTTCGACCCGGCCAACGGCACGGTATCGCCTTATGCCGCCAACGTGATGATACCCGCCTTCCTCGACACCTATACGTCGGGCGGCAGCGGGCTTGACATCTTCCCCAAACTCTCCGCGCTCCTGCCCAACTGGACCGTGAGCTACGGTGGGCTGGCCAAGTTGCCTAAGATGAAGAAGGTGTTCAAGAGTTTCAACCTCAACCACGCCTACAAGAGTGTCTACACTGTGGGCTCTTACAGTTCGTTCACCTCTTATCAGGAATATATGAACGGCTTCGGCTTCGTCACGGACGTGGCTACGGGCAGCCCCGTGCCGAGCTGCGAGTTCGACGTGAGCACCGTGAGCATCAACGAAAGTTTCTCGCCCCTTATCGGCGTGGATATGACCTTCGTGAACAATATCACCACAAAGGTGGAATACCGCAAGACCCGCGTCCTCACGCTGAGCATGACCTCGCAGCAGTTGAGCGAGTCGCGCTCCAACGACCTTGTCATCGGCTTAGGCTATAAAATCAGCAACCTCAACCTCTTCTCGTCTAAAAAGACGGTGAAGTCGAAGGCAAAGAGAACAAGCAAGACCGAGACAACGAAGAAAACCGGTTCGACAGGCTTCGCCTCCGACCTCAACCTGCGCCTCGACTTCACCATCCGTAACCAGAGCGTGCTCAACCGCGACATCGCCACCCTCATCTCCCAAGCCACGAGCGGCAACAACGCCGTGCAGGTGTCGTTCTCTGCCGACTACGCCCTGAGCAAATACATCACCCTCACCGCCTACTACGACCGTCAGAAAAACAAGCCGCTCCTCACGTCCAGTTCTTATCCTGTCACCACGCAGGACTTCGGATTCAGCATCAAGTTTATATTGAATAGATAGTATTGAATTGGAACAGGCTGTGGGGCAATAAAAAAGGAAGGGCAATAAGTTTGCTCTTCCTTTTTATAATGCAATAGATTGCTGTATAAGTATCGTCGAGAGATGTTTGGCGGGCGTTTAGTTTCCCATATAGTCAGACAGTCCCGTTCCTTTCTGTCCGAAATAATAATACCACCAAAAAGTTTCACCGTAGCTGCGGCGCAGGAGGTTACGCCCCTCTTGCGCCGTGCCCGCCGTGCGTGCCATGTCCATAAAGTCGAGCAAGTTGGCTGCCACGGCTGCGTCGCTGTAGGCAAAGGGGAGGGTGTGCTTGCGGCTGTGGAGCGCGAGGGCTTCGCTGTAAAAGCGGGGAATGTTTACAGAGTCGCCAGGGCAGAGCGCGGCGTATGCGTTTGCGAAGTCCGACAGGCGACGGTCCAGCAGCAGGGCGCAAAGATAATAGTCGCGGGCAAGCGGGGTGGGGCAATGCGCCGTGTCGGCCGGCAAGGCAAGGCGTTTCAAAAACTGCAAGGTCGTTTCGCCTTCGGTAGGCGTGCCGCCAAGGCGGACGTAAAGGCTGTCGGGCGGGAAGTTGAGGCGTTGCCATTCGTCGTTGGGCAAAAGCAGATGCTTGCTGCCGCCCGCAGGAATGGGCTGCTTGAAAAGCGTTTGCGGCAAGCCCTCGCCCTGTGTTGCCAAGAGGTAAGAGCGCATGGCAAAGAGGCGCGGCGTGACAGCGAGGGAAATTTCGCCCGTGCGGTAGGCGGCGGCATAGTCGCAGCGGCGCAGGGCTTCGGCTGTGCACAGTTCGTAGTGGTCTGCATCGGTGGCGGCGGTACGCAGGCCCGTTACGAAGCAAACGAGGAGCAATCCCGTGCCGTAAATCAGGAGCGGCAAGCGGCGGCGGCCCGTGTGATACGCCTTTTGAAGCAATCTGTTGCAAAAGACGAGCATTGCGGCTGCGACACAATAATATAATATGGTAACCAGCACGTGCTGCCAACTGGCAAACGGCAGGCTGACCGCCAGCACGGCGGCGAAGCCTGCCGGTATCGTTTCTATCAGCGGATAGCGGCGGCATACGGCCGTGCGCGAAAGCAGCCACATTATAAATATGAGTATCGCCGCCATAGCGCCGCCCAGTAGCCAGTGCACGGGTTCGGACGAGGCATCTATGAGGCGGCGGTATAGATAGCACAGCACGTCGCCCTGTGCCACGGAAAGGAAGAAAAATAGGAACAGAGCGAAGATAACGCGCAATGAAACAAGGATTTTAGGCATCAGATTGCTTTTGAAAATTTGGGGCGCACGTTATCATGCGCCCCAAGTTGTTATAATAGGTATGGTCAATCACAAAAATTATTCTTCCACCTTTCTCAAAACAACGGCAGAGCGGGCGGGCAGATAGAGTTGCAGCCAACCTTTGCCGTCCTTCTTCAAAAGCGGGTCGTAGTTGGTGAAATGGCGGATGCTGTCGTCTGACAGGCCGTTGCCGCCGAAGGCTTTGGCGTCGGTGTTGAGCACCACGTCGTAGGCGCCTTCCTTCATCATGAATCCGTAGCCCGTGAACGATTGCGTGGGGTTGAAGTTGAACACGAAGAGCAGCGAACCGCGCTGATAGGCAAGGATTTGGTCGCCGTCGTTGTGCCAGATTTCCTGAACGGGCAACTTCTGGATATTCTTTTCCGACTTAATCGTGTCGAGCATCGCCTTGTCGAAGTCGCCGAGGAAGTGGTAACACAAATCTTTGTTGTCCACAAGGTTCCATTGGCGGCGGGCATACTTATGGCTCCAGCCATTGCCTTCGCGCGGGAAGTCAATCCATTCGGGGTGGCCGAACTCATTGCCCATGAAGTTGAGGTAGCCGCCGCAAATCGTTGAGGCCGTGATGAGGCGGATCATTTTGTGGAGCGCGATACCGCGATGCACCGTGCCGTTTTCGTCGCCCTTGCGGAAATGCCAGTACATATCGGCGTCGATGAGGCGGAAGATGATGGTCTTGTCGCCCACGAGTGCCTGGTCGTGGCTTTCGCAATAAGATATCGTCTTTTCATCGGCGCGGCGGTTGGTGAGTTCCCAGAAAATCGAAGAGGGTTTCCAATCCTCGTCGCGGCATTCCTTAATGGTCTTAATCCAATAGTCGGGCACGTTCATGGCCATGCGATAGTCGAAGCCATAGCCGCCGTCCTTGAACGGGGCTGCCAGTCCCGGCATACCCGACACCTCTTCGGCTATGGTGATGGCCTTGGGATTGACCTCGTGGATAAGGAGGTTGGCAAGGGTGAGGTAGCAGATGGCATTGTCGTCCTGATGCCCGTTGTAGTAGTCGCCGTAGCCGCAGAACGCTTCGCCGAGGCCGTGGCTGTAATAGAGCATCGACGTAACGCCGTCGAAGCGGAAGCCGTCGAAATGGAATTCCGTGAGCCAATACTTGCAGTTGGAAAGGAGGAAGTGGATTACCTCGTTCTTGCCGTAGTCGAAGCAAAGGCTGTCCCATGCGGGGTGCTCGCGGCGACCGCCGCTATAGAAATATTGAGAGGGGTCGCCGGCAAAGTTGCCGAGGCCTTCGATTTCGTTCTTCACAGCGTGGCTCTGCACCATATCCATAATTACGGCGATGCCAGCCTGATGCGCCTCGTCGATGAGATGCTTCAACTCTTCGGGCGTGCCGAAGCGGGAGGACGGGGCGAAGAAAGAACTTACGTGATAGCCGAAACTGCCGTAATAGGGGTGCTCCTGAATAGCCATAATCTGTATGCAGTTGTACCCCTCTTCGATGATGCGCGGCAGCACGTTCTCGCGAAATTCATTGTATGTGCCCACCTTTTCAGCGTCCTGCGACATGCCGATATGGCATTCGTAAATCAGCAGCGGGGCGGTGTTGGGCTTGAACGTCTTTTTCTTAAACACGTATTCCTGTTCGGGAGCCCACACCTGTGCGCTGAATATCTTTGTATCGTCGTCCTGCACCACGCGGCGGCACCAAGCAGGAATGCGCTCGCCTTCGCCGCCGTCCCCGTGCACTGTGAGTTTGTAGAGGTCTTGATGCTTGAGGGCTTTCGCAGGGAGTTTGAGTTCCCAGTTGCCAGAGTTTTTGAGGCGTTTGAAGGCATATTTCTCGTTTTCCTGCCAACCGTTGAAATCGCCGATGAGATAAATCGCCGTGGCATTGGGTGCCCATTCGCGGATCACCCAGCCCTTTTCTGTCTTATGCAGGCCGAAATACAGGTGGCCGTCGGCAAATTCCGAGAGCGGTTTCTTGCCGGCCGTAAGTTCGTAGAGCTTGTGGAGCACATGGTCGTGGCGGCCTTGGATTGCGCCTTCAAACGGTTCGAGCCAAGGGTCGTTTTTCACGATTTTGAGGCGTTGCGGCTTCGCTGCGGCAGCCTTGGTGGTTTTCTTGGGGGAAGTTTTCATAATATATTTGATTTAAGGTGTTGATATGTCTTATTAGTAGACGAGTTTACAAGTAAACGAGTAGACGAGACAGATTTGTCTTGCAAACTATATTTTATTTGGTAACTTGTCTTGTTTACTTGTTTACTCGTTTACTTGTTTACTAAAAATCGTCCAAAAATTATTGCACCACGCGGCCGTTGGAATATTCGCCTTTCTTGGTGACGTTTCCGTTGCGGTCGTACTCCACGTATTTGCCGTGGCGTTCGCCGTCCTTGTAGGTACATTCTATTTTAGAGCCGTCGGGGCGCAGTTCCACCGACTTGCCGTGCTTGCGCCCTTCCTTGAATTCGCCGTTGAACTTAGTGCCGTCGGCAGTGCGCAGCACGCCTTTGCCTTCCATCTTGTTGTTGACCCAGGAGCCGGTGTATTCGTCGCCGTTTTTCCACTTATACGTGCCGTGGCCGTTTCTCATGTTGTTTTGCCATTGCCCCGTATAGTTGGCTACGTTTTTCCAGATGAAAGTGCCTTGCCCGCTCTGCTCGCCGTTCAGGAAATGGCCGTTGTACTGGTCGCCCGTGGCAAACTTGAAGATGCCCTCGCCGGTGCGCTCGCCGTCAACATACTGCCCTTCGTAGACATCGCCGTTGCGGAACTTATAGATGCCCTTGCCGTTCTGCATGTCGTCTTTCCAGTCGCCGGTGTAATAGTCGCCGTCAGCATAGAAATACGTGCCCTTTCCGTTTCGGCGGTTGTTGAGCCATGTGCCTTCGTATTTCGAGCCGTCGTTCCAGTCGAAGTAGCCTTTGCCGGTCTTTTTGTCGTCCTCCCAGTCGCCTTTGTAGAACGCGCCGCTCTTAAAGGTGTACGTGCCTTTGCCTTCGCGCTTGTCTTCCTTCCAGTCGCCGTCGTAGACATCGCCGTTGTAGTAGTACATAACGCCGTGCCCCTCCTTGCGGTTGCGATACCAGAGGCCGACGTAGCGGTTATTATTCACGGCGTAGAACGTGCCCTTGCCGTGCCTTTCGTTTTTCATCCACGAGCCCTCGTAGCGCGAGCCGTCGGCGGCGGTAAAGGTGCCTTGCCCCTGCCGGAAGCCTTTTACGAACTCGCCTTCGTAGGTGTCGCCGTTTTCATACACGGCGCGTCCCTTGCCGTTGGCCTTTCCGCCGAGCAGTTCGCCGGTGTAGATGCCGCCGTCTTTCAGTTCGCACGAGCCCACTTGCAGTTTCTGCGCCGAGAGGGGCGCGGCAAGCAAGGCGATGGCGAAGAGTATAGTTTTGAGTTTATTGAGCATAGTCTTGTCTGAATAGTCTTATTGTCTTTTGATGAATGCCTCTGCCTTTTCGAGGTCTTCGGGTGTGTCGATGCCGATGGTTTCCAAGTCGGTGCGCCCCACTTTTATTTTAAGTCCCGCTTGCAGCCAACGCAACTGTTCGAGCGATTCGGCTTGTTCCAATGCGCCTTGCGGCATCGCCGTGATGCGCTGGAGCGTTTCGGCGCGGTAGGCGTAGAGGCCGATGTGCTTGAGAAACTCGTGCCGAGCCGTCCAGTCCTTTTGTTCCACGCCGCGCAGGTAAGGAATGACGCTGCGGCTGAAATAAAGCGCGAAGCCTCGGTTGTCCACCACCACCTTCGGACTGTTGGGGTTGGAGAGTTTTTCCCAAGCGTCGGTCGGGGCGAAAGGTTTCACGAGCGTAGCGATTTCGGTCTCGGGGTCGTCGAAGCATTGCTTGATGGTCTGCAACTGCTGCGCGGCGATAAAGGGTTCGTCGCCCTGCACGTTCACAATCACGTCCGCTGTGCAGCCGATGTTTTTCACGGCCTCGCCGATGCGGTCCGTGCCGCTGCGGTGGTTGGGCGAGGTCATCACGACGTTGCCGCCGAAGGCACGGACGGCCTCGGCGATGCGCTCGTCGTCGGTGGCCACC
This sequence comes from Bacteroidales bacterium, assembly GCA_022784065.1. Taxonomy (GTDB): domain Bacteria; phylum Bacteroidota; class Bacteroidia; order Bacteroidales; family Bacteroidaceae; genus Alloprevotella. The sequence continues at coordinate 17,173 of JALFUO010000091.1, read as the reverse complement.
CAGGCATCGGGTATCTCGGCGGCGGTGCGCTCAAAGACGTGTTGTACAATAGGTTTCCCGGCCAGCAGCGCGAGCGGTTTGGCGGGGAAGCGCGTGGAAGCGTATCTTGCAGGAATTATTGCCGTAAAGTTCATATTTATATTGAGGAGTAAATAAGTAAACGAGTAAACAAGTAAACGAGTAAACAAGTAAACGAGTAAATAAGTAAACGAGTAAACAAGTAAACGAGTATACGAGACAGGAATGTCTTGCAAACTGTTTTTTACATGAGTAATATGTCTTGTTTACTTGTCTACTCGTTTACTTGTTTACTAAAACAGTCTATTTCTACGACATCTCGATTGCAAAGGTCGTGCCTTTGCCCACCTCGCTGCTTTTCACGTATATGCGTCCGTTATGGTATTTCTCGACAATGCGCTTGGCGAGCGAGAGGCCTAAGCCCCAGCCACGCTTCTTCGTGGTGAAGCCAGGCTTGAACACACTCTTGAAATGCTTTTTGGGAATACCCTTGCCCGTATCCGTCACTTCGAGCAGCGTGCCAGTCGAAACGGCCGAGAGCGTGAGCGTGATGCTGCCGCCTTGCGGCATTGCGTCCACGGCGTTCTTGCAGAGATTTTCTATCACCCACTCAAAGAGCGGCTCGTTCACGCGCACCGGCAAAGGATGCGCCGCCGTGCGTGCCGTGATGGTTACGTTGTGGGGCGTGCGCCGTGCCATATAGTCCACCGCCCGCTGCACCAAGGGGCGCAGGTCTGCCACGTGCAGCTCAGGTTCCGACCCGATTTTTGAGAAACGCTCGGCGATGAGTTGCAGACGCCCGATGTCTTTGTCCATTTCGGGCAGCAGCGGGTCGTCGGGGTGGCTTTCTTTCAGCACTTCGCTCCATGCCATGAGCGAGGAAATAGGGGTGCCGAGCTGATGTGCCGTTTCGCGCGACAGGCCTACCCACACCCTGTTTTGCTCCGCACGCTTGAACGCCGACAGCGCAAAGACCACGAGCAGCAGGAACAGGGCAGCAACGCCGAGTTGCACGTAAGGATATACCGCCAGCCGTTTCAGCAGGCTCGACTCGCCGTAACATATATATATAGTGTCGGCATCGCCGCCGCCCGCCTGCGAAAGGTTCATCTGCATGGCGTGCCCGCTTTGGCGCATCTCGCGGGCCAGCTCGCGGATAAAGGCCAGCGAGTCCGCACCGAGCGAGGGCTTGATGTTGCGCGAGGCGAGGATTGCGTCCTGCCCGTCGAGCACCACGATGGGAATAGTCGTGTTGCTGTTCACCACTTTCAGCACGAGGTTGAGGTCGGTGTTCTCGTCGGCTGCAATCAGCGAACGCATCGCTTCGGCCCACACCTCCACCTTTCGCACCTCTTCGCGCGCAAGGTCGCGCGTCAGCAAGTGCGACACCACGAGCGATGCCGCCGCAGTAATCAGGGCGGCAATCACGATGACGGTGTTAATCGTTCTGTATCGGTCAGTCCAAAGCATTTTATTATGGCTTATTCAAGTGAACGCAAGTGCCCTTACGCGTCGATCGAATTGTTGCAACTTTCTATAAAGTCGAGCACATCGTCCTTGCCCAGTCCCGTTGCGCTGCTCGTGACGAAGTAGGGCGGCAGTTCTTCCCATTCCTCAGAGAGCGACTTGCAGATATGCTCCACATTGTTTTTCGCCGCTGTTTTACTGAGTTTGTCGGCCTTTGTAAAGATGATGCCGAAAGGCACTCCGTTCTCGCCCAGCATGCGAATAAACTCCGCGTCCTTGGCTTGCAGTTCGTGGCGCGAGTCGATAAGAACGAAGAGGCAGGTCAGTTCTTCGCGTTCCAGCACATAGTGCTCAATGAGGTTTTTGAGTTTCATCATCTCCGACTTGCCGCGCTGCGCGTAGCCGTAACCCGGGAGGTCCACAAGATACCAGTCGTTGTTGATCAGGAAATGGTTGATAAGGAGCGTTTTGCCTGGCGTAGACGATGTCTTTGCAAGTGCTTTCCTGCCCGTAAGCATATTGATAAGGCTGCTCTTGCCCACATTGCTGCGTCCGATAAAGGCATATTCCGGGCGGCCGTGCTTGGGGCACATGTCTGCGCGGCTGTTGCTGATTACGAATTTTGCGTCCTTTATTGTCATAAGTTTCAATTATTTCTATGCAAAAGTAACAAAATTATTGCTTGTGTTACTGCAATTTATCAGATAAGATAGATAATCCTCAAAGAGATTTTCCTGCGGACGATCCGCCCTCTATACGCATTTTTTACCCCGAAAAACCCAGCACACCCGTCACTTCCGGCTTATTTGCCTTTATATTAGCCCGTTACGAGTGTATAGTTGGCCCTTCCAACCATACACTAATGACGGGTTCCTAATGCGTTGATTGCATCTCCCGACTTTTCTTGCATCGCTGCGCAAGTGGCGGCTTTGGGCAAAGTTAGCGCAAGCGCCTGCACTTTTCGGATAAGCGAGCGCATAGATTTTACTTGATTTCCCGCCCTGCAAGCCCGTCTTATTACAAACACCTCCACCCTTGAAACCTTGATTGCCCATACGATATCCCTGAAAATGCGCGTTCGCAATAATGCAGCTATCCTTACGCCCGTCCGTCAGCCGATTTTCAGGCAGGCATTTCTTCCTAAACCCTTGAAAGTTTTTCCTAAGCCCTTGAAAGTTTTTACGATGTACTTTGAAATTTTTGTTACAAAGTTTGTAACGCATATTACAAACTTTGTAACATGTGTTAGAAACTTTGTAACACATATTACAAACTTTGTAATAAAAAACATCTTATAGGATAGTAAAAAATATCTGGGGACAAATAAAAAAAGTCTGCGCAGACAGGAAAAATTATCTCCGAGGAAATAAATCCTGTCTGAGCAGACAGCGTTGGCTGCCTTATAGGCGGATCAGCAATTCATAATGGAAAAATCCTATTTCACCGGCTCCACGTGCGTATTTATTATGGTGTGCGCACCGAAGCGGGCGCGGAGCTTGTCCTCGATGCGGCGGGTGGCGGCGTGGGCATCGTTGATGGTCGTAGTGCCCGCCATGCGGAAATGCACTTCAATGGCGCAATAGCTGCCGATGCGGCGGGTGCGCAAATTGTGCGGGTCGGAAGTGCCGGGTTCTTCGAGAATCGTGTCTATGATAAAGGCCTCTTCCTTTTCGGGCAGCGACTTTTCGAGCAGTTCCTCCATGCCGGGTAAAAAAAGTTTGAAGGCCACCTTGATGATAAAGAAGCTGACGATCAATGCGGCAATGGGGTCGAGCACGCGCCAGTGCTCGCCTAGAAAGATTGCGCCGCCGATGCCGAGGGCAGTGCCGATGGACGAGAGGGCATCGCTGCGATGGTGCCACGCATTAGCCACAACGGCCTGAGAGCCGGTGGAGCGTCCCACGCGAACGGTGGCTTGATAGAGCAACTCCTTGACCACGATTGATACGAGGGCGGCGATGAGCGCGATGTTGCCGGGTTGCGGCAGGAGTTCGCCGTTGATGCTTCGGTAGATGGCTTCCGCGCCGTTCCACAGCACGCCGATGCCGACCGCCATCAGCATCAGGCCGACTATAACGGTAGCAAGCGTTTCGTATTTGCCGTGGCCAAAGTCGTGGTCGCTATCGGAGGGACGGCCGGAAAGGCGCACGAAGAGCAGGACAACGATGTCGGTGGCAAAATCGGAAAGCGAGTGTACGGCATCGGCTATCATGGCCGCACTGCCGCCGAGGATACCGGCAGCGAACTTGAAGATGAGCAACAGCACGTTGCCTGCGCTGCCAAGGAGCGTGATGCGGTAGATGCTGTGTTCGCGAGAAGGGGTTGTTGGCATAATATAAATATTGAGTAGGAGGTGGGATGGGACAAAAACAATCAAAACCGCTTGTCCTGTGTGGTAGGGGCGTTTTGCAAAACGCCCGCAGTGTGAGCCGCATGGCATATATCAATGAGTCGACCTCTTTCCGGGCGTTTTTAATAAGATAGGCTGCGGCTCGGCAATTAGAGTAAACTCTATCGCACTCGCCTTGCACTATCTTTGCAAAACGCCCCTACTGGCAGCGGTCGGCGCTTCAAGTTTTCGTTTGCTTGCACGAAATCTTCTGCAAAATTACTACTTTTGCAATTCCCATACGTGATAATAGGCTTTTTTAAGTATGGGAAGAAGGCGTGCCGCGCCTTTTTTCCGTAACTTCGCCTTTGAATTTAGAAAATACCGCAATGACAAACGGCAGACTGCTTTGGGTGGACGACGAGATTGATTTGCTCCGCGCCCACATCTTGTTCCTCGAAAAGAAAGGCTATGATGTTTCCACCGCTTCCAACGGCTCGGACGCGCTCGAACTCTGTGAAAAAGAAGACTTCGACCTCATATTTCTCGATGAAAACATGCCCGGCCTCAGTGGCCTCGAAACGCTCTCGCAACTCAAAGAGCGCGGGGTGAACACGCCCGTGGTGATGGTGACGAAAAACGAGGAGGAAAATATTATGGACCAGGCCATTGGCGCGAAAATAGCCGACTACCTCATAAAGCCCGTCAACCCCAACCAAATCCTGCTGAGCATCAAGAAAAACATACACCGTCGCGAAATCGTGCAGGAAGCCACGCAGACGGGCTACCGGCAGGAGTTTTCCAAAATTGACCTCCAAATGTCGGAAAACCTTGATGCGGAGGGCTGGAAAGAACTCTATAAAAAGTTGGTTTACTGGGAGTTGGAACTTTCTCAGACCGACGGCGCGATGAACGAGATGCTGCAAATGCAGAAAGCCGATGCCAACAGAAATTTCGCCAAGTTCATCGCAAAGAACTACGCCGCATGGATTGCCGCCCCCGACAGCCGCCCCATACTCAGCCCCGACGTGATGAAACGCCGCGTCTTCCCCTTGCTCTCCTCGGGCAAAAAGGTGTTTCTGCTGGTGCTCGATAACTTCCGCTTCGACCAGTGGCGCGTGCTGAGCCAAGAACTGGCAGATGACTTCGACATAGACGAAGATGTCTACTTCAGCATTTTGCCTACCGCTACGCAATACGCCCGCAACGCTATTTTCTCAGGACTGATGCCCTTGCAAATCAAAGAGATGTACCCCGCGCTTTGGGTGGACGAGGAGGAAGAAGAGGGCAAGAACCTCCACGAAGAGGCGCTCCTGCGCGAACAATTGGCACGCTTCCGCCGCAAGGAAACTTTCACCTACCACAAACTCAACGACTCTCTCGCCGCCGACCGCCTGCTGGCGCAGATGAACGAGCTGACGCAGTCGCCGCTGAATGTATTGGTGGTAAACTTCATCGACATACTCTCCCACGCCCGCACCGAGTCGAAAATGGTGCGCGAGCTGGCCGCCAACGAGGCTGCCTACCGCAGCATCACGCTCTCGTGGTTCAAGCATACGCCCATCAAGGAACTCTTCGACCGCCTCTCGCGCCTCGACTACGAAATCCTCATCACCACCGACCACGGCAGCATTCGCGTGGACCAGCCGACCAAGGTTGTGGGCGATAAAAACGTGAACACCAACCTGCGCTACAAACTCGGCAAAAACCTCAACTACAATGCCCGCGAGGTCTTCGAGGTGAAGCAGCCGCGCAGCATTCAGCTGCCCGCGCCCAACCTTTCCACTACCTATATCTTCGCCACCGGCGCACGCTTCTTCGCTTATCCCAACAATTATAATTATTACGTGCAGTATTATAAAGACACTTTCCAGCACGGCGGCGTTTCTATGGACGAGATGATCGTGCCGCTTGTGTCGCTCCGCCCTAAAAAGAGATGATATTTATAAGTATATTTCCACATATTCATATATAATCTATGCTAATTGCACACAATAAGGGGCTTGTGTGCAATTAGTTTTTGTATAAAAGAAAATAAAATCGTACTTTTGCAACGCATTTTGTGCTTTTCCATATAAGCAAATCAACATTAACAACGTACATATTCATTTTATGACGAAAAGAAAAATCCAATTTAGCCTTGTTTATCGCGACATGTTTCAGTCGTCGGGCAAGTTCCAGCCGCGCAAAGACCAGCTGGAGCGCATTGCCCCGGTTATTATAAAGATGGGTTGCTTCTCCCGCGTGGAAACCAACGGCGGCGCTTTCGAGCAGGTCAATCTGCTTTATGGCGAAAACCCCAACAAAGCCGTGCGCGCTTTTACTAAGCCCTTCAACGAAGTTGGCATTAAGACGCACATGCTCGACCGCGGCCTTAACGCGCTGCGCATGTTCCCCGTGCCCGCCGACGTGCGCCGCCTGATGTATAAGGTGAAGCACGCCCAGGGCGTGGACATCACCCGCATCTTCTGCGGCTTGAACGATGTGCGCAACATCATTCCCTCTATCAAATATGCCATCGAGGGCGGCATGACGCCGCAGGCAACCCTTTGCATCACCAACTCGCCCATTCATACGGCAGAGTACTACGCCAATATCGCCGACCAACTGATCGCAGCCGGCGCGCCCGAAATCTGCCTGAAAGATATGGCCGGCATCGGACAGCCCGCCATGCTCGGCAAGCTCACGAAAATGATTAAGGACAAGCATCCCGAAGTCATTATCCAATATCACGGCCACTCAGGCCCGGGCCTTTCGATGGCGAGCATTCTCGAAGTGTGCCGCAACGGCGCGGACGTGATCGATACCGCCATCGAACCGCTCTCTTGGGGCAAGGTGCACCCGGATATCATCTCTGTGCAGTCGATGCTCAAGAACGCAGGTTTCGACGTGCCCGAAATCAACATGGAAGCCTATATGGAAGCCCGTAAGCTCACGCAGGAATTTATCGACGACTTCCTCGGCTACTTCATGAACCCCGGCAACAAACTGATGTCGTCGCTGCTGCTCGGCTGCGGCCTGCCCGGCGGCATGATGGGCTCGATGATGGCAGACCTCACAGGCGTGATGAGCGCCATCAACAGCAACCGCGAGAAGCAGGGCAAGCAACCCCTTTCGGAAGATGCCCTGCTCGTGCGCCTCTTCGACGAGGTGGCATACGTTTGGCCGCGCGTGGGTTATCCTCCCCTCGTAACGCCGTTCTCGCAGTATGTGAAGAACATCGCCCTGATGAACCTCCTCACCGACTCAATGGGCAAACCCCGCTACACGATGATGGACAACAGCATTTGGGGCATGATCCTCGGCAAGAGCGGCAAGCTACCCGGCGAGGTTGCGCCCGAAATCATCGAGCTCGCCAAAGAGAAAGGCTTTGAGTTTACCGACGCCGACCCGCAGAGCTACTATCCCGACGAACTTCCGCGCTTTATCAAGGAAATGGAAGAGAACGGCTGGGAACGCGGCGAAGACGATGAAGAACTCTTTGAGTTTGCCATGCACGAAACGCAGTATCGCGACTATAAGAGCGGTGCGGCCAAGAAGCGTTTCCTCGCAGATTTGCAAGCCGCTCGCGACAAGGAGACGGCAAGCGGCATGAGCCTCGAAGAAGCTGCTGCCTTCAAGCACGCCAAAGCCGATGCCATCGTGGCAACTGAAAGCGGCACCGTGCTTTGGGAAATCGGCGGCGACGGCGAATGCGTCAAGAGCATCGAACCCTTTATCGGCAAAGAGTATAAAGAAGGCGACTTCTTCTGCTACATCGAGAACACGCACGGACAAATCCTTGAACTCCCCGCTGCGCTTGGCGGCAAATTGGTAGAAATCAATGCCAAGCAAGGAGCGCACGTGCAGAAGGGCGACGTGATTGCCTACATCGAGCGCAAGGAAGCGTAAAGGCATTTTTCAAATCAATATCATGCAACAGCGCGGCAACCAATGAGTTGCCGCGCTGTTGCATAATACATATATATAATATATTAGTCCAAATCGAAAATAAGCAGGTTGCCGCCCGAGAGCGAGAGGGAATGGGCGGCGGCTGCGGGCGTTTTGGCGAACTCTTTCGGCCAAAGCGGGCGGCGCGGCGAAGAAAAGGCGATGTCTACGCGCAAATCAGTTTCAAAATCTTTATTCACAACGGCTAAGTAGCGTTTTTCTCCTTGGCGGAGCACGGAAACCACGGCGCCGCGCGTGCCCACCACTTTCAGTCGGCGCAGTCCGCGCGGCGCACCGTTGAAACGCTCCGTGCCGAGCGGCGTTTCGAGCAGATGTCCCACGCGCTCCGCCGTGCAGCCGTCGAAAAAGGGAATGACCTCGCGCAGCTCGCGGTTCATGTCGCGGACAATATTATATGTTTCCGTCTTTTTGCCTTCCAGGGTAATAGGACCGTTGTGGTAGTCGTAAGTATCGTCCTGCGGGGGCGTGCGGAAGGTGAAATATTGAATGGCCTGCGCGCCGTAGGCAAGGTTGGAGTAGATTTGCAGACGCAGCATCTCGAGCGTAGGCTGCGGATAGCCCACGTGGGGCGTGGAAAGCACGAACGCCCAAAAGGGCACGCCCGTGCGGAGGCTTTCGCGGCGCACGGTTTCGAGCGTGTAGTACCACGTGGGGCGTATGTCGTAGTCCCAAATAGGGTAGAAGTCGAAAGAGATTTGCGGCAGCGGTATCTCGCTGAACTTTCTCAAATATTCTTCATACGAAGCCGCGCCGATGGTTTCGAGCAGTTCGTCGCCATAGTAGGGGAAAAGGTTTTGGTAGCACAGGTGCGCGGGGTCGGCGGTGCGGATGGCGTCAAATCTTTTCTTGTATGCCTCAAAGTCCTCCATGCGCGGTTCATCGCCGAGCACGTAGCCGAAGAGTGCGGGGTGGTTGCGTATGGCCTCGGCGGTTTCGCGCGGGTGCAGCACGAGTTGGTCGCCTGCCACGAGCAGTTTCATGCCCGCCGCCTGTGCACAGTCGAGGGCGCGGACGATTTGCTCCAAAGACTTGTAGCCGTCCATGCTTATGTCGAAACCGGCACGGCGCATTTCGGCGTAGCGCGCCTTCGTGGCGTTTTCGGGGTCAACGCCCCAAAAGCCGAGGATGGGGATGCCGGCGCGCAGCGCAGCAGATACCGCCCATAGCGTAAAGAGGAGTATGGCGTGTTTCATGTCTGAGTTGTCCGAGGGGAATAGGTTATTGCAAGCCCGTGCGCCCTGCCTTGCGCAACTGCCATTTATACATCACCTTATAAAAAATGAATTTCAGCCAAGAACCGTAGCCAAAATAGTTGGCGAGGGCGTACATCTTTTTGTTCTGCTCTTGCAGGACTTTGAAATGGCGCAGTTTGTAGTGTAGACTTGAATGGTTCACGTCGCCTGCGCCGAGCACGTTGCCTCCATGTTGGCGGTAGAGCATGAGCGGTTCGCGGATAATGCCGAATGCGCCGCCTGCCTTCATCGTTTTCATCACGAGCCAGGCATCGTGCATGAAGGCGCAGGGTGGGTAGGGGAAGGCGATGCGCTTGGCGGCGGCGTTAATCATCATGGTGCAGCCGGTGGCCAGGAAATGCACGCCAAGGTAGTTGAAGTTTGAAGCGAGCAGGTCGGGCAGCATCTCCGACATTTCCCAAAAGGACGGCGCGATGGTTTGCAGATTTTTGTCTACGACCTTCAAGTCGGAGCAGACCACGGCGGGGCGTTGCCGGTTTTCCGCTTCGATTTCCCGCATCTTGCGCAGCGTGGTTTCCACTTTATGCGGCAGCCACACGTCGTCTTGGTCGCAAAACATGTAGTAGTCGGCGTCCGCTTCAGCGAGCAGGCCCATGAAGTTGCTCATCGCGCCTTTGCCCTCGCTGTTTCGGTGAAAAACGATATTGCCGTATCGTTCGGAAAATTCCCTTACGATGTCCGCAGTGCCGTCGGTCGAGCCGTCGTCGCCGATGTATAAGGTCCAATCAGTGTAAGTCTGATAGTAGAGCGACTGCAACTGCTCGCGAAGGTACTTCTCGCCGTTGTAGGTCGCAAGGAGTATGGCTATTCTTTCAGTGCCTTGCTGCATGGTTTAGAGGTAAAGGATTTTGTTGAAGAAAAGCGATATGACAAAGAGCAGGAACGCCGTTGCCGTTACGCCCGCCTTGCCTATCCAGTCGGGGCGCACGGTGTAGATCATCAAGGGGTAAAGGATGACTTCAACGATGCAAATCATCTCGCTCACGCGGAAAGCCAGCACGGGCACGGCGGGCAGCAGGAACATGGCGCAGAGGCCGATGATTTCAATCTTAATGAGCAGGTAGATATATTTGTTGTGCTCGGCGATGACCTTGCTTTTCCAGATGAAGAAATACACGAGGGCGATGCGCAGGTATTGCACCGTGTTAAACGGCGACACCTCCGAAACTTCGCCTTTTGTCACAACTGTTTCGTAGATTCTCAGTTTTTCTTCGATATAGGGAATAGGGATGACTGCCGTGAGTCCGATTTTCATGACGAAAAGGACGGCGCAGACGGGGATAAGGCTGCACCAGAAGACAAGCCACTTGCCTTTCAGCTCCTTGCCTGTAACGGCAAAAAACAGCAGATAAACGATAGAGGAGTAGTGGAACGACACCGCGCCGACCAGCGTAACCAGGAATTTGCCGATCTTCCTTTGAAAGAGGAAAGGCAAGGCCAGCAAGAAGAAGCCTGCCGCCACCGATACGCGTATCTGCGTCATGCAGTGCAAGATGAAATACTGCGAAAAGTAGATGAGCAGCGATGAGAGCCAAAGATCCGATAAGTTTTTTATGGAATAGGCAACCAGCGCCATGCACAGGGCGGCGTAGATGACAAATACATATAAATAATTGTCTATCGTGAAGCGGATAAGATTTGCTATCAGGATAAAGGTGTACTCCGTGGTGATGTCGAAAGAATAGTAGAAGCGGATATAGTTGTCGTAGTCCTTATCCACGTTGTCGGGGCGGAAGCCCGCCACCAGTGCCATCACGGCCGCCGCGCCGATGAACAGCCACAGGCGGTCGCGCTCCGAAATATAGTCTTCAAAGAAGGCCATAAACATCAGCAGCACCAGTAATATAAGGAGGATATAGAGCATGCTTGTCTACTCGTCTACTTTTCTACTTATTTCAAAACTCTTTATAGTGTTTCATCACCAGACGGACGGCCACGATGATGAATGCGAAGAAAGCCATGGCCAGCGAGTTGAACATGCGCTTCGGGCCTGCGGGCTTCACGGGCACCGTGGCGTTTTGGATAACGGTGAACGAGGGCGTGTACTCTTGCAGTTTCGACTCAGCGTATTGCAGATGCTGGCGCGTAGTGGCGTAAGAGCTGTAAGCCGCTTGCAGCTCGTTTTCATAGGTGGTTTCTTCCGTCTTGTATGATTGCAGGATAAGGTCGCGGTGTGAGTCCACGTAGTCGGCGTATGCCACCTTTGCCGAGTCATATTTGAGTTTCAGTTGTTTGCAAAGCGCTTCGTAGTGGCGCACGTCGCAGCGGGCTTTTTCCGTGCGGTAGTCAATGATAAACTGTTGCAACTTCACCTTAACGGAGTCGGCAAGCTGTGCTGCCACGAGCGGGTCGCGGGCTGTGGTGGTGATGCTGATTACGTCGGTTTTCTTATCCACGTTGCAGTTGATGCTTCCAGAGATGCCTTTCACGACCTCCGTCTCGGTTTTGTTGAGTCGGAAGGGATTGATTTTATATTCCTTGCCCGTGTTGAGCGGTTCGGGCTTCTTGATGAGGTTTTTAGCCCAATTGTAAAGCCTTTCCCACCACGCCACGGGTTGCGCCTTTGTGAGATAATCCACGAAAGGGCCTTTGAACGAGCCGTCCTTGTTTTCTACCTCTACGTAGAAAAGCGGCACGATGAAGTCCGTGCTTTCCATGAGGTCGGGGTAGAACTCGGGGATAATGGCGTCGCCCGTGTTCATGCTGCCGATATTCACGCCGACGCTTGAGGCGAGGCTGCTGAGTTCGCCGCCGCCCATGCTTGGCGCACCCGTTTCGGGCGCGAGCTTCACCGTGGCGGTGTAATAGCGCGGTATGAATACCAAAAACAGGTATGTGCCAAGACACGCTGTAAAGACGGGCAGGATAAACTTCTTCTTGTATTGCCAAAGGATTTTGGCGATGACATCGAGGCGTATCTCGTCTTTTACGAGCGAGGTGATTGAAGATTTCTTTTCGTCCATGGGATCATATTTTTTGAGTAGGGGCGTATCGCAAAACGCCCGGTTAATGGTTTGCGTTATTGTTTATGCCTTTCGGCGCACACGGCGGCGTATGCATTACGCTCCCGCTTTTTTTAGAGTTGCTTGATGACTCTTGCGGGATTGCCCGCTGCCACGCAGTAGGGCGGCAGGTCTTTCGTGACGATGGCTCCCGCGCCCACGATAGCGCCGCGCCCAATGGTCACGCCGGGCAAGATGACGCAGTTTTCGCCGATTTGCACATAGTCCCCGATTTCCACGCAGCCCCGGCTTACGAGCGGGCGGTCGAAGGGCGGCGTGTCCATTTCTTCTCGGAGCGAATGGCCGTGCACGTGGTCGGTGATATATACGCGGTCACCCAGCGTCACGTGATTGCCGATTGCGATGCGGTTGATGCAGCCGATGTGGCAGCGCGGGCTGACGAGTGTGTGCTCGCCGATGATGATTTCGGGCGCGAAGACCTTGTCTTTCCATCGGTCAATGGCGTTGAGGCGCGCGTCTTTGCCGATGATGCTGCCGCAGCCTATGCTGATATACTTTCCGCCCTGCATCTCGAAGGGAAAGCCGAAGCAGGTGAAGTGGGGCGCGTATTTGAAGCGGCGGCGCACGATGGAGGCATAGAGGGCGCAGAGGTGCTGCGAGCATTTGCGCGAAAGGCTTTCATTCCAAACCTTTGCCGCCGGCCACATGGCGGCGTCTATTATTTTGTGGAGGAGCGAAGGCATCTGGAAGATATTTTTTGAAAGATGAAGGTGCGCTCTGCCTTATCCGTGCCGAAGGCCAGCACGATGGCGGCCGTCCAGGCGATGCTTAGGGCGATAATGCCGAGCGTGGAGGCTGTGGTGTCGGGCAGGAAGGACAGGGCGAGGAGCGGCAAGGCATAGGCGGCGGCGAGCACGCCGATGCATCGTAGCATCACGCCAGCGAGATAGTCCTTAATGGGCAGGCCGAACAGCCCGTTGCAAAGTTTTATCCTTATGATTTGCACGATGACGACCACCGTGAGCTGTATGGCAAACACCGTCTGCGGCGCGCAGCCAAGGCTTGCCGCCGCGCAGGCAATGGGCAGAATGCTCAGGAGCGAGCAGCCCTCGATGATATAATAACGCTTCACGCGCCCCGTAGCCGCTGCACCCACCATCAGCGGGTTGGCAAGCGCGTCGACGAGCGACACGCAAAGCAGCAGGCGCGTGAACGTCACGGCATAGTCGGGCACACTGCCGAGCCACAGCCATAGAAACCATTCCGTCTTGCAGATGAGCGGCACGAACAGCAGCAGCACGATGCAGAACGACAGGCGCGAGGAGCGCATCACGAGTTGCTGCATAGCCGTGAAGTCTTGCTGGGCGCACGACTTGGTGATTTGCGGATTGATGGCCGTCTGGAAACTCGAGATAAATGCCGTCACGGCCGACTGTACAGAGAAGGCAATGCCGCGCGCGGCGTTCACCGCCGGACCGCCCATATAGTTGAGCAAAAGGTTAAGCCCTTGCGTGTTGCACACCACGGAGGTGTTGGAAAAAGAGTTCCAGCCCGCGAAGCAGAGTATGCTTCGAAAGAGCGCGGCGTTGCGCTTCCACGTGAATTTCAGGTCGGGAAAGTTGCGCCGGCAATAATATATATACAAGGAGCGTGCCACGAGATTTTCTGCCAGCTGCATCACGGCGTAGATTTGCAGTTTGTCGCCCCAGTCGCAATAGGGCAGGGCGAGTACGATGCCGAGTTTGCAGAGAATATCGAAGATGCTGATGAAGGCGAACGCCGTCATGCGTTCGTAGGCGATGATTGCGGCGTTGAAGGGCACGTTAAGCACGAGGAACATCGCCGAGAGCAGCGAGCAGTGGAACACCCACAGCGCGCTCTCGAACCTTTCGGGCGGAATGTTCATATAATGGTGCATGTACCACAGCCCCGCGGTCTCGCCCAAAAGAAGCACAACGAGTGCCATCAGCCCGTGAATGATGATGCAGTTGCTGTACACCTCGCTCAGGTGCTGCTTGTCGCCCTTCCCGAGCGCCACGGTGATGAACCGCTGCGAACTGGTGGTCATGGCGTTGTTGAGAAACATCATTACGACTACGAGCCCTGCCACCACGTCGTACACGCCGTAGTCCACCACCCCCAGCACGCGGATTATAACGCGCGAGGTGTAGAAGAACACGGCCATTTGGAAGAGCATGCGAAAGTAGAGCACCATCGTGTTCTTCGCCAGCCGCTTGTTGTCCACCGCCGTTGCCATGCGCCGCTATTTCATTACCGATACGATTACGCTGCCGAGCGTCACGAAGGTCATGCCGAGCGAGAGGATCTGTGTAACGGAGAGTTTCTGCCTTTCGCGTTTGCGCGGCACGAGGATTTCGCAGCCGGGCTCTATGTCTTTGGCGCTCTTCACGCGCGTCACCGTGCCGTTCATGTGAATGGCAAACACGCGGTCCTTCTTGGCTTTCAGACTGTATCCGCCAGACTGATTGATGTAATAGCTGAGTTTTTCTCCTTTCTTGTACCCTATGGTGTTCGGATACATCACCTCGCCCTGGATACTAACCGTATTGTTGAAGACAGGCACGATGAGGCGGTCGCCTTCTTGCACCACGATGTCCCATTCGCTCCCCGGGTTGGCTATTGCCTTGTCGAGATAGATGCCCACGAAGCGTATGTCGCTCATCTCGAGCTTGCTGATGTTGAGCGAGTCGCCTTGTGTCGAAATGCGCAGCAGCTGCCTTTGGCGTATCCTCTCAGCCTCGGTGAGTTTGCGCTCGAGGCGCGCGCCTTTCGCGTAGCCCTCGGGCAGCACGCCGCCGCACATCTGTATCAGTTCCGAGAGGCGCATGCCTTTCTTCGTAATCGTGTAAGTTCCGGGGAAAGCCACCTCGCCTTGCACCATCACATGCTGCTGCTCGATATAGTCGGGCGAGCGGCGCACGTAAACCTCGTCGAAAGGCTCTAAGACAAACTCTTTCTCCCCGTCGATGGTAAAGCCGTCCTTGATTTGGAAGCTGAACGTCTGCGCCACGTTGTTGCTCGAAGTCACGGCCGATTTGTCGCGCTGGCGGCGCGCCACGTCCACTTTCACGAGCGAGGCCGCGTCTTTCAAGCCGCCCGCCTGAAGAATGAGGTCTTCCACCGACATGTTTTCGGCAAAGTCGTACGTTCCCGGGTAAATCACCTCGCCCTCGATCGTGAGCGTGCGCTCCTCCTGGGCGGCCGTGCGGTCGGGCACGAAGAGTTCGTCCTCGTTTTGCAGCGCCACGTCGGGCTGCGTGCGGTCCATGATGGCGCGGGGGTTGATGCTAAGCACTTCTAGCGAACGGTCGGCCTTGCGGCGGCGCAGTATGGCGTGCTCGGCAAAGGCATTTTCAGCCAGTCCGCCGGCCGTGGCGAGCAACTGGCTCACGGTGGTGATGTCGCCGCCATACTGGTACTTGCCGGGACGCATCACGGCCCCTTTCGCCTCCACCATATTCGTGTAGCGGTTGAGCGTGGAGTCCACCGCCACGGAGTCGCCGTCGCACATGTGGAAGTCGGCGCGGCTGTACTCGTCGAGCGAATACACCGAGAAGCGTCCGCCCTTCTTGCGTACCACGTGCACCACGTCCTCATAGGCATCGCCCGCGAAGCCTCCGGCATATTTGAGCAGGGTGGCAAGACTCTCGTTCGACTTCATTTCATACACCATCGGGCGTTTCACCTTGCCCGTGATGTCTACGAGGCAGTCGTAGGCGTCCACCGCAATCACGTCGTCCGAGGCGAGCGTCACGTTGCCTTTCAGGTTGCCGTTGAGGATGTAGTCGTAGATGTCCACCGTTGAAATCAGCCTGCCGCCGCGATACACCTTGATGTTGCGCAGCGTGCCGATGTCGTTCGTGCCGCCTGCCATATAGAGCGCGTGGAACACGGTGGCGAATGCCGATAGCGTGTATGTGCCCGGGTTTTTCACCTCGCCCATCACGTTCACGCTAATCGTTTTCGTCTGTCCCACGGTGAGTTGGATGTTCGAGCCTGCATAGTGGCGCTGCATCACGCCCTTCACCCTCTGGTTGGCCTGCGCCACGGTCAGTCCGTTCACGTTCACCGGGCCGCACCCTTCGACCGTGATGGTGCCTTCGGGCGAAACGGTGGCGGCGACGCTCTGCTCCGATGCGCCCCAGATGTCGATGTACACGGCATCGCCCGGGCCGAGGCGATAGTTCTGTGGAATAGCCACGTTCATGTCGCTCTCGAACGTGAGGTTCTTGTTGTTGAAAATGTTGCGGCCGAACACTTCCTTCTTCCCCTTGTCCGATTTGTTGTGGCTGCTCTCGGGATAAAACATGTCGAGCGAATCGGGCAGCACAAAGTCGAAGGCATCGGCGAAGCCGTCCAGTTCCTCCCCCTCGTAGCGTTTGCGCTGAAACTCGTTCATCTCGCTCTTATTCGCGCGCTTATTGCTGCCTGCCGTCTTGCGCTGCGTGAAGTTCTTATTCTTGTCCGAATCGTCGCCGCGCTTTTTCTGCCCGTTGTTCTTGCGCATACGGTCGATGGTCTGCGAGCCGTCGATGTTGCGTCCGCCCAGCGCGTTGTTCTTGCTTTGCTTTTCGTATTTGTTGCGAATGCGCCGAATGTCGTCCACGCTCACGCCGCGCTCGATAAGTTTCTTGAAAATCTCCTCTCGGGGCGTGCCCTTATCGTTTTCTTTGATGACGAACTCCATAATCTGGCTGTCCGTCATCGACGACTGCGCCAGAGCCTCGCTGGCGAAAGTGAAACAAAAAAGAAGCACGGCGAGGAATGCTCTGCCCGTTGCCGGCTTGCGGTTCAACACTTGTCGTGCCATTCGTATGATGTTAGATTTATTCATGCCAGGTATTATATTATTATTGTGTATGCTTTTATAGAAATCTGCCGCCGTCGGCGTTTCTGCCTTTTTGATAAACGCAAAAAGCGGCGCATTATTGCCCGCCGTCTATGCCAAAAGGGCATTTGCAGCGCACAAAGTTACAAAAATAATAAGATTTATGCTTAAGGTGGGTTCTATATATTCCCACCGTAAAAAATACAATAATGTTGGGTTGACGTTTTGCCATCTTTTGTTTTCTTTTCGGTCTAAATCGTAAGTCTCATCGGTCACGTAGCCCGCTACGCTCCCTCTTCAACTTACAATTTATCCTCGAAAATAAATCCAAAATCTGCCAAAG
>JALFUO010000057.1 GCA_022784065.1 Bacteroidales bacterium | reverse complement strand
CAACTGTAAGAACAAGATGCTGCACATCCTTGTAGCCATGGTCAAGAACGGCACACGCTACGGCGAGCAGAAAAATGACGATGCGGCATAACTTTTTTGCAGTTTTACTTGCATATAAGCATAGAATGCCGGGGACGAAGTGCCCGGATTGGCGAGCAAGGACGATGTGCCTGGAAGGCACTACGCCATAGGACCTTGCCCGCAACGGGCGTACTGCCTTCCAGGCAGATTTGCTTTGCTGTTGCTGTCCGAGGACTTCGTCCCCGGTTACTATCGCTACGCTCTGTACTGCCTTCCAGGCAGTTCATGCGTTAATTAGTTCTTACAAGCAACAACCAACGGCGTTATAGAAAATGGAGCAATATGGGTACTTTTTGCTTAGTGCCTGCAACCTTTTTTGGCAAAACGTCAGCGTTTTAGGTTGATACTTTGCAGGGAGAAATATCTATTTAATCGGTACAAAAGTAAGAAAGAAAAAATTCACGGCGAAACAAATGCTAAAAAAAGGGGCTTTTTGCCGCAAAAAATTCGTTTTCGTTAAGTTTTCGCCGCTACTTTGAAAAATCTTCGTGTCAAAATATTGTAGCGGCAACGCCGCCTTGCCCGTAAGCAAAGCGGCGTTTACGTAAGATTTCGCCCTATATTACCCCTCTGAGATTTCGTTCAAAATCTGCTTCAAGGCATTCACCCGCTCTGCGCAGGTTTCGCGGCGGGCGTATTCGTCGGCATCGCCCTTGCCCATCGCCACGCCGCCGTGGCGGAAAAGCATCTTGCTGCCCACGGTGGCGGAGGCAGAGGAATGGACTTCCCTTGCGCCCGTTTCGCAGACAATCCGCGCAACGTTTTGCTCCGTCACGCCGCAGCCGGGCATAATGATAATGTCCGTGCCGCCCTGGCGCACGAGTTCTTTCAGCAGAGGTATGCCCTGCTCTGCGGTAGCCGCCGCGCCCGATGTGAGCACGCGGCTCACGCCGGCTGCCATAAGGAGATCGAGTGCGCGGCGCGGGTCGCTGCAAAGGTCGAAGGCGCGATGGAAAGTAAAGGGCAGGCCCTCGGCGGCATCGAGGCAGCGGCGAAGAAACTCCGTGTCGATGCCCCCGTCGGGCAGGAGCGCACCCGCCACAATGCCATCTGCGCCGAGGCGCACGGCGGTGCGGATATCGGCGAGCATAACGCGCTGCTCGTCTTTATCATATAGGAAATCGCCGCTGCGCGGACGGATAATCACGTTCTTCTTGATGCCCTCAATTTCCAGCGCGGCAGCAATAAGTCCCTCGGAGGGCGTGATGCCGCCTTCGGAGAGCGCGGCGCACAGTTCTATCCTGTCCGCGCCGCCCCGGCGGGCAGCCAGGGCGCCGCCGATGGTGCCGACGCATATTTCAAGCGCAACGTTCATTGTTCCAATGCCCCGATAATTTCGTTCACGTCGGCGATGCCGTGGCGGTCTAGCCATTCGCCAATTCCCTCAACCACCTTGACCGTAACTGTGGGGTCGATGAAATTGGCCGTGCCTATTTCAATCGCTGTCGCACCCGCCATGAGAAATTCAATGGCGTCCGTGGCGTTCATGATGCCGCCCAAACCCACGACGGGGATGTTCACGGCGCGCGCCACCTGCCAAACCATGCGCAAAGCCACGGGCTTGACCGCCGGGCCGCTCAGTCCGCCGGTGCCGATGCTGAGGCGCGAGCGACGACGCTCGATGTCGATGCTCATGCCCATGAGCGTGTTGATGAGCGACACGCTGTCGGCGCCCTCCGCCTCGACGGCGCGGGCTATCTCGGCGATGTCGGTCACGTTGGGCGAGAGTTTCACAATCAAGGTCTTTGGATAAACCTTGCGCACCGCTTTCACCACGGACGCTGCCCCGGCACAGGTGACGCCGAACGCCATGCCGCCGTTCTTAACGTTGGGGCAAGAGATATTCAGTTCGATGGCGGGGATCTTCGGCAAGGCGGCGATGCGCTCGGCGCAGAGGGCGTAGTCCTCTACCGTGCTGCCCGACACGTTTACAATCATGTTGGTGCCGTAGTCCTTGATTTCGGGATAAATCTGCTCGCAGAAATAATCCACACCCTTATTTTGCAGCCCCACGCAGTTGAGCATACCCGAGGCTGTCTCTGCCATGCGCGGATAGTCGTTGCCTTCGCGCGGCAGGAGCGTAGTGCCTTTCACGATGATGCCGCCGAGGCGGTCGAGGTCAATAAAGTCGGCAAACTCCGTGCCGTAGCCGAAGGTGCCCGAGGCCGTCATCACGGGATTTTTCAACGCCAATCGGCCTATGTTTACATTTAATTGTGCCATTGCAGTTCGGTAGTTTTGAAAATGGGACCTTCTTTACAAACGCAGACATTGTGCCCGTCGTTTTTCTTCTCCACGCAGCAGAGGCAAGCCCCTATGCCGCAGGCCATGAGGTTCTCGAGCGAGGCTTCGCAAGGCATATTCTTGGAAAAGGCGAAGCGTGCCACGGCCATCATCATCGGCTTCGGACCGCACGTGGCCACGGCGTCGAAATGCTCTTGCGCCAAGATGCTGTGATTAGTGACGAAGCCTTTTTCGCCCGCGCTGCCGTCCTCGGTGGTTACAAAGGTGCGGCCGATTTGCCTGAACTGTTCGAGTTGCAGCAAGTCCTTTGCGGCGCGGCCGCCGAGCAGGAACGTAGGTTCGCAACCCTTTTGGCGCAACTGTTCGCCGTAGTAGAGCAAAGGCGCAGTGCCCACGCCGCCGCCTACCAGCAGGATTTTCGCACCGGGGGCGTAGTCGAGACTGAAACCATTGCCGAGGGGAAACATGAGGTTCACGGTATCGCCGGCTTGCTTCTTGGAAAGCGCCGCCGTGCCGTCGCCCACGATGTGCACGAGTAGCCAGAGTTCGCCCCTTGCGCGGTCTACGTAGTTAATGGAAATGGGGCGGCGCAGGAAAGTCGTGCCCGACTGTTCCACTTTCACCTCGACAAATTGCCCCGGCCGCATCTCGGGCAAAGGCTGCCCGTCGGCGGCGGCGAGTTTCATCAGGAAATAATCTGCCCGCAAGAACTCCACGCTGCTCACAAGCAGGTCGCTGACATATTTCTTCATAAAAAAACGATGGTTGTTTGAGATAATCTTTGCAAAATTATTAAAAATAGGCGGTATATGCTATGATAATCGCAAAAAGGATGCCCCGAATTGCTCGGAACATCCTTTTCAGAAAGATTATTTTGGTTGAAATGATGAGTAGACGAGTATACAAGGAAATTTTCGTGCAAGCGAGAGCAGAGCCGAACTTGTTCGGGCTATGCCGAGTGCAGCCGAAAATCTCAAACAAAACGAGTAGACGAGACAGAATTGTATTACATCTATATATTTTAAGAGAAACTTGTCTTGTTTACTTGTTTACTCGTCTACTTGTTTACTCTATCTATAAACCCTTTACAGGCTGCGCAAACTTCTTCTGCCTGTGTTGGTGTTGATGGTGCGGCTGCCGCGCGAGGGCGAAGAGGAACTAAGGCGCGTGCTGCGGTTGCCGGAGTTGCTGCGTTTTGAAAGGTTGCCACTGAGGGTTCTGTTGGGAGTGCTTGAAGGCCGCGCCGTTACGGTGCCTCTGTTTCCGCCGCCGAAGTTCGGGCGAGATGCGGTGCTGCCGCCTTTTCCGGGTTTATTGTGCGACCCGCCGCCTACGCTGCCGTGGTTTCCCTTGCCTGTCCCGGGCTTGGTGCCGTTAGTGGGGCGATAGTTGCCGGAAGGCTTGCTGTGGTGTCCGCCGCCGTTGGGGCGGTAACCGTGATTGTGGTCGCTATGTCCGCCGCCGTTGGGGCGATAACCGTGATTGTGACCGCTATGCCCGCCGCCGTGCGCGTGATAATTGGGACGGTGCACGGGTTTGCGGTGTTCCCAACTCTTGCCGCAGTAGCTCACGTAAGCCACAGGGCGCTTATAATAATAATGTCCGGGGCGGTAGTGATTGCAAACGGTGAAGTGCCAGCCTCCTTTGAGCCATTTTATCGGGCGCAGGAAATAATCGATTGTGGCATAGAGCCTGTACTGCGCGTCTTGGAGAATGTAGTAAAGGTCGTCGTTGCGGTAGGTCCAATATGCACCATAGGCCTGCGGTTCGCTTTCGATGCTGAGGAAATAATCGAGATTGGTTTGATAAACCTGCTCGTACTGCCAACTATTGAGGCGGAGTTCATAAGCCATCTTGTCTGTGAGATAAAGAGCCTGCTCGCGTGCCACGCTGTAAGGCATTGCGCTAAGTCCGAGCGCGAGGCTTACGGAAAGAACCAATGTGTAAAGTCTGCGTTTCATGGTTGTAAGTTCTAATGGTTTGTATTCTGTGAATGCTCTCTCACCCTTTTGCGGGTCTTTATCTCTTTGACTGCGCAAAATGTCGGTTGGTTTAATCGAAAAGAGGCAAATACGCTATTTTCTAAAACATTTTTCTTTCATTTTGTTTCATTAACAACACCAGCGAAATACATTTTGCTCGAAAGCGCAACTATTCTCAACATATTTTCCAGCGGCAGCGCGTCCCGTCCCTCGCGATACCCGAATCCTCAGCCGCGCCGCTGCTCTTTTTCCCAAAATCCCCTATTATCTTATAAGGAAATGCCGCTTATTGGATTTTTTTGTAAATTTGCAGCCAAATATTCGCAAACGTATGAAATTCAAAGAACACAGCAACCTAAACCTCCCTGAAATCAACAAATCAGTCCTTGAAGACTGGGACAGAGAGGACCTCTTCCATAAAAGCATGACCGAACGCGAGGGCTGCCCCTCCTACGTATTCTTTGAAGGACCTCCCTCCGCCAACGGGCATCCCGGCATCCACCACGTCATGGCACGCACCATCAAGGACGTGTTCTGCCGCTACAAAACGATGCAAGGCTTCCAAGTGAACCGCAAGGCGGGCTGGGACACGCACGGCCTGCCCGTGGAACTCGGCGTGGAAAAGGAACTGGGCATCACGAAAGAAGACATCGGGCGCACCATCTCTATCGAGGACTACAACGCCCGCTGCCGCAAGAACGTGATGATGTTCACGAAAGAGTGGACCGACCTCAGCCACAAGATGGGTTACTGGGTTGATATGGAACACCCTTACGTCACCTACGAGAACTCTTACATCGAAACGCTTTGGTGGCTCCTGGCCCAGCTTTACAAGAAAGGATTGCTCTATAAGGGCTACACCATTCAGCCTTACTCGCCCGCCGCAGGCACGGGGCTTAGCTCGCACGAGCTGAACCAGCCGGGCTGCTACCGCGACGTGAAGGACACGACCGCCACGGCGCAGTTCGACATTCTCGACCCGAAGCCCGAGATGACGGGCTGGGGCAAGCCTGTGTTCCTCGCCTGGACCACCACGCCCTGGACGCTGCCCTCCAACACCGCGCTCTGCGTGGGACCCAATATTAAATATGTATGCGTGCGCACGTACAACCCCTACACCGCCGAACCTGTCAGCGCGGTGATGGCGGAAGTGCTCGTGGGCAGCTATTTCAAGCCCGAGGGCGCAGAAGCCCCGATGGAGGGCTACGAAGCCGGCGACAAGGTGCTGCCCTACCGCATCGCGGGCAGCTGGACGGGCGCAGAACTTGTCGGCATGCACTACGCACAACTTATGCCGTGGGTGAAACCTACGGAGAAGGTGGACGACAACGCCCCCGACTACGTGCGCCAATATGCCGCCGCCCACCCCGAAAAGTGTTTTGCCGTGGCGGGCGACCGCTTCTGCGACCTGGCGGAAAAGGCCTTCCGCGTCATTCCCGGCGACTACGTAACCACGGAAGACGGTACGGGCATCGTGCACATCGCGCCCACATTCGGTGCCGACGATGCCAAGGTGGCGAAAGCCGCCGAAGTGCCCGCACTCTTCATGATTACCGCCTCGGGCGAGACGCGCCCCATGGTGGACCTCACGGGTAAATATTATCTGCTCTCGGAATGCGCCGAGGCGTTTGCCGATGCCTGCGTGGACAAGGCGCTCTACGCCAACCACGAGGGCGGCTACGTGAAGAATGCCTACGACCCGCAGTTCAATCCCGGCGGCAAGTACGACGAGAAAGCGGCAGCCAAGGCCGAAGACCTCAACATCGTGCTCTGCATCGAGATGAAACGCGCCGGACAGGCGTTCCGCATCGAAAAGCACGTGCACAACTACCCGCACTGCTGGCGCACCGACAAGCCTGTGCTCTACTACCCGCTCGACAGCTGGTTTATCCGCAGCTCCGCCCTGCGCGAGCGCATGATGGAACTCAACAAGACCATTCTCTGGAAACCCGAATCGACGGGCACGGGACGCTTCGGCAAATGGCTCGAAAACCTCAACGACTGGAACCTCAGCCGCTCGCGCTACTGGGGCACGCCGCTACCCATCTGGCGCAATGCCGTGACGCGCGAGGAAAAGTGCATCGGCTCTATCGCTGAACTCTACGATGAAATCGAGAAGAGCGTGGCCGCCGGCATCATGCAGAGCAACCCGCTGCGCGACAAGGGTTTTGTGCCGGGCGATTACAGCGAGGAGAATTATCACAAGATTGACCTGCACCGCCCCTACGTGGACGACATCGTGCTCGTGTCGGAGAGCGGCAAGCCCATGAAGCGCGAGAGCGACCTCATCGACGTGTGGTTTGACTCGGGCTCTATGCCTTACGCGCAAATCCACTATCCATTTGAAAATAAAGACCTGCTCGACAGCCGCACGGTCTACCCCGCCGACTTTATCGCCGAGGGCGTCGACCAGACGCGCGGCTGGTTCTTCACGCTCCACGCCATCGCCACGATGGTGTTCGACAGCGTAGCCTTCAAGGCCGTGATCAGCAACGGCCTCGTGCTTGATAAGAACGGTTCGAAGATGTCGAAGCGCCTCGGCAATGCCGTAGACCCCTTCGGCGCAATCGAAAAATATGGTTCCGACCCCTTGCGCTGGTACATGATCACGAACTCCTCGCCTTGGGACAACCTGAAATTCGACGAGGAGGGCGTGAAGGAAGTGGCCCGCTCGTTCTTCGGCAAACTGTTCCAGACGTACGCCTTCTTTGCCATGTATGCCAACGTGGACGGCTTCAATCCCGCCGACCCCGCCATGCAGGCAGCCGAGGCCGACCACACGGAAATGGACCGCTGGATCCTTTCTGCGCTCAACACGCTCGTGAAAGAGGTGACGGAAGATTACGACCAGTACGAACCTACCCGCGCCGGCCGCCGCATCTCCACGTTTGTGGTGGACAATCTCTCCAACTGGTTCGTGCGCCTGAGCCGCAAGCGTTTCTGGGGCGGCGGTATGACGGCCGACAAGCGCAGCGCCTACCACACGCTCTACACCTGCCTGCTCACAGTGAGCAAGCTCATCGCGCCCATCGCCCCGTTCTACGCCGACCGCCTTTACAAGGACCTCACCGAGGGCCGCGCCGATGCCGCCGAAAGCGTGCACCTCGCCGCTTTCCCCAAGGCCGACCTTTCGCTCATCGACAGCGCACAGGAACGCCGCATGGAACTGGCACAGAAGGTCACCTCCATGGTGCTTTCGCTGCGCAAGCGCGAGCGCATCATCGTGCGCCAGCCGCTGCAAGCCATCTCTATCCCTGTAACGGAGCAGACGCTGCGCGATGACCTCGAAGCCGTACGCCGCCTCATCCTGGACGAGGTGAACGTCAAGGAACTCAAGTTCGTGGAAGGGCAGATGCTCGAAAAGAAAGTGAAGTGCAACTTCCGCGTAATGGGCAAGAAGTTCGGCAAACTCATGAAAGCCGTAGCAAGCGCGGTCGACGCGCTCACGCAAGCCGAGATTGCCCGCCTCGAAACCGAAGGCACGCTCGCGCTCGCCGTTGAGGGCGAAAGCATCGCCGTGGAACGCGCCGACGTGGAAATCGTGAGCGAAGACATTCCCGGCTGGGTGGTTGCCAACGAGGGCGCCCTCACCGTTGCGCTCGACATCGAAGTGACCGACGACCTGCGCCGCGAAGGCCTTGCCCGCGAAATGGTGAAGCGCATCCAGGCCTACCGCAAGGACAACGGATTTGAAATCACCGACCACATAAATATCGTGATGCAGGCGGGCGATGCCGCCATGTGCGAAGCCGTCGAGGCCTTCCACGAATACATCTGCACGCAGGTGCTCGCCGACAGCTTCACCTTTGCAGCCGACGTGGCCGACGCCACCGCACTCGATTTCGACGGAACGAACGTCAATGTAAATATCTCAAAAGCATAAGCAACCTTTCACACCATGGAACAGGAAAACAAAGTACGTTATAGCGATGAAGAGCTTGAGGAATTCAAAGAGATTATCCTCAAAAAGATTGAAATAGCCAAGCGCGACTACCAGCAGCTTATGGACGCTCTGATGAATAAGGGCGACAACGGCGTGGACGACACGATGCCTACCTACAAGGTGCTCGAAGAAGGCTCTATGACGCAGACCAAGGAGGAACTGACCACTATGGCAGCCCGCCAGCAACGCTTCATTCAGGGTCTGCAAGCCGCCCTCGTGCGTATAGAGAACAAGACCTACGGCATTTGCCGCGTGACGGGCAAGCTCATTCCCAAGGAACGCCTCCGCGCCGTGCCCCACGCCACGCTCTCTATCGAAGCGAAGCAGATGCAGAACGCGCAGAAGCGATAATTAAACTGCCTGGAAGACAGTACAGAGCGCAGCGATAGTAACCGGGGACGAAGTCCTCGGGATAGGCTACTGCTAAGGACCTGCCTGGAAGGCAGCACGCCTGCGGAAATGTGTCAAATGCCAGTTCTATGGCGTTGTGCCTCTTCTTTGAGATTTTTTCTTCAAGATTTTCGGCTGCACTCGGCAATTCAAGTAAACTTGATTGCGCTCGTTTGCACGAAAATTCGGCTGCACTCGGCATAGCCCGAACAAGTTCGGCTCTGCTCTCGTTTGCACGAAAATTTGCATTGAGATTTTCGGCTGCGCTCGGCAATATGAGCAAGTTCTATTGCACTCGCTTGCACGAAAATTTCAGGCACTTACGCCCCTACTCTTTTCAGCCATACCGATGCCCCTTTCTCCTACCAGCAAACGCCTTTGCCTCTCCGCCGCCGCTATTTTGGCGGTTATCGTCATAGACCAAATCATCAAGGTCTACGTTAAGACGCATTTCCTCCTGCACGAAAGCGTGGACGTGACCCCGTGGTTCAAACTCGTATTTATCGAAAACAGGGGCATGGCCTTCGGCATGGACTTCATCGGCACGGCGGTGCTCACCGTGTTCCGCATCGCGGCCATCATCTTCTTCTGCTTTATCCTGCACAAGGCGGCAAAGAGCCTGAAACCTTTCGGGCTTATCCTTTGCATCGCGCTCATCATAGCCGGCGCGGCGGGCAACATCATCGACAACTGCCTCTACGGACTTATCTTCACCGAAAGCCTACCCTATGTGCCGGGCATTCCTTTCAGCCCCGCCGCCTTCACCGCCTTCGGCGAGGGCTACGGCAGTTTCCTCTCGGGGCGCGTGGTGGATATGTTCTACTTCCCGCTCTTCACCTGGCCCGACTGGCTGCCGCTTGTGGGCGGCGAAGTGTTCTTCGGCGCGATTTTCAACTTTGCCGATGCCGCCATCTCTTGCGGCGCCATCGCCATTCTCCTTTTCTACAACAAGCACATGCTGAAAGAGGCGCAGCCCTCTCCCACTCCTGAACAGTCTGAACAATGCGACTGACTTTTCCCCGTATACCATATTATATATATAGCCTCGCAGCAACGGTTTGCCTGTTGCTCTGCCTCGCCGCATGCAAAGACAAGGCCGTGGACGAGGGCATTCTGCCGCCCGACAAGATGGAGGATTTGCTCTTCGACTACCACGTGGCGCAAGCCATGGCGGCGCAAAGCACCGACAGCACGGACTATAAGACGCGCCTCTACTGCGCCGCCGTCTACAACAAATACGGCATCACGGAACAGGACTTCGACCACAATATGGAATGGTACACGCGCCACTCCGACCGCCTTTACAAAATCTACAAAAATCTCGAAGAGCGCATGGCAGCCGCCACGCAGTCCGCTCCCCTGCTCGGGCAAGGGCAAGGCACGGCGGCGCTCGGCGACACGCTCACGCTCTGGAACGGCGGCTTCTGCCTGCTCTCATCTAACGGCAAGAAGCGCGTGGAATTTGCCGTCGAGCAAATGGACTCGCTGCGCGAGGGCGACCGCATACAGCTGCGCTTCTCCACGCGCTGGGCTTACCCCGAAGGCGCACGCATCGCCTTCGCCCAGATCTGCCTGCACTGCGCCGGCGACAGCGTGCGCACCGTCACGCAGCAAATCTCGCTCTCAGGTCAGCAAAGCGTGAGCATCGCCATAAACGGGCAGCCAGTGCGGCGCATCTCGGGCTTCGTCTATCAGCACGCGCCTTGGAACGAGCGCCCGCGCCTGATGATTATCGACGGCCTGCGCCTCTGCCTCATACGTCCCCCAAAAGACGGCGGCACGCCTGCCGACAGCCTTGCCGCCCCCGCCGAACCGTCTGCTGCCGAGGCAAACGCAACCGACAGCACGATGCAGAAGAAAACGTTAAGAATGAAACACCTGCGCGACAGCCTGCACCGCGCCGAGCGTCAGGAACAACCGCATTTCAAAGAATAAACCGAAGATGTTTATTATCAAACGAATTATAAAGTGGACGCTCATCCTGTTTTTCGGGACGAGCGTTCTTGCCGTACTGATATACCGCTGGTGCCCCGTACCGTTCACGCCGCTGATGGTGATCCGTTCGGTTCAGTCCGTGGCGGACGGCGAAAGCCCGCGCTGGCGGCACACGTGGGTGCCGCTCGACTCGATGTCGCGCTATATGCCCGTAGCAGTCATTGCGTCCGAAGACCAGAACTTCTTGAAGCACAACGGTTTCGACTACGATGCCATAGAGCAGGCCGCCGCAGAAGCCAAGAAAGGCAAGCGGCGGCGCGGCGCAAGCACCATCAGCCAGCAAACGGCAAAGAACGTGTTTCTTTGGCCCGCCTCGTCGTGGGTGCGCAAAGGTTTTGAGGCCTATTTCACCGTACTCATAGAACTTCTTTGGTCGAAAGAGCGCATCATGGAGGTTTATCTCAACAGCATCGAAATGGGGCCCGGCATCTACGGCGCGGAAGCCGTGGCGCAGGCGCACTTTGGCTGTTCGGCGGCAGAACTGCGCCGCTCCGACTGCGCCCTTATCGCCGCCACCCTGCCCAATCCCCGCAAATTCTCTTCGCTGCGGCCCGGCACGTATATGCGCAAAAGACAGAAACAGATAGAGCGGCAAATGAAACACGTACCTCTCTTTTTCCCCTTTTCTGCGCAGAAAGAACAAAAAAATCAATGAAAAGGTTTGCTGTAACGGCAGAAAGTTGTAATTTTGCACTCGCAATCAAGCAATAAGATTGCTTTTGGCTCCTTAGCTCAACTGAATAGAGCATCTGACTACGGATCAGAAGGTTATAGGTTTGAATCCTATAGGAGTCACAATATCGGACGGCTCCTTAGCTCAACTGAATAGAGCATCTGACTACGGATCAGAAGGTTATAGGTTTGAATCCTATAGGAGTCACAAAGATTGAAAAGGATGTTTGAAGCGTTATCGCCTCACACATCCTTTTTTGTTTTTTATCACAAACTATATCAAGGAGCTAATTATTTTTTTATCCACAAGTTATTCTTTTGCCCACGAAAATTGGCGGCGGCTCGGCATAGTCCAAGCGAGCTTGGCCTCTGCTCTCGCCTTGCACAAACGATTTCTTTTTCTTCTGTTTGCGAAGGAATCAACATGGTGTACGTTCTGTTTCTGTTACCTCCCTGTGCTACGAGATAGCCAAACTCCGTAAGTTGTCGCAAGTAGCGTTTTGCGGTGGTAGCAGTAAATCCAAACTGCTGAACGATGGTTTCTGTCTTCGTTTCTTTTTTACTGAAGCTACTTATTCTCTTTATTTGTTCCTTTTATTTCCGCCTCAAGTTCCTCAATGCTTGGCAATGTGTCGTTGAAGTTCTCTGGCAATATTTGCACTCCCTCGTATGCCGTGATGGCAATGGGTTGGCTATAGCC
>JALFUO010000048.1 GCA_022784065.1 Bacteroidales bacterium | reverse complement strand
AATTGTAAGTTGAAGAGGGAGCGTAGCGGGCTACGTGACCGATGAGACTTACGATTTAGACCGAAAAGAAAACAAAAGATGACAAAACGTCAACCCAACATTATTGTAAATTTTTACGGTGGGAATTTATAGAACCCACCTTATAACCTACCCGCAAATATATGTCACAAACCACACCCCGTATCGGACTTACAGAAAAGCAAGTGGAAGAAAGCCGCGCCAAGCACGGCACAAACGTGCTGACCCCGCCCGAAAAGACACCGCTGTGGAAACTCTTTCTCGAAAAGTTTCAAGACCCCATTATCCGCATTTTGCTCCTCGCCCTACTGGCCTCGGTGGGCATCTCTTGTTTTGAGTTCAGCCAAGGAGAAGCGGGACTGGACGCCTTTTTCGAACCTGCCGGCATACTCTTCGCCATTCTCCTTGCCACGGGCATCGCTTTCTGGTTTGAAGTACGCGCCAACCGGGCGTTCGATATTCTCAACCAAGTCAGCGACGAAGACCCCGTGCAGGTGGTGCGCGGCGAGAACGGCGCCATCACCGAAGTGCCGAAGCGCGACATCGTGGTGGGCGACATCGTGATCCTCAACACGGGCAACGAAATCCCCGCCGACGGCGAGCTCCTCGAAGCCATTTCCCTGCAAATCAACGAATCGACGCTCACGGGCGAGCCTTTGGTGAAAAAGTCCGTACGCGAAGAAGATTTCGATAAAGATGCCACCTACCCCACTAACCACGCCCTGCGCGGCACAACGGTAGTGGACGGGCACGGCGTGATGCGCGTCACCGCCGTGGGCGACCAGACGGAGAACGGGCGCGTGTTCGTGGCGGCGCAAATCGACAACTCTGTAAAAACGCCGCTCAACCACCAGCTCGACCGCCTCAGCGCGGTCATCACGAAAGTGAGCTACGCCATGGCCGCGCTCATCGTGGCGGGGCGCCTGCTGCTTTATTATTTCAATATGGGTGTCGCCGGCTTCGAGTGGCTGCCGTTCCTCTCCGAGATGTTGCAGACGGTGATGATAGCCGTCACGCTGATTGTCGTCTCCGTGCCTGAGGGCCTGCCCATGAGCGTCACGCTCTCGCTCGCCATGAGTATGCGGCGCATGCTGAAAGCGCAGAGCCTCGTGCGCAAGATGCACGCCTGCGAAACGATGGGCGCAACCACCGTAATCTGCACCGACAAGACGGGTACGCTCACGCAAAATCAGATGCGCGTCTACGAAACGCGCTTCTTCCCCTTCCCCGACACCTCTGTCGACCTCAAAAGCACGTACGGGCAACTCATCACGGAGGGCATCGCCGTCAATTCTACGGCATTCCTCGACTTGAATGAGGCACAGCCGCGCGTGATGGGCAACCCCACGGAAGGCGCACTGCTGCTGTGGCTGCACAGCCTCGGGCAGGACTATGAAGCCCTGCGCGGCAATGCCGCCGTGGAGGAACAGCTCACCTTCTCCACCGAGCGCAAGTATATGGGCACCGTGGTGCGCTCCGCCCTGCTGCCCGGCAAGCGCATCTTATACTTAAAGGGCGCGCCTGAAATCGTCTTCGGCCTCTGCTGCCGCGCTGCGGCGGGCATCACGCAGGAGCAACTCTCCGCCATGCTCCTCGGCTATCAGCAGAAAGCCATGCGCACGCTCGGCTTCGCCTATCAGATTTTGGACGATGCGAACGAAACGTTCCGCGACGGCCGCTGCACGGCACGCAACCTCACGTTCCTCGGCTTCGCCGCCATTTCCGACCCCGTTCGCCCCGACGTGCCCGATGCCGTAAAAGCTTGCATCGACGCGGGCATCAGCGTCAAGATTGTAACCGGCGACACGCCGGGCACGGCCCGCGAAATCGGGCGGCAAATCGGCCTGTGGCAACCAGGTGACGATGCGCGGTGCGAAATCACGGGACCCGAGTTCGCCGCCCTCACCGATGCAGAACTCGAGGAGCGCATCCTCGACCTTAAAATCATCTCCCGCGCCCGTCCCATGGACAAGAAGCGATTGGTAGAAACTTTGCAGAAGAAAGGCCAGGTGGTGGCCGTCACGGGCGACGGCACCAACGATGCGCCCGCCCTCAAAGCCGCCCACGTGGGCCTCTCGATGGGCGACGGCACGGGCGTGGCTAAGGAAGCGTCCGACATCACCATTATGGACAGCTCCTTCGCCAGCATTGCCAACGCAGTGATGTGGGGACGCTCGCTCTACAAGAACATACAGCGGTTTATCCTGTTCCAGATGACCATCAACGTGAGCGCCTGCCTCGTGGTGCTGCTCGGCGCGTTCACAGGCAAGCAGTCGCCGCTCACGGTGACGCAGATGCTGTGGGTGAACATCATTATGGACACTTTCGCCGCCATGGCGCTTGCCTCCCTGCCGCCCTCAAGCGAGGTGATGAACGAGCAGCCGCGCCGCCGCGACGATTTCATCATCACCCGCGCAATGTGGAAACGCCTGCTCGGCACGGGACTGCTGTTTACGGCTATCCTTATGGCCTTGGCAGAATATTTCAGGTTTTTCGATGTCACCGCCCTCACCTCCTTCTTCTCTGCCGCGCACGACGGCAGCGGACTGCTCACGCGCTATGAAGAAAGTCTCTTCTTCACGCTCTTCGTGTTGCTCCAGCTTTGGAACATGTTCAACGCCCGCGCTTTCGCCACGCACCATTCCGCCCTCTCGCACATTGCCTCCGCCCGCGGTTTCCTGCTGATTGCCGCGCTCATTCTCGCAGGGCAAATCGTCATCGTCACCTTCGGCGGCAGCATGTTCGGCGTTATGCCCCTTTGCATCGCCGACTGGCTCTTGCTGCTGCTCATCACCTCGCCCGTGCTGCTCGTGCCCGAGATTTGGCGGAGGTGGAAGAAGTGACAGCGGCTCCCCAAATATTGGCCAACATAGAGACGTTATAATATGGCAGAAGATAGACAATACATATATGGACTCGATGAGTACATCCGTCAAGGTGAACCCCAAAAACAGGAACGCGGTCGTGCTTGGCAGACAGCAATTGGTTTGCAGGAGGTTGATGGTCTTAAGACATCGCCATATTTGTTAGAAACAGCCCGTCGCCACATCGAAGGTGATATCACCATCAGCGAGGCGAAGCAACTTATCGACAGCTACTATAAATCTCAAGTTGGGCGCAAAGAGACAGAAGGAGAGAGGACTGAAGAAGCCGATAAGGTTTCTGCTCGTATCACGGAGCTACTTCAAGAACAAACCTTCAACTTCTCGCCCACGCAGTTGACGTCCATTCATCGCCGTCTGTTTGAGGGCATCTATAAGTTTGCCGGGCTCATCCGTGACTATAATATCACCAAGCGAGAATGGGTGTTACGAGGCGAGACGGTCTTTTACGCCAGTGCTGATACTATCAGCGAGACATTGGAGTATGATATGGGGCAAGAACGGAACTACAGCTATGAGGGCAAAAGTATAGATGAAGCAATCATTCATCTGACACGTTTCTGTGCTAACCTCTGGCAGATTCATGCTTTCGGCGAGGGCAACACCCGTAGTACGGCTGTCTTTATGATTAAGTATCTGAAAACACTGGGGTTCAAAGTAACCAACGATCTCTTTGCCACCAACTCTTGGTATTTTCGTAATGCTCTGGTTCGTGCCAATTATAGTAATCTGCAAGAAGGAATAACAGAAACAACAGTATTCTTGGAACGTTTCTTCCGCAATATGCTACTTGGTGAAACTACACCGCTCCGCAACAGAGAACTGCATTTAGACTGGAAATTTGAAACTGACGTCCAAAGTGCAAAAAGCGGCTCTCAAAGTGCAAATTTTGCACTTTCGCTGCCATCGAAGTGCAAAGATTGCACTTTGGAGGAGATCGCCGTGCTGAGAATAATACAGCAAGAGCCTTCAGCGGAACAAGCGTTTATTGCAAAAGAAATAAAGAAATCAGAGAGAACAGTTAAAACCATCACAGCCCGCCTTACTGAAAAAGGTATTATAAAACGCAGTAAAGGCAAGGGAAGCGATTGGGTGATCATTTACGATTAATTCCGTAATCGCATAGACTGCGTCATGACATTTTCGGCGGCGTTCGACATTATGAGCAAAGCGCAATAGGACTAATTTGGACTGATATAATTATGATACAAAAAAACTCGCCGCTGGCTATACTGCAACGTATAGTCGGCGGCGAGTTGTATAAGAATGTATTACAAGGCAAGACTTGCCTGCACAAGGTTTTATCTGAGTATTTTCTTACCGTTCACGATGTACACGCCCTTGGGCAGCGTGCTAATCGCATTGGTTGTGCCCACGCAGCGGCCGTTGAGGTCATAAACGGGCGCGGCGACTGTTTGGTTGTCGGCGGTCGGAGCGGCGGCGATGCCCGTGTCGTCCATTTCTACAATCTCGTAGCTATTCCAAGGCTCAACATTGTATGCCTCTTTCGCGCCTTTCGGAACATAAATCGTGGTAAGATTGGTGCAATCTGCAAAGAGGTTTCCACCTGTCGTCGGCGGGGTTGCAGACATCATTTTAATATCGGTCAAGCCTGAACAACCCTTGAAAGCAAAGTAACCGATGCTCGCAACGGAATTGGGAATAGTTATGGAGGTCAAGCCCTTGCAACTGCTGAAAGCACCGTCTCCAATGCTCGTAACGGAATTGGGGATAACCGTGTTCATGCAGCCTGCGATAAGTGCACCCGTTGAGGTTTCGATAATCGCATTGCAGGTGCTTCTTGAATCATAATAGGTGTTCCCTGCTTCCACGACAATAGAGGTTAAGCCCGAGCATCCTCCGAAAACCCTGTATCCAATACTCGTTACAGAATTGGGGATTTTTATGGATGTCAAGCCTGTGCAACCGCTAAAAGCACCGTCTCCAATGCTCGTAACGTAATTGCCGATAGACACTGATGTCAAGCCTGTGCAACCGCTGAAAGCGCCGCCTCCAATGCTCGCGACAGAATTTGGGATTTCTATGGAAGTCAAGCCCGTACAACCGCTGAAAGCACTTTTCCCAATACTCGTCACAGAATTGGGGATAACCGTGTTCATGCAGCCTGAGATAAGTGTGCTCGTTGAGGTTTCGATAATCGCATTGCAGGTGTTTCTTGAATCATAATAGGTATTCCCTACTTCCACAACAATAGAGGTCAAGCCCGAGCATCTTCCGAAAGCACTGCCATCAATACTCGTTACAGAATTGGGGATTTTTATGGAGGTCAAGCCTGTGCAACCGCTGAAAGCACCGTCTCCAATGTTCGTAACGGAATTGCCGATAGACACTGATGTCAAGCCTGTGCAACCGCCGAAAGTACCTTCTCTAATGCTCGCGACAGAATTTGGGATTTCTATGGAGGTCAAGCCCGTGCAACAATCGAAAGCAGCAAACCCTATGTACGTTACGGAATTTGGAATTTCTATGGAAGTCAAGCCCGTGCAATCAGAGAAAGCCAAGTCCCCAATGGCTGTGACGGAATTTGGGATTTCTATGGAAGTCAAGCCCGAGCATCCTGAGAAAGCCATGGCTTTAATGCTCGTAACGGAGAAGGGGATACCTTCGTATGTCACCATGCTAGGAATAGAGATATTGCCAGAATATTTTGGCACACCGCTGGGGACATGTGCAACAAGTGCCGTTCCGCCCTCACTGTATAATAAGTCGTAATAAATTCCATCGATAAGCGTTTGCGCCACTCCCTGCCCGATGCTGCACAGGAGCATAACCAATAAGAGTAAAGACTTTTTCATAAATATAAT
This sequence comes from Bacteroidales bacterium, assembly GCA_022784065.1. Taxonomy (GTDB): domain Bacteria; phylum Bacteroidota; class Bacteroidia; order Bacteroidales; family Bacteroidaceae; genus Alloprevotella. Next base: position 9,635 of record JALFUO010000048.1, on the reverse strand, counting down.
GTATTTGGGTTTAGAAAATAAGACAACACTACGGCAAATATACAAATAGTTTTGAATTTACCCCCCCCCGAAGCACAAAATTCATAAATACAGTAAGTAGTATTCGATATGTGCATTAAAATAATGCGTAAGCTGGGGTGGAAATTTAGAAACCGATGCCGTTGAAAATATATCCGAGCAGGTTTTTCCTTTCCCCTTGATAATTCTTCCTGTCATATAAGACAAATCTTCTTTTCTCCCTGATATTTTTTATTACAAAGTTTGTAATACGTATTACAAAGTTGCTAACACATGTTACAAACTTTGTAACATGTGTTACAAAGTTTGTAACAAAAACTTTCTTATATGAGCGGAAAAATTATCTTGCGGATAATGAAAACTATCTTGCGGATAATGAAAACTATCTTGCGGATAGTAATGCTCGAAACGGGCTATGCGCTCGCTTGCAAGAAAATTTGCTTTGAAATTCGACCTATGGGTCAAAAAAACTCGCCGCCGGCTATACTGCAACGTATAGTCGGCGGCGATTGGTATTAGAGGGTTTAGCAGGACGGTTTTGACTGCACTGAGTTTATCTGAGTATCTTTCTGCCGTTCACGATGTACACGCCCTTGCCCGTGGGGCGGGCTACGCGGCGGCCGCTCAAATCATAGTAAATGTTTGCCCTCTCAGAGAGCGAGGCTTGATTGTCGGCGTTGGCAGAGTGTAGGCCTGTGACGTTGCTCGTCTCGATGAAGTTCCAGATAGATGCGCCGTAGTCCTTCGGCTTCAAGAGGAGCGAGGCAAAGGCGGAGGGATTAGTGTACCAACTGTATACACCCGTGGTTTCAACAATGGCGATGCCCGTTGCGCCTTGGTCGGTGGTGAGTTGGGTGAGCGTCCATGCATTGCGTGCCGTGGAGGCTTGCCCGTTGCCGTAGAGGACAGATCCATCGGCTGCGGAGGTGATGTAGGCATATCCCCCAGTGGCTTTGTTGACGAGGCGGGCAGTGCCGTCGGCCTGCTTCTCAATGCGCCAAAGCTGCGCATCGCTGGTTTCGGCAAGCGATGCCGGTTCAACTTTGCCCGAAGAAGCGTTAGCCGCAGCATACTTTTCAGTGAAGTAGGCGTTTTGTATGCGGTAGTAAATGCCTTCGGAAAGGGTGTCGAGGAAAGAGGCGCGCGGCATGGCGAGGAACTGGTTGTAAAGGTCGAGGAACGACTGGTAGCAAGCTTCGTCCACCGTGCCTTTCAGTGCCTCGCGGGCGGGGAGAATAATATTTTCAGAAAGGAAATCGAGCGCTGCCTGCGAAGGTTCGCCAGCTTTCTCAGGATTTGCAGTGAGGAGCGTGATTTCGCACTTATGGCAAAGTCCTTCGAGCCATTCCTTGAAGTCGGTGACCTCTTCGATACGCCATGTGCCGGGATAGCAGAGGGCAGGTTCGTTGTAGGCGTATACCAGTCCCGTGGCGTTGGCGTGCAGGCGCTTGACGCTGCCAGTGGCAAGGGCAGAGTAGCCAGCGGTTGCCGAGATGGTGACGCTGCCCGGGATGTAGCTGTACGTGCCAGAGGCAATGGAGGCGCGGTCGATACGTACGGCTGTGCCCACGCCGTCGGTAAGTTTCACAGCAGCGTTGTAAGTGGGCATTGAAATCTTATTGCCGTTCAACTTTGAGGAAAGGAAAAATCCGTTGGTGCCGTTGGGTGTGAACTGCCACAATTCTTCAGGCTCCGTCTGCGGCGTGTAGTGGAAACGCACGCCGTCGGCGGCAACGTACATCGTGGAACCGATGTATTGCTTCTTATAATAGGAAGACTGGGAAACGATGCGGTAAGTCTTTCCCTCAACGGGCTGCGTGATGTCGCCAGCCTTATAGTCCGTTATGGCCGTTTGTAGGGCTGTAACCTGTGCATCGCCGGGATTAGCCTTAGCACTTTCGTAAGCATTCTCCAAAGCATCATACAATGTGGCAGAGGGGAAACCCACGCCGCCGCGAATACTCTGCTTCAAAATACTTTCGGCTTCCTTGAGGGCGTTCTCGGCATCGGTCAATTCAGCCGGTTCGAAGTAATGCTTGGCATAGGTATAGCCGAGGCCATCGAAGATGTCATCGTGTGACTGCATGCGGCGGAGGAAGCCCGTCCAGTCCTTCTTGCCGTTTTCAAGCCATGCGATTTCGGAAAGCGCAAGCATACGGGGTAAGAGCTGGTATTCCAGTTCGATGCTGTCGTTGGTGGTTTCGGTCCACAGGTTGCCCTGCACACCGAGGCAGTAGTCTTCGCGTCCGCCGAGCGAGGCAAGCGGATTGAAGTTGTAAACGGTGGGCAAATTTACTACACGGTCTTCGCTCCATCCGCCGAAGTAAGGCTCGTCGACCACCGTATTGTTTTTATCTACCTGCATCATATCGAAATAGAGCGACTGATAAGGCACGACGATGCTCTTCATTCCGTGGTCGGCGGCCGTGGCGCTCTTGTTGATGCTATTCCATGCCATAATGACAGGCTTTGTCTGGTTGGCATCGTTCCAATGGCTCAAAAGTTCGTCCCATACAATGATGTCTTTGCCGTGCTTGTTCTTAAGATAGATGCCAAGTTCCTCAACGAGCCATGACTGCAACTGCTCAACGCCCGTAAGTCCCTCGTCGCTCACGCGCTTGAGGCATTCGGCATTTGTGGCCCATTGCTCTGTGGGGCATTCGTCGCCGCCAATATGGATATACGGGTAGGGGAAGATGTTGGCGATATTGTCTAACACGCATTTGAGGAAATCGATCACCTTGTCGCTGCCCACATTGAGCACATCGTGGGAGATGCCGCCGAGGATACGCACAGAGTATGTTTTGGTAGAGTCGCAGCTGAGGGACGGATAGGCTGTGATAGCTGCCACCATGTGGCCAGGCATATCAATTTCGGGGATGATCTCGATGTGCCGCGCCTTGGCGTAAGCCACAACCTCGCGCAACTGCTCCTGCGAGTACCACATGCCGCGGCCGTATTCCGTGTCATCGTAGAACACTGTGCCGTCGCCGGGATTCGAGAAAGAAGATGAGCGTATGCTGCCCACTTCTGTAAGCAAGGGATATTCGGGAATCTCTACGCGCCAGCCTTGGTCGTCGGTGAGGTGCCAGTGCAGGCGGTTGAGTTTGTATAGCGACATGATGTCGAGCACGCGCTTCACCTCCTCAACGGAGAAGAAGTGGCGGGCGCAGTCGAGCATGAAACCACGATGGCCGAGCAGGGGGGCGTCCTCAATTCTGATGAATGGCAACGTCCATTCCACGCCGGCATTGTCGGCAGCCTGCTTGAAAAAGGCCCGCGGCAAGAGTTGGCGCAGCGTGTTCAAACCATAGAAGAAGCCTGTGGAAGAGGCGGCGCGGAGGCTGACTCCCTCATCGGTTACTTCGAGCGCATAACCTTCTGCCGACAGTGAGGCATCGGTTATGAGGCATATGTTAGACGCAGGAACTTGCGCCGTGCTTTGAGTGACATTCAGCGCAATGCCCGAAGCCGCTTTCAGTTGCGCGGCAAAACTTTCGGCATGTGCCTTCGCTTCGTCATCGGGGTATGTAATTGCCGTGAGTGTGCGTACATCGAAAGTGCCGTCCTTCGTCACCTGCATAGAGGCGGGCATGGGAATGAGGGCATATTTGCTTGCGCTCTCATATTCCGTTTTTGAAACAAAGCGAATGGCGTTGTTCTGGTCGCCCACGTTCCAAAGACCTGCGCCTCGGTTGTCGGAGGGTCCGCCCCAAAGGTTAATGGCAAGCGATGTGTTGCCGGCGGGCACAACTTCAAAGCCGTCGGAATAGCCCGATGCCGAGCAGGCAACGATTTTGAACAAAGTCTTACCCGTAGGCGCAGCGGCTGCCATCAGTTTGTTTTCCTTAGCCCCAGCCGTGGTATAGAGTTTCAGACCGTTTTTGCTGGTAAACTCATAGCCGGAGGTGGCATCGCCCGTCAGTTTGAACCACTCGCTGTCAACGCCCGTGGGCTGATTGACTGTGATTTCACCGCCGGCGGCAGAGGCATTGATAACTTTTCCGCCGTTCATAAACTGAATGAAGTACCACACCTCGTTCTCGCTGGTGCTGACCGTAGGCAAAGTGCCTGCCGCCGCATAGAGCAATGCGGCAGAGAAAGCCACAAATAAAGATGCTAATTGTTTTCTCATTGGTATATTGATTTTTGGTTGATAAATTATCACTCTTATTACTCGTGCAACAAATCTTCGATGTCTTGTTCAGAAAGGCCAGTGGCGCGTTGAATGTCGGCAACAGGCAACCCCATTGTATGTAAATTCTTGACAAATGATTTTTGGGCTTCAGCAATACCTTCTGCGCGTCCTTCTGCGCGTCCTTCTGCGCGTCCTTCTGCGCGTCCTTCTGCGCGTCCTTCTGCACGTCCTTCTGCACGTCCTTCTGCGCGTCCTTCTGCACGTCCTTCTGCGCGTCCTTCTTCTATGCCTTCCATTTTAGCAGTGTCCAGCACATCGTTTTGCACCATAATGTCGTCCATGTGCGAGTCGTAGGCACGGCGGTCTTTGTCGTCCATAGTCATATAGAGCAGGCGTTCGCGTGCTTCGCGTAGGCCAGGTGTCGTGGTGTTGTCCTTAATGCGGTTGTTTTTGAGATAGTCGAGCCATTCTTCGAGCGGTGTTTTGGCAACGTCGTTGAACTCGTTGACGCGTATGATGTAATATTCGGGAAAAACGCTCTCGGGTGCGCAAAGCATGATTTCGTTTCTCTCTTTCGTGTTGACTTTCAACTGGTCGCCGGTATGCACGCCCGTGAAGACCGTGCGCCCATGATAGAGATAGTCCTTGCCCTGCCCGAGGTCGAAGTACAGGATATTGATAGAATAGACTTTCTTTACATTGTCGTATTTGTCGCCTATCTGGATATGCTCCGTGATGGCCTTCGACACGCCGTAGAGCATGCGTTGCAGGTAATACAGTTGGCGCGTGAGTTGCACCTCCACGATAATAATCTCGCCTTTGCTGTTGATAGCCTTGATGTCTACGCGGTTGAACTTGTCAGATGCGCTTTCCTGGTTGCCTTCGCTTTCCAAGATTTCGGATATCGTGATTTTCTCGCCGAGCAACACGGTTATCAACCCTTCGAGCACGGCGAAGTTCGCCTTGTCGCGCAGCATACGCTTCACGGCCCAGTCAAAACGGATGTATTTATTGTTTACCTCCATTGCTGCTTATTTTATAAATACTTTCTTACTCTCTTTGCCTTGCTTGATGATATACACACCGGGAGCAAGACCGTTTTCAGATGTTCCCCTCTGCCTGCCGTCGATGGTGTAGACTTTGCGCGGCTGCTGGCCTGTGGTTTTCTCCGTAGCGGCAATGCCCGTGAGCGAGGGGTCGATGAAACTGAAAGAAATCACGCCGTCGGTTTCGGCAATGTTATATATGGGTTGCGACAGGCCGCTGCCCGTGTAAACCGTAGTGGCTGGCGTGGTGTCGTCGGTGAGCGAGGTGTTGCCCGTCGTGCCGGGGTAGAGGTTGGAGGCTACGCGTTGCCATTCGGCAGATTTGAGCGGCGTGTCGTAGATGACGTTGTCGGCAGGCACGATGTTGAACAGGGCTTTGTCCACGGTGTTGTTCACCGTGTTGGCACTCCAGCGGTTAGCATTGAAAGCCACATGCCATACCAGCATGCCCGTGCCCATAAAACTGGGGAACCATGTGTCAGCCTGACGGTTTTCAAGCAGATAATATTCGTTTTTGTCTGAAGGGTTTTTGATGCAATAGGCCGTAGCGCCGAGGTCTTCGCTGCCGAACGGATAGAGCCGTGCGAAAGTTGCCTCCGTAAGTTCCTCGACATTGAGCCACCCCATCACGCTGCGTTCGTAAGCATTGTAGCCGATAGGGGCATAGCCGTCGTAGAGGTATTGCCCGTAGTCCATAATCGACCAAACGCAGGGCGTGAGGATTTGGGCGGCATCGGATTCGCTTTTGCCGGTGTAATAGAAGTCGGGCAGGTTGAGGGCATGACCGATTTCGTGGATAAAGACACCCATGCCGTCGAATTGCTGGCCTTTCACCACGATGTTTCCGCTTTCGTCTTTCTTATACGACTGCAACATCTCGTTGCCCATGAAATATGACTTTACATTGATACCCGTTGAGGTAGTGAAGGGGCGATACTTGTTGTAGTGCGCCCAGAGGTAGTCTTCGCAGCCGTCTTCGTAGGCAGAGTGCTCGCCCGGGCCGGCATACATCAGGCTCACGAGGGGCAGGTTATTTCCGGTGGCATATTGTGAGAAATCCACGCCTTGTGCAATGGCTTTCTCCACCACTTCGCTCACAATCTTATAGGAATTGGGGTCTACCGAGTTGTTGCTGCCATTTGCACCATAATAGGCATAATTGTTGTCGGTCGTCACGCGGGCCACGATGTCGAACTTTGGCGAGAAAAGACCGTTGCTCTGGTCTGTGAAGTAGTCGTTTACGCTACCGTGGCAAAGGCTTTCGTCCTTATAGCCTTTTTCGTTGAAGAAGCGCGACACTTTCTCGTCGGTTGTCGTTTCCATAAACTTGCGGTCGGGGAATTCCACGAGAATTACGGGGATAGTCGGCGTGCCGATGCTGCTCAGCGTGCCGCCAGCCGATTCTCCGTAAGTGCCCAGTCCATCGCCGCCGCCTATGCTGCGCGAGGCGATGTTTTGCTGCGGGGCAAACAGAGCAGTGAGGTGCGAGTAGGCTTTTGCAATCGTGCAGTCGGCATTTTTTAGCCATAAAATTTCTTCCTGACTGCGTTCGCCTGCCTCGTGGGCCAAGAGCTCGGAGGCTTCAAGACCTTCGGCGGTGAACTGAGCATAGCAGAAACGGCCTTGCGCGTCTTTCGAAATCACCGTGCCGTCGGCAAGGGTGTAGAAATAGAAGCAATGGTTGCCTTGCTTGGTTACAGTGATGCTTTTTCCGTCGGCTTGCTTCACAGTGATGAGGCGCTGCAACGGACGTGTAGCCTGTGCGGCGAATGTGCCTATGGCAAATGCGATGAGGAGTAATGTCTTTTTCATATATATTATATTTATGATTATTTATTGCGTCTTATTGTTTTATGCTTACAGTGATTGAGGCTTCGCTCACGGCCACAACTACAATGGGCGTACCCGGATCGATGAAGTCACCGGAAGATTTCACTTCCACCTGCTTGCCGTTTATCATGGCGTTGCCCACCAGCGCGAGGCGCGTGAGGGCTTTGCCTTCCTCGCCCACTTTCACAGAGAGCTGCTCGCTGGTGGCGTTGGTCGAATTGATACTGCTTTTCAGAGCCATGCGGTCTATGGCTTTCGACCGCATCACGAGATATAGGCTCACGCCGAACAGCAGAATGGCAAGTGCCGCAGCGCCCAATGCCGGCATCAGTCCGTAGTTGATGTAAATCACAGCCACATCGGCTATGCCGCATATTATGGCCGCGCTGCCTGCCAACCCGAACCCGGGTATGACGAACACTTCGAGCAAACCAAGAAGCAGGGCAAAGAAACTCAATAGAATAATCAGTAAAGTAGTAGACATCTTGTTTTTTGTAAATGATGAATAATAAAAAAACTCAATATGCCGCCCTGTATTTCCCCTCGTCCTTATCTTCGAGCATCGAGAGATAAGAGGCGTAGCGCGAGGGGGCGAGCCTCATGCCTTCTATGGCTTCCAGCACGGCGCAGCCGGGCTCGTGCGTATGTGTGCAGTTGTTGAAGCGGCAGTCGCGGGAAAGGGCGAAAATGTCCCGGAAATAATGCGCCACCTCTTCGCGCTCCATGTCAAACGTACCGAATCCCTTGATGCCCGGCACGTCGATGAGCGCGCCGCCGTCCGGCAGTTCATACAGTTCGCTGAACGTCGTGGTGTGCATGCCCGTGCCGTGCGCCTCGGATATTTCTGCCGTGCGGGCGTTCGCCTCCGGCACGAAATGGTTGAGCAGCGTGGATTTTCCCACGCCAGAGTTGCCCGCGAGCAGCGTTGTCTTGCCCTGCAATGCCTCGCCCAGTTCGTCCAGTCCCTTGCCCGTAATGGCAGAGATGACGTGGCAGGGATAGCCTATTCCCGAATAAAGTGCCACCCAATAGTCGCGCGTGGCGCGTTCGTCCTCACTCTGTAGTTCGTCATCTTTGTTGAGTGCCAGCACAACCGGCACGCGATAGGCTTCTGCCGAAGCGAGGAAGCGGTCGATGAACGTGGTGCTCGTTTCAGGCCGCGCTACGGTAGCCACCAGTAAGGCCTGGTCGATGTTGGCCGCGAGGATATGGCTCTGCTTCGAGAGGTTGGAGGCCTTGCGGATAATGTAGTTGCGGCGGTCGTCGATACCGCATATAAAGGCCGTTTCGCTTTCGGCCGCCATGTTGAGGGTCACGCCGTCGCCCACGGCCACGGGATTTGTGGAGCGTATGCCTTTCAGGCGGAAGTTGCCTTTCACCTTGCAGGGCACGCTGCGCCCGTCGTCGGTGCGCACTATGTAGTGGCTACCCGTGTTGCGTATCACGATGCCGTGGAGCATTTTTTGTGTCATCTTAATAATGTGGCATAAGGCGCAAACAATGCCTGCGACGAAAAAAGTTCTCGCCACAAGCATCGTTTGCGCAACTTCGTTTCTGTTGGTTAAGACGGACCAAAAGAAATCAAACGGTCATGATTTCCTTGTTCTTGGCAGCCAGCAGGTCTTCCACTTTCTTTATCATCTTGTCGTGGATTTTCTGCAAGTCGGCCTCTGCGTCTTTCTCCACGTCCTCCGAAAGGCCGTCCTTGATGGCCTTCTTGAGTTTTTCGATACCGTCGCGGCGAGCGTTGCGAATGGCCACTTTCGACTCTTCTGCCTCCTTGCTGCACTGCTTGGCCAACTGCTTGCGGCGTTCCTCCGTGAGGGGCGGAATGCCGAGGCGGATAATTTCGCCGTTGTTTTCGGGCATGATGCCGATAGTAGAGTCGATGATGGCCTTTTCAATCACCTTAAACATCGACTTGTCCCACGGCTTGATGGCTATCGTGCGGGCATCGGGCGTGGTGATGGCTGCCACGTTGTTCACGGGCACCATTGAACCGTAAGAGTTCACGCGCAGTTCGTCGAGAATATGCACGTTGGCCTTGCCGGCGCGTATGTGCGACAGGGTTTCTTCGAGGTGCATCACGCTGAGTTCCATTCTTTCCTCGCATTCGCCGAGGCATTGCTTTACGTCTAACATAATTGTTGTGGTCTTTCTATATTATAAATGATGTATTATGCTTTGGTGTACCAGCTGAAACCTCATATCTTACGATGTGGGGTATATTTCATAATGATAGCTGCATACGTCTATTGGGGTATTGCATCAACTTGCACTTAAAGGCAATCATTGATAGCCAAGCAGACGTCTATCTTCTGCAAAGATAAATATTATTCCTGGTTAATACACGCTATCATATAAGAAACTCTTTTTTTGCTAAAAAGAAAAGCGATCATCAATAATCTTTACGTACTAAAACAAGAACCTGCACTTGCGATTCCTCACAAATGCAGGTTCTTTCCTCTTAAAAGCTGGCGGCGACCTACTCTCCCGCGGGTCTGCAGTACCATCGGCGCGGACGGGCTTAACTTCTCTGTTCGGAATGGGAAGAGGTGGAACCCCGGCGCTATAACCGCCATAATGATTTTGACATATCTGCA
>JALFUO010000007.1 GCA_022784065.1 Bacteroidales bacterium | reverse complement strand
ACATGTAATTTGTTATTTGTCATAAAGGTACAAAAACTTTTTGACATGACAAAGCCCCGGCTTGTGAAAGTCAGGGCTTTGTTTTATGTTTTTCAATATATTACAAAACAAAGAGGCTGCGCCAATTTTGACACAGCCCCTTTACTTATTTCTCTGCCCTTTGATTTTGTTTTTTCAAAGGGCATTTTTACTTCCCCACAATTGCGGGGAAGGCACACCACAATTGTGGGGCGACTTCACCACAATTGTGGGGAAGGTGCACCATAGTTGTGGGGCAGTAACGATAAAGGGGATAAAAACAACTTTCTTGCTTAAAAGAACAACTTTCAAGGAGAAAAAAACGGGAGTTGTTTTTGGCTGTTTCTGTTGGAAATGGGTTGCGCGGGAGGATAACTTTGCAGAAGATATTCATCGGTTCGCGGGCGCGGGGCGGTCGCGTCACGCCCGTGGGGCGAGCGCGTCTTGGGCGCGGGGCGGTCGAACCACGGGCGCGGGGCGATGAAAATCAAGGAGAAAGAAACAATTTTCTGCGCTTTCAGGAACAACTTTTAAGGAGAAAAAAACAGGAGTTGTTTTTGGGTGTTTCTGTTGGAAATGGGGCGGGCGGGAGGATATCTTTGCAGACGAAAAACCCACGGATTTTTTGCCCACGAATCTCACGAATTTTCGTGCAAGCGAGTGCAGAACCGAACTTGTTCGGGTTATGCCGAGTGCAGCCGAAAATGTCAAAGAAATTTACACGAATACAATGCGCTTCGAAAATGGCGACCTGTTCGGTCGCACGAATTTTCACGAATTCAATGAGGGCGGATGATTGGGGCATGTCCTGTGGCGTAGTGCCTTCCAGGCACATCGTCCTCGCCTCACCTTTCCGGGCACTGCGTACCCGGTTACCATCGCTTCGCTCTGTAGTGCCTTCCAGGCACTTAACACACAAATCACCCAATAAACAAATCAATTCAAATTATATAAAAAACTATACTTATGAAATTTCTTATTCTTTCCGCATTGGCGGAACTTGGAGGAGCTTATGCCCGGTACTGCGGGCGGAGGCTGATGAGAAAACTTGGCGGATATGAGGCTGCCGAAAGAAGACGAGTGCGCAGACGCGCTGTTGCTGAAAAGCGGGCGGTCGCCGTTAAGCGAGAGGCGGCGACGGGCGTGCCGACGCTGGGGGATATTCATGCTATTATCTCCGAGCATTGGGACGTGCGCCACAACGCGCTGAGCAACAATCTCGAGGCGAAGCCCGCAGGCTTGGGCAATGAGGCGTTTGAGCCGCTCACCGAACGGATGCACAACTCTATGGTGAACCGCGTGCAGGAGGTCTTCCCGCTCTGTTTCAGAAGCAAAATCGACAGTTATCTCTTCTCGGACGAGGTGCCTTCGTTCAACCCTCTGCGCGGTTATCTCTTGGGGTTGCCCGCCTGGGACGGCACGGACCGCATCGGAGAACTGGCGGCGCGGGTGTCGGACGACGGGCTGTGGACGAGGGTGTTCCGCACGTGGCTGCGCGGGGCGGTGAAGGGCTGGATGCAGGAGGAGGACGGCGGCGCGGCGCCGCGCGTGTTCGACTGTCAGACGGCGCCGCTGCTCGTGAGCGAGCGGCAGGGGTTGGGCAAGAGTACGTTTTGCCGTATGCTGCTCCCGGAATGTCTGAGGATGTATTATTCGGATAAGTTCGACCTCTCCTCGGACAGCCATTCGGAGAAACTGCTGGGGCAGTTCGCGCTGATCAACATGGATGAGTTCGACCGTTACTCGGAGCGGCAGATGGGGGTGTTGAAAAACCTCATGCAGCTGACGGACGTGAAGATGCGCCGACCCCGGAGCCGGGGGCTTTCGGAGGTGCGCCGCGTGGCGGCGTTCATCGGCACGTCGAACTACTCGGAGCTGCTGGCCGACCCTACGGGCTCGCGCCGCTTTTTCTGCCAAATCGTGGAGCGGCCTATCGGCAACGCGCCAATCGACCACGCGCAGCTGTATGCGCAGGCGGTGGCAGAAATCGGGGCGGGGGAACCGACGTTTTTCTCAAAAGAGGAGGAGGCGGAGATTGAGGCGCACAACAGGGCGTTCTACCGCGAGTCGCCGCTGGCCGACGCTTTCGGCAAGTCGTTCGCCGCAGCGGGCGAGCGGCAGGAGTGGCTGTCGGCCAACGAGATTTTCGAAATCCTCAAGCAGGAATCGCCGAAGGCGCTGCAAGGCGTGACGATTGCTCGGCTCGGGAAGCAACTCAGGCTGCGGGGCGTGCAGAAAAGGCACACGGAGCAGGGCAACCTGTACGGCGTGTACCGGCGTGCAGGCTGAATGGTTATGAAGGGTTTGGAGGGTAAAACCGTTCAGCCACAACCCGTTAATTTGCAACGGGTTGCGGAAAAAGCTGAAAGGCTGAAAGGTTTTTCGGGGATAAAAAATACGTATAGGGAGGCTGAACGCCCCTATTCGTTCCAAGTGCTGTAAGGCCGCTGCCGCAACTGCGAATTATAATACTTGCGGTCGCCCGTCACTTCTTCTCCGATAAAGGGCAGGCGGAGATATGGTTCGTCTTCGGCAGATAATTCGATTTCTGCCACCGTGAGGCCGGCGTTTTCTCCGAAAAACTCGTCTACCTCATAGAAATGCTTGCCGGCGGGCACTATCCAGCGAATCTTGTCGATGATGCCCGGCTCGCACAGCCGCAAGAGTGAGAGGCCCTCGTCTTTGGTGATTTCTTTTTCAAATTCATAGCGCGATAGCCCACCCTGCCCCGACGGGCCTTTGATGGTGAGATAAGCTTTGTCGTCGCGCAGCCTTACACGCACCGTTCGCCCACGGGCAGAACAGATATATCCCTGCACAATATGGCTATGCGCGACGGATAATGACTTATATTCGCCGCGAACAAGGAACTTGCGCTCTATTTCAAGTGGCATTTTAGAAAACAATCAGGATTCCCCTACACCAGCAGCCAATAAGCGAGGAGCACGATAACCATAAGGATAATAAGGCCGATGAAGATGCCGTTGATAACACGGTTGGCCTGGCGGGCCTGCTTGGCGTCGCGTATTTTCTTCTTCATTTCTCTTTTCTGATTCATAGTATCTAAGGGAAGTTGTAAGGTTATATTATCATGTAAGAATGATCATTGCTGCGCCTCGGCTTCGGAGAACTCCATAAGATAGGCTTTGATGAAGCCGTCGAGCTTGCCATCCATCACGCCGTTCACGTCGCTGGTCTGGAAATTGGTACGGTGGTCTTTGACGCGGCGGTCGTCGAACACATAGCTACGGATTTGGCTGCCCCACTCGATTTTCTTCTTTCCCGCCTCAATCTTGGCCTGTTCGGCCTTGCGCTTCTGCAAGGCGCGGTCGTAGAGCTGGGAGCGGAGGAGGCGCATGGCGTTCTCGCGGTTTTCGAGCTGCTTGCGGCTTTCGGTGTTCTCGATGAGGATTTCCTCTTCCTCGCCCGTGTCGGGGTCGACGTACTGATAGCGCAGGCGCACGCCCGTTTCCACCTTATTGACGTTCTGGCCGCCCGCGCCGCCGGAGCGGAAGAGGTCCCAGCTGATTTTGGAAGGGTCTACGTAGACCTCGATCGTGTCGTCAACAAGCGGGGTGACGAATACGGAGGCAAAGGAAGTCATGCGCTTGCCCTGGGCGTTGTAGGGCGAAACGCGCACGAGGCGGTGCACGCCGTTTTCGCATTTGAGGTAGCCAAAGGCATAGTCGCCTTCAATCTCCATCGTCACGGTCTTGATGCCGGCCTCATCGCCGTCCTGCAAATGGGAGATGGTGGTTTTGTAGCCGTGAGCCTCGGCGTAGCGCAGATACATGCGCATGAGCATGGATGCCCAGTCTTGGCTCTCCGTGCCGCCCGCGCCAGAGTTGATTTTCAGCACGCACGACATGGCATCGCCTTCTTGGCGAAGCATGTTTTTGAGTTCGAGATTTTCGATGGCGTCGGTCGCCTTGGCGTAGGCCTCGTCCACTTCTTCCTCCGTCACCATACCGTCTTTGCAGAAGTCGAAGGCAAGTTCCAGTTCATCGGTGAGGAGTTTCACTTCTTTATATCCGACAATCCATTTCTCTATGCCTTTCACCTTTTTCATCTGCTCTTCCGCGCGCTTGGCATCGTCCCAAAATCCGGGGTCTTGCGTGCGCAGCTGCTCTTCTTCGAGCTGCATGGTTTTGGCATCAATATCGAGGTAGCGGTGGAGCGCTTCCACGCGGTCTTTGGCATCTTTGAGTTGGTCGGATGTTATCATGTGAGGTAAAATTCCATTTATAATAGGCGCAAATTTACAAAAATTTGCGGGAAACGCGTTTTATCTGCCGTACAAATCAGGCTTGATGCTCTTTTTCAGCATCGGCATACATCTTTTCTATCTTATCGGCATAGTGTGCATACACCACGCGGCGCTTCACCTTGAGCGTGTTGGTCAGTTCGTCGTTTTCCATAGTGAAGGGAGCCGGCAGGAGGATGAAGCGCTTCACCTGCTCGTAGTGCGCGAGATCTTGCTGGAGCATTTCGATGCGTTTCCACATCATTTTATTGATGAGCGGGTGGCTGCAAAGTTCCTCGCGGCTGTTGCAAACGATTTGGTGCTCGGCGGCAAACTGCGTGAGCAGCTTATAGTCGGGCACGATGAGGGCGGAAACGAATTTGTGCTCGTTGGCCACGATGACGGCCTGCTCAATGTAGCGGTCTATCACGAGTTTCGACTCTATCATCTGCGGGGCGATGTATTTCCCGTTGGAAGTCTTAAACAGGTCTTTGATGCGCTCGGTGAGGAATAGTTCGCCGTTTTTCATATATCCGGCATCGCCCGTATGGAACCAGCCTTCTTCGTCGATGGCGGCCTTCGTGGCGCTTTCTTTCTTATAGTATCCGGGGGTTATGGTCTTGCCGCGCAGGAGGATTTCGTTGTCTTTGCCAAATTTGATTTCGATGCCGTCGATGAGCCGCCCCACGGAGCCCATCGTAACGCCCTGCCCGGGAACGTCGCACGACACGGTGGCCGTGGACTCCGTGAGCCCGTAGCCTACAATCATATTGATACCTGCCGCATGCACGAATCGTTCCACCTCGGGCGATACTGCCGCGCCGGCGGTCGGGAAGAAGTTGGCGCGTTCCAGTCCGAGCGTTTTGCGCAGGAGTTTCACGATGGTCTTGTCGAAGGCCTTGCGCTTGAGGGTCAGGCCCAGCGGCGCAGGCTTGCCTTTCGACTCGTATTGCTCCCAATATTTGCCGCCCACTTCGAGGGCCTCGCGAATGAGTTTGCGCTCTACGAAGGAGCCGTGCTCCATCTTGTCGAGCACGGCCTGATAGACCTTTTCCCAGAAGCGCGGCACCGACGACATGCACGTGGGGTGCACCTCTTGCAGCGACTGCAACACGTCGGCGGGACGGAGGTTGATGGCGAGCTGCGCGCCCTCCGTGAGACCGAGGTACGACCACGCGCGCTCAAACACGTGGGTGAAGGGCAGAAAGTTCATGAAGATGTCGTTCTCGCTCAAAGGGAGCACGCGGTCGTTCACGCGGAAGCCCTCGTGGTACATGCCGTAAGTAAGTTGCACGCCCTTGCTGTTACCCGTAGTGCCGCTGGTGTAGAGGATATTGGCGAGGTCGTTGAAACTGGCCGCATCGAGCCGCGCCGCCAGTTCGTCGTCGTAGGCGGTGTCTTCGCCGCTTTTAAGAAATTCGTCGAAATAGATGGAGAGGTGATCCTTATCGTGTTTCTTAACCTTCTTGTCGAAGATAATGATCTTTTCCAAGGTGTTGGCAAGGCTGATGACGCTGAACGCTGTGTCGTATTGCTGCTGCTCACCCACGAAGAGGAAGCGCACTTCCGCATCGTTGAGCATATACGTGACCTGCGCCCCGCTGCTTGTGGCGTAGAACGGAATGGTCACCACGCGTATGCCGTAGGCGCCAAAGTCCACGTAGAGGCTTTCGGGTTTGTTTTGCGAGAACACCGCGATGTTCTCCTGCACGCCCACGCCGAGTTTCAGCAGGGCGCGCGACACCTGCCTGACGCGCATGGCAAATCTGTTCCACGAGATGGGCATCCATTTGTTGAGGTCGTAATCTCTATAACTAAGTGCTGTGCGCTCGCCGTATTTGCGTGCTTGCTCGGCGATAAGGCGCGAGAGGTGACAATTGTTCAACATAATGTTTTATGAACTATATTGGTTTGTATTTGGCAAAGTTATCGGTTTAATTTGGATTTTCTACGGAAAAACGCACATTATTTGAGGATTTGGGCAAAAAACGAGGGCATTTGCACACTAAAAAAGCACGCAGGCCTCGGCATTTCTGCCATTCGCCTGCGTGCTGCGGGTTATGCTGTCCTTTTTCTGTGCTGCGGCATATACAATATTATATATATGCGCGCGAGGATCTGCTTTATTTTACTACGATGTTTTTGGCCGTCATCTTGTCTTTGAGGATGCGCCAGCGGGGTTCGAGCTTCACTTTCGCGAGGTAGAGGCTGCGCTGCTCGAGGGCTACGCGCTTGCGCTCTGCTTCGAGCTTCGCGCCGCCGTTTTCGTTCCACTCGGCCATGGTGAAGTATTTACCCGAAACGGGGTCGAGATATTTCTGTTCGGGCATCAGGATCTCTTGTTCCTGCTTGCTGAGCGATGCCACGGAAAGGCCGTCGGACACGTGCCCCATGCGCACCACCTCTACGGGCACAACGCCCGCGCTCACCATGTCAATCTTACGGGCGGCCGCCATTGAGAGGTCTACGATGCCGCCACGGCGAAACGGACCGCGGTCGGTGACTTTCACTACTACCTCCTTGCCGTTCTTCTTGTTGCGCACTTTGAGCAGCGTGCCGAAAGGCAGCGTGCGGTGGGCGCAGGTGAGGCTATCCTTGTGGTAGCGCGAACCGTCGCTCGTGAAGCGTCCGTGGAATTTGTTGCCATAATAGGTTGCGTCGCCGTGCAAGCTCTGCGCACCGGCGGCAAATACTGAGAAAAATGCGATTACTGCTGTAAGGATAAAAATCGTCTTTAACTTCATCATTAAAAATTTTCCACGAGGCATCGCCTTTGTCTTTGAGTGTGCCGCCCTATACAATATAAATAATATAGAGCGGAGATTAGAAAAAGGACAACCGACATAGCAGCGAAAAGGCTGCCGGCGACGTTGCGTCTTCCGCGTCAAGAGCATACCCAGGGGCAAAGAATTATGCCCTACAAAGGGCGGCGGAAGAACCCCCTCGTGAGGTTTACGGCTGCAAAGTTACGAATTTTCAAGCGATTACGAAAACCTCAGCACGGCAAACCCCTCATTTTTAACACTTACAGTGCCGTCTGCCAGGCCACTGCTCGGCGGTGCTTAGGAAAAGTTTTCCACAGCAATTTTCCCTTGCCGCCCCCTAGGCTTAGGCTCCGCACTCCCCTTCTGTACAAAGGGGCTGCCGCCCTGCCGCGCTCCGCTTTGCGGGCGGTTTTCCACACCAATTCAAGCGGCAAGCGGCTGCCTTGAAATCACACCTATCACAAAATCAAAAGTTTAACATTTCAGCGTTGGCGATTTTTGCCGTTTCGGCGGCATTTTCATAAGGTCGGCTGCACTCGGCAGACTGAATCAACTGTTGGTTTTTATGGCCCACGAATTTCACGAATTTACACGAATAACAAAGCGTTTAGATAATGGCGACCTGGTCGGTCGCACTAATCTCACGAATTTTCGCGCAAGCGAGCGGAGAGCCGAGCTTGTTCGAGCTATGCCGAGCGCAGCCGAAAATGTTAAGAAAAGGGCATTTTATATAGACCAATTGGTTGAACTGTGCGTTAAGTGCCTATTGCAAAAGGCGGTACATGCGCCGTGTTCACTGTGCTGGCTGCACAAGTGGGGCGGGCTGTAAGCCCAAATGTTGCCCATAGCCCAGGGCAACGCCCTGGGTGGACGGTGATGCATTGATTAAAGTGTCGCGCTCTGTAAGAGCAGCCTGCATTATGAGGGGCAACGCCCCGTGGGGCGTTAAGGGCATTAATGGGTTACGCGCTTTCGGCGCGTGGCATTTTTGCGCCAGCGCAAAAATGCCGAATGTATCAATCGCGGTCTACGTTCCCCCACGGCGCTGCCCTGGGCTATGGGCAACATTTGGGCTTACAGCCCCCCCCAAACATTTACCGGGCGTTTGTGCACATTGGTTCGTTTTATTTGCTTTGAGATTATCGGCCGCGCTCGGCAATATGAACAAGCTCTTTTGCACTCGCCTTGCACGATAATTCAATATTATCGGCTGCGCTCGGCAATATGAGCAAGCTCTTTTGCACTCGCTTGCACGATAATTGCGCCTCCGCCTGCCGATGCGCTTTCTTACATTTTTCACCGTTACCAAGCCCTGTAACCTAAGAAAATAGTAATTTTGCGGAAAATTGCGACGTATGAACGGCAAAACGCTTTACATATTCCTCCTGATGCTCTGCATCGCCACGGGCGTGCGAGCCGCGGTGAACGACGAACTGCCCTCGGTAGAGCCGACTATGACCGTGACGAACAATAAGGGAGAGACTTCCGAAGAAACGAGTTTCAACGGCGACGCGCCTATGACGGCAACGTTCCGCGCCAACCCGAAAGACCTCGGCGCATACACGCCGCGCTACGAGTGGCGGTTTGTCCGCGCCGGAGAAAGCGCTCCTTTCCTGACGCGCTACGAGGAAACCACCACGTACACGTTTGCCGAAAGCGGCACGTTCACCGTAACGCTGCTGGTGAGTTTCGTAAACGGCGACGACGTGATTGAATACGACCAAAGCGACGGCGGCGAGCCGTTCAGCATCACCATCAGCGAGTCGCTGCTGGAATTTCCCAACGCCTTCACGCCCAACGGCGACGGCATCAACGACGTGTTCAAAGCCAAAGAGGGCTACCGCAGCATCGTATCGTTCAAGGCCATCGTGTTCAACCGCAACGGCAGGAAACTCTACGAATGGACCGACCCGGCTGGCGGCTGGGACGGCAAGTGCGGCGGCAAGGATGCGCCCGACGGCGGCTACTATCTCTACGTGCAGGCACAGGGTGCCGACGGCAAAAAGTACGAATACAAGAAAGTGATTAACGTGCTGCGCGGATATACGGAAAGCACCACGGCGCAATAAGCAGAATGTGCTTTTAGTAAACAAGTAAACGAGTATACAAGCAAACAAGACAAGTTACTCATCTTAAATATAATTAGCAAGACATCCTTGTCTCGTCTACTCGTTTTCTTTGAGTTTTTCGGCTGCACTCGGCATAGCCCGAACAAGTTCGGCTCTGCTCTCGCTTGCACGTAAATTTCCTTGTAAACTCGTCTACTAATAAACAAACATTGGACAAAATCAAAGGACATACCGAGGCGCACAGCCCGGCAGGACACATCAATATAATCGGTGCGCGAGAGCATAACCTGAAAAACATCAACGTGTCCCTGCCGCGCCACAGCCTTAGCGTGATTACCGGCCTTAGCGGCAGCGGTAAGAGTTCGCTGGCCTTCGACACGATATATGCCGAAGGCCAACGCCGCTATATCGAGACCTTCTCGGCCTACGCCCGCAACTTCCTCGACAGCGTGAACCGCCCCGACGTGGACGAAATAAGCGGCCTCAGCCCCGTGATCAGCATCGAGCAAAAGACCACCAACCGCAACCCGCGCTCCACAGTGGGCACCATTACCGAAATCTACGACTTCCTGCGCCTGCTCTTCGCCCGCGCCGCCACGGCCTACAGTTACGTGACGGGCGAGCCGATGGTGAAATATACGGAAGAGAAAATCGTGGATATGCTGCTCACGGACTACGAAGGGCGCAAAGTGCTGCTGCTCGCGCCGCTGGTGCGCACGCGAAAGGGACATTACAAGGAACTCTTCGAGACCGTGCGCAAGAAAGGCTTTCTCACGGTGCGCGTGGACGGCGAACTGCGCGAAGCGGTGCAGGGTATGAAGCTCGACCGCTACAAAAACCACGATATCGAGGTGGTGGTGGACAAACTCAAAGTCAGCGCAAAGGACGTGGAGCGGCTACGCAAGAGCGTGGGGCATACCCTCGCGCAGGGCAACGGGCTGATGATGGTGTACGACAAGGACGCAGAGGCGGAAGGCAAGAACGCCGTGCGCTATTTCTCCAAAAATCTGATGTGCCCCGTCTCAGGCATCAGCTACCGCGAGCCTGCGCCGCACAACTTCTCTTTCAATTCGGCGCAAGGCGCGTGCCCGCACTGCAAAGGGCTGGGCACGGTGAGCGTCATCGACCAAGAGAAGGTTATCCCCAATCCCAAGCTCTCCATACGTGAGGGCGGACTTGCGCCCTTGGGGAAATATCGCAACGCGGCGATTTTCTGGGAGATAGAAGCCGTTTTGGCTAAATACGACTGCGACCTCAACACGCCCTTGCAGGACGTCGGCGAAGAGGCTTTGGCGGAAATATTCAACGGTTCGGCCGAACAGCTGCGCATTCCTGCCGACACGGCACGCACCACCAACGACCTCTATCTCACCTACGACGGCCTCGGCAAATACCTGCAACAAATGGCCGACAGCGAAATGACTGCCGCCGCGCAACGCTGGGCGGAACAGTTCTCGCGCGACGCCGTTTGCCCCGAATGCCACGGCACGCGCCTCAACCGCGAAGCCCTCTCCTATCGCCTCGCGGGCAAGAATATAGCCGAACTGAGCCGCATGGACATTGCAGAACTGCAAGAATGGCTCGGCGGCATCGAGCCGCAGCTTTCTGAGAAAAACCGCGCAATTGCACACGAGATTTTGAAAGAAATACGCACGAGGCTGCAATTCCTGCTCGACGTGGGCCTCGACTACCTGTCGCTCTCGCGCTCTTCCGTGACGCTCTCGGGCGGCGAAAGCCAGCGCATCAGGCTCGCCACGCAGATTGGTTCGCAGCTCGTGAATGTACTCTACATTCTCGACGAGCCGAGCATCGGCCTGCACTCGCGCGACAACGCGAAGCTTATCCGCTCGCTCAAAGAACTGCGCGACCTCGGCAACACCGTGATTGTGGTGGAGCACGACAAGGAGATGATGCTCGCCGCAGACTATATCGTGGACATCGGGCCGCGTGCCGGCCGCCTCGGCGGCGAGGTGGTATTTGCCGGCACACCCGGCGAGATGCTGAAAGCCTCTACCCTCACCTCCGACTACCTGAACGGCCGCCGCACCATAGAAATCCCCGCTACGCGGCGCAAAGGCACGGGCACGCTGCGCCTCATCGGGGCTACGGGCAACAACCTGAAAGGCGTGACGGCAGAGTTTCCGCTCGGCACGTTCATCTGCGTCACAGGCGTATCGGGCAGTGGCAAGTCGACCCTCATCAACGAAACGCTCCTGCCCATTCTCTCGCAAAAGTTCTACCGATCGCTCAAAGAGCCCATGCCATACGAAAGCATCGAGGGTATCGAACTGACGGACAAGGTGGTGGCCGTGGACCAAAGCCCGCTGGGACGCACGCCGCGCTCCAATCCCGCCACCTACACCGGCGTATTCTCCGACATTCGCAACCTGTTTGTCAATCTGCCCGAAGCGAAAATAAGGGGCTACAAGCCGGGACGTTTCTCTTTCAACGTGAAAGGCGGACGCTGCGAGACCTGCAAGGGCAACGGCTACAAGAACATTGAGATGAACTTCCTGCCCGACGTGCTCGTGCCTTGCGAAACCTGCCGCGGGAAACGCTATAACCACGAGACGCTCGAGGTGCGCTTCAAAGGAAAAAGCATTGCCGACGTGCTGGACATGACTATCAACCAAGCCGTCGAGTTTTTCGAGAACGTGCCGGGCATTCTGCACAAAATAAAAGTATTGCAGGACGTAGGCTTGGGCTACATCAAACTCGGGCAATCGTCCACCACGCTCTCGGGCGGCGAGAGCCAGCGCGTGAAGCTGGCCACGGAACTCTCTAAGCGCGACACGGGGCACACCATATATATATTAGACGAGCCCACCACGGGGCTGCACTTCGAGGACATACGCGTGCTGCTCGGCGTGTTGCAACGCCTTGTGGACAAAGGCAATACGGTAATCGTCATCGAGCACAACATGGACGTCATCAAGTCGGCCGACTACATCATCGACATGGGACCCGAAGGCGGACGCGGCGGCGGACAGGTGGTAGCCTGCGGCACGCCCGAAGAAATCGCGGCCTGGGGCAAAGGGCATACCGCACCCTTCCTCGCCGAAGAACTTTCAGCCGCAGCCTCACAGCAGAAACAATCGCAATAAACTCAATCAATAATCATTTTCAAAAATCTCAAAAAAACTATGTTTGAAGGACAACCTAAGGGCCTATGGGCACTTGCGCTTGCCAACACGGGCGAGCGTTTCGGCTACTACACGATGTTGGCCGTATTCCTGCTTTATCTGCAAGCCAACTTCGGGTTCGCACCGGGACTTGCTAGCGGTATTTATTCTACATTCCTGATGCTCGTGTATTTCCTGCCGGTCATCGGCGGCATCGCAGCCGACCGTTTCGGTTTCGGCAAAATGGTGACGACGGGCATCTTCATCATGTTCATCGGCTACTTGCTGCTCTCCATTCCCATGGGCGGCGATTATATGGCTATTATCGCCATGGGACTTGCCCTTATCCTCGTGAGCCTCGGCACGGGCTTGTTCAAAGGCAACCTGCAAGTCATGGTGGGCCGACTCTACGACGCGCCCCAATATGCCGACAAGCGCGACAGCGGCTTCAGCCTCTTCTATATGGCCATCAATATCGGCGCGATGTTCGCCCCGACAGCCGCCATTAAGATTATGGAATGGGCGCAGGCCAGCCTCGGCGCAAGCGAGGCCGACTCTTACCATTACGCCTTCGCCGTTGCTTGCGTGAGCCTCATCGTCTCCATTGCCATTTACTACCTGACGAGCGGCACCTACAAGCACGTACTCGCCACTGAAGACAAGGCCGCGAAAGGAGAAGGCAAAACAGTTGCCGCCGCCCCCGAACTTTCAAAGGAAGAAACCAAGGAACGCATCGTTTGCCTCTGCCTCGTCTTCGCCGTAGTGATTTTCTTCTGGATGGCATTCCACCAAAACGGCAACACCCTCACGCTCTTTGCCCGCGACTACACCGAAACGCAATCCTTCGGACTGCAAAGCATGGCCTTCGACGTGACCAACCTCGTAGCCTGCATCTTCATCGTTTACGGATTGTTCGGCCTGTTCCAAAACAAGAGCGCACAGGGCAAAGGCATCAGCGCCGCCCTCATCGTGGCAGCCGCTGCCTACCTCGGTTGGCAATACACCAACATCACGCCCGAGGGCATCGAAGTGAAAGCGCCTATCTTCCAGCAATTTAACCCTTGCTACGTCGTAGCTCTCACGCCCGTGAGCGTGGCACTCTTCGGCTGGCTCGGACGCATTGGCAAAGAACCTTCAAGCCCGCGCAAAATCGGCCTCGGAATGCTCGTGGCAGCCGCAGCTTTCTGCCTGATGCTCATAGGGTCTATGGGTTTGCTTAATCCTATCGACCAAGCAAACGCCATCGCCGCCGGCACAGACCCCGCCCGCGTAAGCGCCAACCTGCTCATCGAAACCTACCTCGTGCTTACCTTTGCCGAACTGCTGCTCTCGCCTATCGGCATCAGTTTTGTGAGCAAGGTGGCACCTCCCAAATACGCCGGCCTTATGATGGGCCTCTGGTTTGCCGCCACGGCTATCGGCAACCAGCTCGTCATGGTGCCCGGTTTGCTGTGGGGCGCAAACGTCTCGCTGCCAATCATTTGGGGCGTGCTCGCCGGCATCTGCCTGCTCAGCGCACTCTTCATCTTCTCGATTATCAAGAAACTCGAAAAGGTCAGCTAAAACCCTGCACATACAGTCTCGCCCGAGCCGCGCAAAAAGGAGTTTGCGCGGCTCGGGCTCGTTTTTGGCATTTTCATAGCAGAAAGTTTCAAAAAAAGCTACTATCTGCTAATGTAAAGCAAGAAATAATTGCTAATTTTGCGCTGTAACAGACAACATTAATAGCTATGAGCGATGAACTAAGAATCATCATCAGCGGCGGAGGCACGGGAGGACATATTTTCCCGGCCGTTTCTATTGCCGATGCCATTCGGCGCAAACGCCCCGAAGCCAAGATTTTATTTGTCGGTGCAGAAGGCAGAATGGAGATGCAGCGCGTGCCGGCCGCAGGCTATGATATCAAAGGCCTACCCATTGCCGGTTTCGACCGCAAAAGGCTTTGGAAGAACTTTGCCGTAGTGATGAAAATCATAAAGAGCCGCAGACTGGCGGCAGGCATCCTTAAAGACTTTCGCCCGCAGGTGGCAGTCGGCGTGGGCGGATATGCCAGCGGCCCGACCCTCAACGTGGCGGAGTCGATGGGCGTGCCCACCGTGCTGCAAGAACAAAACTCCTACGCCGGCGTGACGAATAAGCTGCTGGCGAAGAAAGCCGCGAAAATATGCGTTGCCTACGACGGCATGGAGCGTTTCTTCCCTGCCGACCGCATTCTGCTGACAGGCAACCCCGTGCGTGCAGGTCTTGCCGCGCCCAAATGTACGAAAGAAGAAGCCGTGAAAACGTTCGGCCTGCAACCGGGCAAGCGCACGGTGCTGCTGATTGGCGGCTCGCTCGGCGCACGCACCATGAACGAGAGCGTGCTCGGCAACCTGCCGCTTATCAAGGCCCAGACCGACGTACAGTTTATCTGGCAGACGGGCAAATATTACAGCGCAGAAATCAACGAAGAGATGAGCCGCCGAGGCAAACCCGAAAACCTCTATTTCTCAGACTTTATCTCCGACATGGCTACGGCATACGCCGCCGCCGACCTCGTTATCTCGCGAGCCGGCGCGGGCAGCATCTCCGAGTTTTGCCTGCTGGGCAAGCCCGTGATCCTCGTGCCCTCGCCCAACGTATCGGAAGACCATCAGACAAAAAACGCATTGGCACTCGTGCAAAAGGACGCCGCCATCTATGTGCCCGACGACAACGCCCGCCGCACGCTGCTGCCGCTGGCTATCAATACGGTGAACGATGACGCTAAGTTGAAATCGCTTGCCGAAAACATCTTGAAACTGGCCAAGCCCAACGCCGCCGACGACATCGCCGACATCGTCATCGCCTTGGCGGAAAAACGATAAACTATGAATTTCAAATCCATATATTTCATCGGTGCCGGCGGCATCGGCATGAGTGCCTTGGAACGCTACTTCCTTTCCAAAGGCTACATCGTGGCGGGCTACGACCGCACCAGCTGCCCCCTCACGGAAAAGCTCCGCGCCGAGGGTGCAGATATCCACTACGAAGACAACCCCGACCTTATCCCCGCCGCCTGCCGCGACAAGGAGCATACGCTGGTGGTGTACACGCCTGCCATTCCGCAGGACCATAAGGAACTGAATTATTTCAAGGCAAACGGCTTCGAGTTGCAAAAGCGCGCGCAGCTGCTCGGCACGCTGACGCGCTCCATGCGCGGCCTCTGCGTGGCAGGCACGCACGGCAAGACCACCACGACCGCTATGACCGCGCATCTGCTGCATCAAAGCCACGTGGGCTGCAACGCTTTCCTCGGCGGCATCACAAAAAACTACGGCACGAACTACCTCTTAAATGCAGAAAGTGACTTTGTGGTGATAGAAGCCGACGAGTTTGACCGCTCTTTTCATCATCTGCGTCCTTACGCCTCGGTGATTACAGCCACCGATGCCGACCACCTCGACATCTACGGCACGGAGGAGGCTTATCTGGAAAGTTTCGCGCATTATTCCTCGCTCATCCGTCCCGAAGGCGCACTCGTGATTCATCGCGGCTTGAAGATGAAGGAACGCCTGCAGGAGGGCGTGCGCCGCTACGACTATTCGCGCGAGGCGGGCGACTTCCACGCCGAGAACGTACGCATCGGCGGCGGGCGCATCGTCTTCGACCTCGTTTCGCCCATCGAACCGATTAAGGACGTTGAGCTCGGCGTGCCGGTGAGCGTGAACATTGAAAACGGCATCGCCGCAATGGCCTTGGCACAGCTGGCCGGCGCAGGCGCAGGCGAAATCAAGCAGGCCATGGCTACGTTCAGCGGCGTTGACCGCCGTTTCGACTTCAAGCTCAAAACCGACCGCATCGTATTCCTCAGCGACTACGCGCACCATCCCGCAGAAATCAGGCAGAGCATTCTCTCTATCCGCGAGGTCTTTGCAGGGCGCAAGATTTCGGCGATATTCCAGCCGCACCTCTACACCCGCACCCGCGACTTCTACAAAGACTTTGCCGACAGCCTTTCGCTGCTCGACGAGGTGCTGCTCACGGAAATCTACCCCGCCCGCGAGAAGCCCATTCCCGGCGTGACGAGCCAAATCATCTTCGACTGCCTGCGCCCCGACATGAAGAAGCGCATCGTAGAGAAGAAAAACCTGCCCGCCATTATCAAGAACGAGGACTTCGATGTCTTGATCCTGCTCGGCGCAGGCGACGTGGACGACTATGCGCCCTTGTTTACCGAAATCCTTAAAGAAAAATATTTAGCGAACCAGTAAACGGGTTTACATGAAAACTTTTGGAAAACTTCTTCTGCTTGCCTGCCTCGGCGCTTACCTCATCTTTGCCTTTATCAGGCTGAGCGGCGAGAGCGACCGCAGCATCTGCCGCCACGCCACGTTCACTGTGGCGGACAGCCTGCACGCGGGCTTCATCACCGCCTCGGAAGCAGAGCGGCTGTTGCAGAAGGCCCGCCTGTATCCCGTGGGGCGGCCGATGAACGAAATCAGTTGCCAGAAGATTGAGGAGGCGCTTACAAAGAACCCGTTTATCAGTTCCGTGGTGTGCTACAAGACGAGCGGCAACACCCTGAACGTGCTCATCGAGCAGCGCCTGCCGTTGCTGCGCGTCATGGGCAACGACGGCGACAACTATTATCTCGATGCGAACGGGAAAGCCATGAATCCGCAAGGCTATGTGGCGGATCTCGTGGTGGCTACGGGCAACATTGACCGCAACTTTGCGCAAAAGAGCCTCGTGCGCTTCGGCCTTTATTTCAAGAACAATGAGTTTTGGGACAATCAGATTGAGCAGATTTACGTGCGCCCCGACAAGAAGATAGAACTGACGCCGCGCATGGGCGACCAAGTGATTTTCTTCGGCACGGCAGACAGCCTCGAATGCAAATTCCAGAACTTGAAGAATTTCTATACGAAAGTGATGCCGCAAGTGGGCTGGAACAAATACACCGCCCTCAATGTGGAGCACCCCAACCAAATTATCTGCAAAAAACGAAAAACAAAAAAATAAGCATATATGGCAACACCGGACAATTTCATTGTGGCGATAGAAATCGGCTCGTCAAAAGTGACGGCCATCGCCGGTAAAAAAGAACCCGACGGCGGCATCAAGGTGCTGGCACTGGCGCAAGAGCCGTCCACAACCTTTATTCGCAAGGGGCGCATCAACAACATCAACAAGATGTCGCAGTGCATCCTCAACATCAAGGAGCGCTTGGAGAAAAAACTCCAAAAGAACATCTGCCGCGTCTATGTGGGCATCGGCGGCATGGGCATGCACACCGTGGCTAACACCATTGTGCGCAACCTCGGCTCTAAGATGGAGGTGACGCAGGAGATGATTGATTCCATCAGCGACGAGAACCGTTCCAGCGCAACGCCCGACCGCGACATTCTCGAAGCCATACCGCAAGAGTTCAAGCTCGGCACGCAGCTGCAAAACGAACCCGTGGGCATGCTCACGGAAAGCATCGAGGGACGCTACCTCAACATTGTGGCAAACTCGTCGGTCAAGGAAGAAATCCGCAACTGCTTCCACAGCGCGAACGTGGCCATTGCCGACCTTCCCATCACCGTGCAGGCACTTGCCGACACGATGCTCACGGAGTCGGAGCGCCGCTCGGGCTGCGTCTTTATAGACATGGGCGCAGAAACGACCTCCGTCGCCGTCTACAAGAACAACCTCCTGCGCCATTTGGCCACCATTCCCCTCGGCGGCGCAAACATCAACCGCGACATCATGTCGCTCCAAATCGAAGACGACGAGGCTGAGAAACTCAAACTGATGTACGGCACGGCGATTGCGGACAACGAAGACGAAACGCAGGCCGCAGCCATTCAGTTGAACGACGGCCGCAGCGTGAAGTTTGAAGAGTTCTGCGGATTGGTAGAGGCACGCGAGGAGGAGATTGTGATGAACATCAATAATCAGATTACGCTCTCCAAATACACGAAGGAGTCGCTCATCGGCGGCCTCATCGTAACGGGCGGCGCGTCTAATATGCGCAACATCAAGAAACTCTTCGAGACCGTGACGGGTTTCGATAAGATTCGCTTTGTCCGCAATATCAACCTGCAAGTGCGCCCGCCGAAAGACGTGCCCGACTTCAACCGCGACGGCTCGTTCTTCGCCGCCATTGCGCTCATCGACAAGGGCACGGAGAACTGCTGCGGCGGCGACCTCGGCACGGCACAGCCGCAAATCTTCCCCACTGAGGAGCAAAAGGCTGAAGAAGAGCGCAAGCGCCTCGAAGAGGAAGAACGCCTGAGAGAGGAGGAGCGCAAGCGCGAGGAGGAAGAAGCCGAACGCCTGCGCCTCGAAGAGGAGCAACGCCTTGCAGAAGAGAAGAAAAAGAAACGCTCTGAGGGCTTCCGCAAGTTCTTCAACAAGATGAAAAAGACGCTCGGCGACCTCGTTGAAGAGAAAGAATAAAAAAGAGCACACAATATATATATTATATATAGCCACAATAGAAACAATCGAAACTATGGACGAAAACGATATCCTTATAGATATGGGCATTCCCTCCACCACGCCCTCCATCATTAAAGTAATCGGCGTAGGTGGCGGCGGCGGCAACGCCGTGAACCACATGTACCGCGAGGGCATTCACGACGTGAACTTCGTGGTGTGCAACACCGACAGCAAGGCACTTGCCGACTCTCCCGTCCCCGTGCGCCTGCAGCTCGGCAAGGAAGGCCTCGGCGCAGGCAACCGCCCGGGGCGTGCCCGCGAGGCTGCCGAAGAGAGCATCGACAGCATTCACAATATGCTCAACGACGGCACGAAGATGGTGTTCATCACCGCCGGTATGGGCGGCGGCACGGGCACCGGCGCCGCGCCCGTGATTGCCCGCGAGGCGAAAGCGATGGACATCCTCACCGTGGGCATCGTCACCATTCCTTTCCGCTTCGAGGGCAACCGCAAGATTGACCAGGCACTCGATGGCGTGGAGGAAATAGCCAAGCACGTGGACGCCCTGCTCGTCATCAACAACGAGCGGCTGCGCGAAATATATCCCGAACTGAATGTGCTCTCGGCTTTCGAGATGGCCGACAACACGCTCTCAATCGCCGCCAAGTCGATTGCCGAAATCATCACGATGCACGGCATCATCAACCTCGACTTCCGCGACGTGTGCACCGTGCTCAAAGACGGCGGCGTGGCTATCATGTCTACGGGCTTCGGCGAGGGCGAGAACCGCGTGAGCAAGGCCATTGAAGCCGCGCTCCACTCGCCGCTGCTCAACAACAACGACATCTTCAACTCCAAGAAGGTGCTGCTCTCTATCTCTTTCTGCGCCGAAAAGGAAGGCGACACGCTGATGATGGAGGAGATGAACGAGGTGCATGAGTTTATGTCGAAGTTCCACGACGACGTTGAAACGAAGTGGGGACTTTCCACCGACCCCTCGCTCGACAAGAAAGTGAAAATCACTATCCTCGCCACGGGTTTCGGCATCAGCAACGTGCCGGGCATTCAGGCAAAGCTCGACGCGGAGGAAGAACAGCGCCGCCAGAAGGAGCAGGAGCGCCAGGAGGAATACGAGGAACGCCGCGACCAGTTCTACGGCGGTTCCGACAAGAAGGGCATTCAGCGCCGCCGTCCCAAGTTCTATCTGTTCGGGCTTGACGACCTCGACAATGAAGAGGTGATTTCCATGGTGGAGCTTACGCCTACTTATAAGCGCAGCAAGGAAGTGCTTGCCGACATTAAGGCGAAAGCCCTCGGCACGGTGGCCATCGAGCCGGAAAGCGCAGCCGCCGGCGCCGTGATTAACTTTGGATAAATAATATATGCCGAATTCCGCTTTTGACGAGCCGATCATCGAACTGGCCAACGCCCACACGCCTGCCATTATCCAGGTAATCGGCGTGGGCGGCGGCGGAGGCAACGCCGTGGCGCACATGTACCGCGAGGGCTTTATGGACGTGCGATACACCATCGTCAACTCCGACAAGAAAGCCCTCAACGACTCTCCCGTGCCCGACCGCGTGCAGCTCGGTCCGGGGCTCGGCGCGGGCGGCAATCCCGAAAAAGGCAGGGAACTCTGCGAAGAAAGCATCGAGGCTGTGCGCTCCATGCTGGGCAAGCAAACGCAGATGGTGTTTATCACCGCCGGCATGGGCGGCGGCACGGGCACCGGCGCATCGCCCATCATTGCCAGAGAGGCACGCGAGCGCGGCATCCTCACCATCGGCGTGGTCACCATTCCTTTTCTCTTCGAGCTTACGCCGCGCATCAACAAGGCGCTCGACGGCGTATACGCCCTCGCCAAGGAAGTGGACGCGCTGCTGGTCATCAACAACGAGCGGCTGCGCGATATCTATCCCGAACTTTCCGTTTACAACGCTTTTCGCCGCGCCGACGACACGCTGCTTACGGCGGTGAAGAGCATCGTTGACATCATCTGCATGCACGGCACCATGATCCTTGACTTCTGCGATGTCGACACCGTGTTGCGTAATGGGCGCGTGGCCATCATGTCCACGGCCTATGCCGAGGGTGAAAAACGCGTCACGAAGGCCATCAACGCTGCGCTCCATTCGCCGCTGCTCAACAACAACGATATTTTCAATTCCAAGAAAATCATTATCAGCATCACGAGTTCCAACGCCAAGCCACTCAGCATTGAGGAACTCTCGGAGTTGGACGCTTTTATGAGGAAGTTCCGCCCCGACGTGATCACCAAGTACGGGCTTGCCACCGACAACGGACTGGACGAGAGGGTGAAGATCACGATTCTCGCTTCGGGTTTCGGGCTCTACGACAAATCGGAGCGGCAGGCGGAAGAGCAGCGCCCCAAACCCGGCGACATCATTTCGGCCGACGGCGGCGAGCGCCTCATCTCGTTCTACGGCAACCTATACGGCAAGCCCACCAAGCCCCGCCCCCGCATCTACCTTATTGGCACCGACGACCTCAGCAACGAGGCTTTGCTCGAAGAAATGGAGCGCGTGCCAACCGCGCGGCGCAGCAAGGAAGACTACGACCGCATTTGCAACAGGGGAACTGCGAAACAATAGCAAATTCAACATAACGCTACATACGAAATGGCACTTTTTGAACAAGTAAGCAAAGACATTGTCGCCGCCATGAAGGCGAAGGACAAGGTAAGGCTGGAAGCCTTGCGCAACATTAAGAAATACTTCATCGAGGCCAAGACCGCCCCGGGCGCAAACGATACGCTCGCCGACGACACCGCCCTGAAAATCCTTGCCAAACTGGCAAAGCAGGGACGCGACACGGCTGCGCTCTACACCGAGCAGGGCCGCCCCGACCTCGCTGAGGAAGAAGCCGCACAGGCTGCCGTCATTGAGGAATACCTCCCCAAGGCGCTCACGCCCGAGGATCTCGAAGCCGAACTGAAAGCCATCATCGCCGAAACGGGCGCAACGTCGCCCAAGGACATGGGCAAGGTGATGGGCGCAGCCTCCAAGAAACTCGCCGGCCGCGCCGATGGCAAGGCCATTGCCGACACCGTGAAACGCCTTTTGGCAAACTAATCCGACGATTTCGTCAACGATTAAGGTCTCACGAGTAGGGGCGTTTTGCAAAACGCCCAGAAGATGGTTGACTTATTTATTGAACCATTCGGCGCACACGGCGGGCGTTTTGCAAAACGCCCCTA
>JALFUO010000036.1 GCA_022784065.1 Bacteroidales bacterium | reverse complement strand
AAAACGCCCCTACTCGTGAGACCTGATATTTTACTCATCATTTCACAACCTACCATTCAACTTATGCCCAACACCTACAACGCAGCCGACATCACGGAAGCACTGATGCTCTTTGCCGACAAGAAGCAAAGAGAGATATTGATGAAATTCTTCAAGACAGGGAAAGGGGAATATGGCCACGGCGACCAATTTCTCGGCATCGGGATGTATGCCTCACGAGTAGGGGCGTTTTGAAAACGCCCGGTAAATAATTGCCTCATTAAAAAGCCATGCGGCACACTCGGCGGGCGTTTTGCAAAACGCCCCAACTCGTGAGACCTGATATTTTACTCATCATTTCACGACATACCACTCAAAATTATGCCCAACACCTACAACGCAGCCGACATCACGGAGGCTCTGATGCTCTTTGCCGACGAACAGCAAAGGGAGATGCTGATGAAATTTTTCAAGACGAAGAAAGGAGAATATGGCCACGGCGACCAATTCCTCGGACTTAAATGCCCGCAAACGAGAAGCGTGGTGAAAATGGCGCGCCTCAAAACGCCGTTTCCCGAAATAGAGAAGCTCCTCGCCTCGCCGTGGCACGAAGCGCGCCTCTGCGGCCTGCTGCTCCTCGTGGAGGAGATGAAAGCCGCCACGCCCTCGCGCCGCCTGCCCCGCACGGCATTTGCCGAAAGGCGGAAAGCAATCGCCGACTTCTATCTTGCACATCTCGAAAGCGCGAACAATTGGGACCTCGTGGATATGTCGTGCCCGAAAATCCTCGGTATCTATCTGCTCTTTCCCCTCCCCGACGGCACCATGCCCGACCGCAGTCTGCTCGACCGCCTCGCCGCCGATGCCAACCTCTGGAAGCAGCGTGTGGCAATGGTGACCAACTGGATGCTCATTCGCTGCGGACAGTTTGACGACGCTCTGCGCATAGCCTCCGCCCTAATTGGTCATAAGCACGACCTAATCCATAAGGCCGTGGGCTGGATGCTGCGCGAAATATGGAAGAAAAACGAGGACGTGCTTGAAGGCTACCTTGAAACGCACTACCGCGCCCTGCCCCGCACCGCGCTCCGCTATGCCATCGAGAAGATGAGCGAGCCGCGGCGGCTCTATTGGCTGAACAGGAAATAAAGGCCGCAAAGCAGCAAAAATGCAAGGCGTTTGATGCGCCTTATATAATAAATACGTAACTTTGCTGCGCAGAAAGAGGCGTTTTGCCGCGCACTGCAACAACTTTTCAACCAAATAATACAATGCAACAACCTAATATCGACTGGGCTAATCTACCCTTCGGCTACCTCCCCACCGACTACAACGTGCGTTGCTACTACCGCAACGGCGCATGGGGCGAAATCGAAACGTCTTCCTCCGAATTCATCAACATACACATGGCAGCCACTTGCCTGCACTACGGGCAAGAGGCCTTCGAAGGCCTTAAAGCCTACCGCTGCCCCGACGGCAAAATCCGCGCTTTCCGCATCGAAGAAAACGCAGCACGCATGCAGCACACGGCGCAAGGCATCCTGATGGCCGAAATGCCGACCGACAAGTTCTGCGAAATGGTGCGCCGCGTCATTCTCCTCAACGAACGCTTCATTCCGCCCTACGAAACGGGCGCCGCGCTCTACATCCGTCCCCTACTCATCGGCACAGGCCCACAGGTGGGCGTTAGACCCGCCAACGAATACCTGCTGCTGATGTTCGTAACACCCGTAGGCCCTTACTTCAAGGGCGGATTTTCAACGAACAACTATGTCATCGTGCGCGAATACGACCGCGCCGCACCGCTCGGCACGGGACGCTTCAAGGTGGGCGGCAACTACGCCGCGAGCCTCCGCGCCAACAAACTGGCACACGACAACGGCTACGCCTGCGAGTTCTACCTCGACGCGAAAGAGAAGAAATATATCGACGAATGCGGCGCAGCCAATTTCTTCGGCATCAAAGACGGCAAGTACATCACGCCGAAATCCTCCTCTATCCTGCCCTCTATCACCAATAAGAGTTTGCAGCAAATCGCCCTTGATTTGGGTCTGCAGGTAGAGTGTCGCCCTATTCCCGAAGAAGAACTTGCCACGTTTGAAGAGGCAGGCGCATGCGGCACGGCCGCCGTTATCAGCCCAATAGGCAAGATTGACGACCTCGAAAACGGCAATAGCTACGTGATTTCCAAAGACGGCAAACCCGGCCCCGTTTCCACGAAACTCTACAACACGCTCCGCAACATTCAATACGGCATCGAGCCCGACCGCCACGGCTGGATTACGATTATTGAATAAGGATTTAGATAACATTCTTTGTCTGAAACTCACAAGTTCCCTTTATCATGCAACTCAATTCAGAACTCCGCGCCCAAGCCCGCGAACGGCTGGAAGGCAAATGGGGCACATTCGTGCTCATGACGTTCCTTTTATATGTTATCCAGGCGCTGCTGCAAATTCCGGGCAGCGTAGGCGACCTTTTCAAGGTACTTTCGCCCGAGAATGCGCTGACATCGGAATCATTGTCAACCCTATCCGTGCTGCTTACCCTGCTTGCCCTGCCGCTCAGTTGGGGACTGACGGTGAGCCTCTTGCGCAACCACCGTGAAGAAAGCGTGGACCTTGAAAATCTCTTCGACGGTTTCCGTGGCGGCCGCTACACACGCGTTTTCTGCGCCCTTTTCCTCGTAAACCTCTTCACGTTCCTCTGGACTTTGCTGCTCATCATTCCGGGCATCATCAAGGCATTTTCTTATGCCCTTACGCCATATATTATTATGGACGAGCCGGAACTTACCGCCAAGCAGGCCATCGCCCGCAGCTGCGAAATCATGCAAGGCCGCCGCTGGAAACTCTTCTGCCTCTACCTGAGCTTTATCGGCTGGGGCATTCTCTGCC
The DNA here is from genome assembly GCA_022784065.1 of Bacteroidales bacterium. Classification (GTDB taxonomy): domain Bacteria; phylum Bacteroidota; class Bacteroidia; order Bacteroidales; family Bacteroidaceae; genus Alloprevotella. The sequence continues at coordinate 21,452 of JALFUO010000036.1, read as the reverse complement.
TCCTCACCTTCGGCATCGGTTTCCTGTGGCTCGTGCCTTACATGAATGCCTCTATTGCCGCTTTCTACGAAGATGCGCGTGCCGAATATGAGGCAAGTAAAACTATTGAACAATAATCGCATAATCATAATGAAACACCTCCGCCTATTACCCGCGCTTTGCCTCGCCGCCTTGGGCTTGGCTGCCACGCTCACGGGCTGCAATTCCGACTCCAAGAAACTGGCAGACAAAGAAAAGGAACTTGAAGAACTGCGCCAGCTTGCCGAACTCGACAAACAGGAAATGGAAAACCAGTACGCCGAGTTTGCGCTGCAATATGGCGAGATGAAGAAAACAATCCGCGACGATAGCCTCGTGGCACGCCTCGATGCAGAACAGCGCCGCGCAGAAAGCCTGCTCAAAGAACTGAAAAACGTGAAGAACGCCAGCGCGGCCGAAATACTCCGACTGAAAAAGGAACTCGCCACCGTGCGCGAGGTGCTCAAAGACTATATCCGCCAGGTTGACTCGCTGCAACAGCTCAACCAAGCCCTCATGGGCGAGCGCGACGCCGCCCTCGCCGATGCCGCACGCTCCAAAAACGAGATAACGGGCCTGAACGAGCGCAACGCGGGACTTTCGGAAAAGGTGGCCATCGCCGCACAGCTCAACGCCACAGCCGTGAGCATCGAGCCGCTCAAAAACAACGGCAAGGCGGCACGCAAGAGCAAGGACATACGCCGCTTCAGCGTTTCCTTCACCATTACCCGCAATGTCACCGCCGAAGCCGGCAACCGCATGGTTTATGTGCGCATGATGAAGCCCAACCAGCAGGTGGTAAATCCCGGCGGCACCTTTGCCTACGAAAATAAGAACATTGAATATTCTGCCGCAAAGAACGTGGAATACACGGGGCAGGAAGTACGCATCACGATGTACGTGCCCGTCAGCGAGTTCCTCGGCGCCGGACGCTACACCGCCCACATCTTTGCCGACGGACAGATGATAGGCTCAGGCTCGCTTAACCTGGGAAAATAAGATTGGAAGATAATTGAGGCGGGCTGTAAGCCCAAATGTTGCCCATAGCCCGGGGCATCGCCCCGGGTAGACTACGCAATAAGCAAGACAATCGGCATTTTTGCGCCGATGCGCAAAAATGCCACGCGCCAAGGCGCGTAACTTGCAATGCAGCGGGGCGTTGCCCCTCATAAAGGATGTTGCTCTTACAGAGCGCGACACTTTTATCAATGCGTCCCTTCCACCCAGGGCGTTGCCCTGGGCTATGGGCAGCAACTGGCCTTTCAGGCCGCCACAAACCCGACCCTTCCCAAACTTTCGCAGCATCATCAACCCGTTATCAATCAGAGGCGCTCAACAATGCGCCTCTATTTATTTTTAGATGTTTCCTGCCTTAATCATAATGCGCATTCTACCAGCAAAACGCCTTTATCTCGCTACGATTGCCGCGAGTATATTCCTTTTGCAGCCATTATTCCCGGGCGGCAGTATTTTTGCTCAAAACATCGCGGAGGGCGACAGCCTCACATGGGCGGACTTCATCGACAACTACCTGAACGGCAACGGCGAAGAGACTGATACGGAGGAACGGATTGCGCTGTTTGAGGAACTGCACCGCGCACCGCTCGACGTGAACGCCGCCACGCGCTCGGAACTCCTGCTTCTCCCTTTCGTAACCGAGGCGCAAGCCGACTCCCTCCTCGCCTACCGCGAACGGAAAGGCGGACTGCGCTCGCTGGGTGAACTGATGTTCGTGCCGGGCTGGCATTTCGACACGCGCCACTTCTTCCACCTCTTTGCCACCTGCGCACCGCCCGTCTCCCAACCGCGCTCGCTGTGGCAGAGACTCAAAGACGGCAAGCACGCGCTCGAAACCCGTTTGGACGTGCCGCTATATAAGCGCGACGCATACAAACCTATCGACCGGGCGCAATATGACAAAAATCCCAACTCTGTGTATTGGGGCAACAATATGCGCAATGTGTTGCGCTACCGCTATGAAGCCAAAGGACTGCTGCGCCTCGGACTAACCGCCGACAAGGACGGCGGCGAGCCGTTCGCCCGCTTGGGCAATCGCCCCTACGACTACCTGTCGGGCTATGCCGAGATAGGCGGCATCAAAGGGCTGACCTGCTATGTGGGTGACTATGAAGTGCGGTTCGGTCTGGGACTTACGGCCGGCAATGCGCTTTATGCCACGCGCTCCATGGCGGCTGGCAACCCACCGGCACTGCCACACAACTTGCGCCCGCACACCTCGGCCGAAGAATGTCGCTTCCTGCGCGGCGCAGGCCTCAGTTATCAGAACGGGCATTGGCACGCCACGGCCTTTGCCTCCCTTCGCCGCCTCGATGCCAGGCTCGACGGCGACACGGTGCGCAGCATCCTCACCACCGGCCTGCACCGCACGATCCGCGAAATGGAGCGCGAGCGCAATCTGCGCAGCCTCGGCGCGGGCGGCAGCGTGGGGTTTCGACACGACCGCTTCCAAGTGAGCCTCAACGGCGCAATGACGCACTTCGCCCTGCCTTACAGTCCCGAACTGCGCTCTTACACGGCAGACACCTTTCGGGGAACGACCTGCGGCAATGCCTCGCTCGACTACGCCGCCCGCTTCGGGCGTTGGCACATCGAGGGCGAAACGGCACTCGACCACGCCGCGCACATCGCCACCCGCAACATCGTGCGCTTCGTCCACCCGAAAGACTGGTCGCTGCAAGCAGACATCAGGCATTTCAGCCCCGGCTATTTCAGTTTCCTCGGACAGACGTTGCAGCAAGCCTCATCTTTGACAAACGAAACGGGGCTGATGCTCTCCTCCGCCTTTCGTGCCGGTCGCCGGGGGCTTTATTCCGCCTACATCGACCTGTTTCGTTTTCCCCATCCCGTATATCGTGCCTCGCAACCCTCCAACGGATTGGAACTGCAAGCGCAGGGCGAATGGACGTTCCGCAGGCACTGGCAACTGCTGGCGCGTTACCGTTTCAAAACCCGGCAATACGACATTTCGGGGCACAAGCCCTATATGGAATATGTGCAGAAGCACCGCGCCCGTCTGCAAGCCGGCTACACCGATGATAGGTTGCAGGTGCGCGGCGGTGCGGACCTCACACTTGCGGCGAGCCAGACGGAAGCGGCCACCTTTGGCTGGCTGTGCTACTTGCGCGGGGCTTATGCCGCAGGAAAGCATTGGCGCGTGGGCGGGTTCGGCGCAGTGTTCTTCACCGACGACTACGCGTCTGCCGTCTATGCCTACGACCCGCAGTTGCCCCACGCCGCCGCCTTTTCCTCCTTTTTCTACCACGGCATGAAGTGGACAGCCCTCGCCGCCTACCGCCCTGCCCCGTGGCTCTCCCTCGCCCTGCGCCTTTCCTCCCTGCGCTATTTCAACCGCTCGGAACAAAGCAGCGGCCCCGACCGCATAGCCTCGGCGTGGAAAAACGATATTTCGGTGCAAGTCAGTATGAAGATATAACCAATTCAGCCTCGCGGCATCAACTTTCCCCCGCGCGCGTACAAATATAATATAGAAAAGGTACAATAATTAAGAAGAAAAAGCGTTATAATTATTCAGTACAACTGCGAAAACTATGAGCAAAAGTGTAGACATAAGAGTCCTTCCGGCATTAATCATTCCAATTATCCTGCTGTGGTATATCTCCCACCGCTCACCGAGGAAAGAAACCTTTTCCCCGATGTCGACAGGCTTGTATGCCGGGTTTTGCTTTGTAGGGTGTGTGTGTATGCTATGTTTTTCTGTGATTAATTGGCTCATCATGGGAACATCGACGGCGCAGCGCACTTTCACCTCCATGGAGCTCCTCTCCCGCTATGCGTTGTTTACCATCATATTTGTGCCAATGCTTTATTGCGGCGTGTCGACCATTGCTCCTGCGAATTTATTGGAGAAAGAGAACTTTGCCATGAAATATCGTTACGACTACGTAATGGTCGGCGCGACACAGGGTCTTGGTTTCGGCTTGATGGAAAGCATGGTGCATCTGGGTATTAGCATAACGGATTATGGCATAACCTTGGAATTTTTCCTGCTGATGCTTTTCTATTTGGCGGTATTCCTTATGCCGATGTATATGCTTTGCGGCATGTCCGCCGGCTACCATTACGCGCATTACAAGTTCGACGGAGAGGCCTACCCTCATGCGCGGAAATCTGCATTCATAGAACCCGCATTTATTTTTCTCACTTATCATTTCCTTGCCTATTACTTTTGGTATTACAGATTCCTCACGCCAATTAGAGGAGTTGCCATATATTTCCTTGTGCCCTTGGCGGCGTGCTTCGTTTGGTGGTATGCCGTATCGAGGAAAAGGTCGAACAAGATGCTGGAACTGGATAAGGAAATAATTGACAGCGAACCGATTGAACAAGAAACAGAAACCGAAACCATAAACCAAGAACAAGAAAATAAATAACTATGAACGGAAAAGAAAATTTGCAGCCGGCCGTCGTGTTCGACTGCTTCGCAGAGGTGAACAAAGTGCCTCGCCCCTCAAAGAGGGAAGAAAAGATGATAGACTTCCTCAAAGCCTTCGGCGAAAGCCTCGGGCTGGAAACGCTCGTCGATGCCGTGGGCAACGTGCTCATCAAGAAGCCCGCCACGCCGGGCTGCGAGCAGATGAAGACCGTGGTGCTGCAAAGCCATTTCGACATGGTGTGCGAGAAGAACGCCGACGTGGAGTTTGACTTCGACAACGACGCTATCCAAACCTACGTGGACGGCGACTGGATGAAGGCACGCGGCACTACCCTCGGCGCAGACGACGGCATCGGCGTGGCCATGCAAATGGCCATCCTCAAATCGACCGACATCAAGCACGGCCCAATCGAGTGCCTCTTCACGCGCGACGAGGAAACGGGCCTGACGGGCGCAATGGGCTTGCAGCCGGGCTTTATGACAGGCGACTTCCTCATCAACCTCGACTCAGAAGACGAGGGGCAGATGTTCGTGAGCTGTGCCGGCGGCGTGCGCACCACGGCCCGCTTCAAATTTGAAGAAGAGAGCGTGCCCGAAGGCTATTTCTGCTTCAAAGTCGGCGTCAAGGGGCTGACGGGCGGACACTCGGGCGACGACATCAACAAAAAACGCGCCAACGCTAACAAACTGCTCGTGCGCTATCTCATGGCGGAGCTTGAAAAGACCGACCTGCGCCTCGTAGACATTCAGAGCGGCGGCCTGCACAACGCAATTCCCCGCGAGGGCTACGCTGTGTGCGCAGTGCCGTTTGCCGAGAAAGAGCAGATGCGCATCGACCTCAACGTGCTGGCGGCGCAGGCTGCGGAGGAATATTCCGTAACGGAAAAGGAAATGGAGTTTTACCTCGAAAGCCAGCCCGCCGCTGCCAAGGCCATCGACCGCAAGACGGCGCAAGCCATGCTGCTCTCGCTGCAAGCCGTGCACAACGGCGTGTTCGCGATGAGCCAAGACTTGGACTGGCTGGTTGAAACGTCTTCAAACCTTGCAAGCATACACAAGCTCGACGGCATCGTGGAGGTAACCACGAGCCAGCGCAGCAGCGTGGGCAGCGCGTGCGAGTACATGGCCGAAGTAATCCGCGCGGCCTTCCGCCTCGGCGGCGCAGAGGTGGAGACCAACGAGGGCTACCCCGGCTGGAAGATGAACCCCAACAGCGTCATCGTGAAGATTGCCGAGGAAAGCTACAAGCGCCTGTTTGGCAAGGAGCCGAAAATCCTCGCCATACATGCCGGTTTGGAGTGCGGCCTGTTCAGCGAGAAATATCCCCACCTCGACATGGTGAGCTTCGGGCCTACGCTGCGCGGCGTGCATTCGCCCGACGAGCGTCTGCTTATCCCCACCGTGCAAATGGTTTGGGATCATCTGCTCGACATTCTTGTAAATATTCCTAATAAATAAAAATGCAACGGAAGCGCGTTGCCTGCGTACCGAGAAAGGGCGCAGGCGATGCGCCCCGGCTTTTACAACGCTCTATGCGCCCACTACCCATTATTATATTATTGTCCCTGCTGCTCTGCTCCCTCGCCTCGTGCCTTTCGGACGAGGACGTGTCCACATCGCCCGACGACCGCCTTTACTTCTCGGCAGACTCCGTGGCGTTTGACACCATTGTGAGCGGAATGCCTACGGGAACGGTGCGCCTCACTGCCTACAACCCCACCGATAAGACCATTGCCCTGCCGAGCGTCTACCTCGAAGGCGGCGCAGGCTCGGCGTTCAAGGTGAATGTAGACGGAACGCCGCTCGCTGGCGGCAGCGCAACGGACTTTGAAGTGATGGGTAAGGACAGCATCATGATTTACCTTTTTGCCAACACGCCGCAACTCGACACGGACGAGCCGGTGCGCCACGAGGACCGCCTCGTGTTCCAGACGGGCGGCGGCGCGGTGCAAAAGGTGAAGCTCACCGCTACGGGGCAGTCGGTCATCAATCTGCCGGGCACGCCGATCACGGAAGACCGCACGCTCGACGCCGTCCGCCCCTACCGCATCAAGGACAGCCTCGTAGTGGCAGAGGGCGCGACGCTCACGCTGCCTGCCGGCGCAAGGCTTTACTTTCACGGCGAGGCGCGGCTCATAGTCTACGGCACGCTGCTCGTGCTCGGCACGCTGGACAAGCCCGTAGTGATGCGCGGCGACCGCTTCGAAAATATGTTTGAGGGACAGCCCTATGACCGCGTTCCGGGACAATGGGGCGGCGTTACGCTGAAAGCGCAAAGCTATGGCAATTACATCAACTACCTCGACCTGCACAGTTCCAAGACGGGACTGACGCTCGAAGCGGGCGACCTGACGCGCGAGAAGCTAGTGATGGAAAACTCTATCCTGCACAACGCCACGAACAACTGCCTCACCGCCACGATGGCAAACATCTACGTGGGCAACTGCCAAATCACGAACGCCGGCGGCAACTGCGTGGAGCTGCACGGCGGCGACAACACGTTTGCCCACTGCACCATCGCCCGCTTCTACCCCTTTACGGGCGGCTACGGCGTGGCGCTCGACTTCTCCAACTATCTCGGAGAGCAACGCACGCCGCTCGAACGCCTCGACTTTATCAACTGCATCGTGACGGGCAATAAGGACGACGATATCATGGGCAACCACTCGGCTTACACGGAGGACGCTTTCGAGTACCGCTTCTTCAACTGCCTGCTCAACACGCCGCCCTACGAAGACGAGCGGCTCATGGATTGCCTTTGGGACGGCGACGGGCGCACCTCTGCCGACCGCGCCGACGGCTTCGAGCCTGCTTTCGACGATGACCGGCTGATTTACAAATTCAACCTCTCGTCCTCCTCGCGTGCGCTCAACAAGGGCAACGCCGAACTTTCCGCGCTCACCTATCCCGAAGACCGCCTGGGCAAAAACCGCCTCGCCGACGAAGCGCCCGATATGGGCTGCTACGAAAGGCAGGCGGGGGAATAAATAACCTATGGGTTGAATATGTTATAAGTTTTGACAAAAACCATAAAAACCGCTTGCATCGTTTGAAGCCCAAGGGCACGCCGCCAGGCTTAACGCCGAGTATGAAAGCAGAGCTTTCGCTCGCCATTAATCCCTGCGGCTGCGGTCAGTGCCCGACCGCTTCAAACGACGCAAGCAAAAAACAGAAAAAAGTGGACGATTACTTTTTACTGTAAATAGTAAGGACGAAATGCTTTACTTTTTTCTGTTTTTTGCTTGTCCTGTGTGGGCGGGCGGGAACCGACCGCAGCCTTAGCGGAGAAAGCACGAGACGAAAGTCGAAAGACTTTCAGACTCGGGGTTTATCCGATAAGGCGAGCCGTAAGGCCCATACAGGACAAGCGGTTTTGATTGTTTTTGTCTCATCCGATTAAAGGAAGAAAAATTTTTTCCAAAGAATACACATATAATAATATATGCCTCCATATAATTCCAGCAAAAGCACACGGCGCAGCAAGCCCGCTCCCGAAACGGAAGGCCGCCTGCAACCGCAGGCCGTGGACCTCGAAAAGGCCGTTATCGGCGCCCTGCTCATAGAGCGCGATGCCTATTTCCGCGTCAATGAGATTTTGCAGCCGCAAAGCTTCTACGACCCGCGCCACCAAATCATTTACGAAGCAATCCAAAGCCTCAACATCGAGAACCAGCCCATGGATATCCTTACCGTCACGGATAAGCTGGAGCGCATGGGCAAGATTGAGGAAGCCGGCGGCGCGCCTTACATCACCGCGCTGAGCGGCATGGTGCTTTCGTCGGCCCACATCGAGTATCACGCCAACATCATTGCGCAGAAAGCCACGGCACGCGCCCTCATCACCTATACGAGCGACATTGAAGAAAAGGCGTTCGACGTGACGCAGGACATCGACAAGCTCATGCAGGAAGCCGAGGGCGGACTGTTCGAGATTTCGCAGAAGAACCTTAAAAAGGACTACACGCAAATCGACCCCGTCATCAAGGAAGCCTACGATATGCTGCAAAAGGCAGCCTCGCACGGCGACGGCCTGAGCGGCATCGCCAGCGGCTTCCACGAGTTGGACAAGATAACCTCCGGCTGGCAAAACTCCGACCTCGTAATCCTCGCCGCACGCCCCGCAATGGGTAAGACCGCCTTCGCGCTGAGCATGGCGAAGAACATCGCCGTAGACCAACAGATTCCTATGGCCTTCTTCTCGCTCGAAATGGCAAACGTGCAGCTGGTTAACCGCATGATTGTGAACGTGTGCGAGATTGAGGGCGAGAAAATCAAGAGCGGACAGCTCGCGCCCTACGAGTGGGGGCAGCTGGACTATAAGGTGAAAGACCTCATCGGCAAGCCGCTCTTCGTAGACGACACGCCGTCGCTCTCGGTCTTCGAGTTGCGCACGAAAGCCCGCCGCCTCGTGCGCGAGCACGGCGTGAAGCTCATTATGATCGACTATTTGCAGCTCATGAACGCCTCGGGCATGCAGTTTGGCAGCCGCCAGGAGGAAGTTTCCAAGATTAGCCGCTCGCTCAAAGGCCTTGCCAAGGAACTGAATATCCCGATCCTCGCCCTCTCGCAGCTCAACCGTGGCGTGGAAGGCCGTGAGGGCTTGGAAGGCAAGCGTCCGCAACTGTCCGACCTGCGCGAATCGGGCGCCATCGAGCAAGACGCCGACATGGTGCTCTTTATCCACCGCCCCGAATATTATCATCTCTACACCGACGAAAAGGGGCGCGACTTGCGCGGCATGGCTGAAATCATCATCGCCAAGCACCGCAACGGCTCGGTGGGCGACGTGCGCCTGCGCTTCAAAGGAAAGTTTGCCCGATTTGAAAATCCCGAGGACGACAACTATATTCCCGCCGCCGGCGCAGAGGAGGCCATCGGCTCGAAAATCAACGCCGCGCCGCCCGCCAACGAAGACCCCTTCCCCGTGCCGCCACCCGAGGAAATGCCATTCTAAAAGATGTTTTCTTATTATCTCAAAAACATGAATTCCGCCTTTCGGCTTTGGCTCTCGGCCGTGTTGCTGACGCTCCCCTCGCTGCTCTTTGCGCAGAGCGAGGGAGGTCGTTGCCGCGTGTTCGGAACAGTGAAGGACGACGCGGGCACGCCGATAGAGCTGGCAAGCGTCAGGGTGAAAGGACAGGCAGCCCTGACCGTCACGAACCTTAAAGGCGAATACTCGCTCTATTGCAGCAAGGCCGACACGGTAACCGTGGTCTACTCGATGATAGGCTACGAAACGCGCAAGCGCTTCGTGCGCTCGCCAGGCGACTCGGTGCGCATCGACGTCGTGCTGCCGCCGTTCGGCATGCAGGAGTTCGGCGAGGCGGTGGTCAAGGCGCAATCCCTGCGGCTCGGCTCTACGGAGCGCATCGCCGTGCCCGACACGAAACTCATGCCCTCCACCACGGGCAACGCCATTGAAGAAATCATTGCCACGCAGGCCGGCGTATCGACCCACAACGAACTGTCCTCGCAATACAACGTGCGCGGCGGCTCGTTCGACGAAAACTGCGTATATATAAATGGTGTGGAGGTGTATCGCCCGATGCTCGTGCGCTCGGGGCAGCAAGAGGGGCTTTCGATAATCAACCCCGATATGGTGGAAAGCATCAACTTCTCCTCCGGCGGTTTCGAGGCGCGCTACGGCGACAAGATGTCGTCGGTCTTGGACATCACCTACAAGCGTCCGCAAGAGTTTGAGGCCTCGGTGCAGGCTTCCGCGCTCGGAGCCGGCGGCTACGTGGGCTGGGGCAATAAGCACGTGAGCCTTATGGCGTCGCTGCGCTACAAGACCACGCGCTACCTGCTCGGCACGCTCGACACAGATGCCGAATACCGCCCGAACTTTATCGACGGGCAGGCGTTCTTCTCTTGGCGGCCCAACAAGCGGTGGTCGCTCGACGTGCTCGGCAACATTAGCGACAACCGCTACGACTTTGTGCCCAAGGAGCGCGAAACGAAGTTCGGCACGATGGAAAATGCCAAGTCGTTCAAGGTGTATTTCGACGGCAAGGAGCAAGACGCTTTCCGAACGCTCTTCGGCTCTGCCACGCTCACGCATCATTTCAACCCCGAAACCTTCCTCGCCCTGCAATGCTCTTCGTTCACCACGCGCGAAGAGGAAACCTACGACATCAGTGGCGAATACTGGCTCGAAGATGCCATTTCTGCCGACTATTTCGGCGTGGGCACTTATATGGAGCATGCCCGCAACCGCCTGCGGGCCAATGTGTTCAACACGGCTCTGAAATTCCGTACGCGCTTCAAAAGCCACACCTTGCAGGCAGGCGTGGAATGGCAGCGGCAAAGCATCAAGGAAAATGCCCGCGAGTGGGAGATGCGCGATTCTATGGGCTATTCCCTGCCCTACGATGAGGACGTGCTCTCGCTTATTTACAGCCTGCGCGCCAAGAGCGACCTCTCCAACAACCGCTGGAACGCCTTTGCGCAAGACACGTGGCGCTTCAAGACGAAGGCGGGACTGTTCAACCTGACTTACGGCCTGCGCCTCACGTCGTGGGACTGGAACAAAGAGACGCTCCTCTCGCCGCGCCTGTCTGTGGGCTTCCTGCCCGCCAAGGCCGAAAAGTGGACGTTCCGCTTCGCCACGGGTTTCTACTACCAAGCACCTTTCTACAAGGAGATACGCGACACGACGCTCTTCCACGGCGCGGCCACGGTGAACCTCAACCGCAACATCAAGTCGCAGCGTTCCATTCACTTCGTCCTCGGCAGCGACTACACCTTCCGCCTCTTCGACCGCCCCTTCCGCTTCACGGTGGAGACGTATTACAAGGCGCTGTCGAACCTTATTCCCTACACGGTAGACAATGTGCGCGTGGTCTACTACGGCCGCAACGTGGGCAAGGGCTATGCAGCCGGCATCGACTTCAAGCTCTTCGGCGAGTTCGTGCCGGGCACGGACTCTTGGATTACGTTCTCGCTGATGCGCACGAAAGAAAAGATCGACGGCGTGTGGATACCGCGCCCCACCGACCAACGCTACAACGTGTCGCTCTATTTCACGGACTACTTCCCCGGCAGTACGCGCTGGCGCTTCACGCTCAAAGCCGCCTTTGCCGACGGCCTGCCATTCGGCCCGCCGCGCAGCGAGCGCAGCCAGCAGACGCTCCGCGCCCCGGCATACAAGCGCGTGGACGTGGGCATGAGCTACCGACTCGTCAAAAACGAGGACCGGCACATTCAGCACGGCTTCGGCAAAATTTTCAAGAACGTATGGCTCGGCCTCGATGCCTTCAATCTCCTGGGCATCAAGAACGTCAATTCCTACTACTGGGTCACCGACATCAGCAACACGCAGTACGCCGTGCCCAACTATCTCACCGGACTGCAAATCAACGGACGCATCACGATGCAGTTTTAGAATTTAGCATTCTATAAGCCTATGGGTTGTATTAATCAAATGGATTTTAGACAAAAACCATAAAAACCGCTTGCTTCGTTTGAAGCCCAAGGGTACGCCGCCGGTCTTAACGCCGAGCCTGTGAGCCTCACGGCTCACGCTCGCCCTTAATTCCTGCGGCTGCGGGCGGTGCCCGCCCGCTTCAAACGACGCAAGCAAAAAACAGAAAAAAGTAAAGCATTTTCTTCTTTACTATTTACAGCAAAAAGTAAACGTCAACTTTTTCCTGTTTTTTGCTTGTCCTGTGTGGGCGGGCGGGTACCGACCGCAGCCTTAGCGGATTAAGCACCTGACAAAAGTCGGCAGACTTTTAGGCTGGGGCTTAATCCGATAAGGCGAGCCGACAGGCCCACGCAGGACAAGCGGTTTTGATTGTTTTTGTCTTATTCAATTCAATCTACGCGTAATTTTATTGAACACATCATACCCTTCACAATCATGCGCAGCAACGCACAATACCGCTACACAACCTTCACAGTCAAGGAAGACGACACGCTGCTTCCTTTCATCAAGAAATCGCTCAACGGCATCAGCCACAACCGCGCCAAGGCCATTCTCACGGGCGGCGGCGTGCTCGTTGACAAAAAGATAACACGCGCCTACGACTTCGCCCTGCGCCCCGGTATGACCGTGGAAATCAGCAAGTCGAAGCCCAAAACGGAGTTGCGGAGCAATTTCGTGAAACTGATTTACGAAGACCAGCACCTCGTGGTTATTGAGAAGAGCATCGGCATCCTTTCGATGGCCACCTCGCACCATTCGCTCTGCGTCAAGACTATTCTCGACGATTATTTCCACAAATGCCACATCAAGGAGCGGGCGCACGTGGTGCATCGCCTCGACCGCGACACCTCCGGCCTGCTCATCTATGCCAAGACGCTCGAAGCGGAGCAGATTTTGGAGCACAACTGGCGCGACATCGTGGCCGACCGCCGCTATTACGCCCTCGTCTCGGGCCAGCCGCAGCAGCCGCAAGGCACGGTGGAGAGTTGGCTGAAAGACAATAAGGCATATTTCACCTACTCCTCGCCCAGCGACCCTGGCGGCGGCAAGTATGCCATCACGCACTACCGCACCGTGCGCACCAACGGACGCTATACGCTCCTCGAACTGAAACTTGAAACGGGGCGCAAAAACCAGATCCGCGTCCACGCGCAGGACCTCGGCTGCCCCGTCTGCGGCGACATCAAGTATGGCAACGGCGACAACCCCATCGGCCGCCTCGCCCTCCATGCTTTCCGCCTCAGTTTCTATCACCCCATTACGCGCCAGCTGCTGCATTTCGAAACCGAATGCCCCAAGTCGTTTACCCGCGTGTTTAACAAGTAGGGGTAGTTTCGTAATCGCAATTTACGGCGTAGGGGCGGGCTGTAAGCCCAATGGTTGCCCACAGCCTGGGGCAACGCCCCGGGGAAACGTAGGTTGCGATTATTACATTCGGCATTTTTGCGCCATTGGCACAAAAATGCCACGCGCGATAAGCGCGTAACCCTCCGCCATTCCTCCAACCCTATTATATTGCGGGCAAAATTTTTCTTCGTTTATTAGTAGACGAGTTTACAAGGAAATTTTCGTGCAAGCGAGAGCAGAGCCGAACGATTGCGTTAAGCCAAATGAGCAAAATCGAGTTTACTCGATTTTTGCCATGGCGAGCAATCGCACTTTTAAGAACTTGTTCGGGCTATGCCGAGTGCAGCCGAAAATCTCAAAAGCAAAAATCTCAAAGGAAACGAGTAGACGAGACAAGTTTCTCATGTAGAATATAAATTAGCAAGACATTTACATAATGTCGGCTGCGCTCGGCAATTTAAGTAAACTTAATTGCGCTCGCTTGCACGACATTTCTGTCTTGTTTACTTGTTTACTCGTTTACTTGTTTACTAAAATCGTTCCAATTTCCATGTTCGCCGATATTCTCCTTCCCCTCGCCGCCCCAGGCGCTTACACCTACCTGCTGCCGCCCGCCCTCGAAGAGCGGGCAAAGGCGGGTTGTCGCGTAGTCGTGCCTTTCGGCGTGCGGCGGCGGTACACGGGACTTATTCTGCGCCTCCACAATGATGCACCTGCCGACGGCGTAAAACTCAAAAGCGTGGAGGAACTGCTTGACGAGCAGCCCGTGGTGAATGAGTTGCAGATGCAACTGTGGCAATGGATGGCATCTTATTATATGTGTACAGAAGGCGAGGTGCTCAAAGCCGCCTTGCCCTCCGGCCTCAAGCCCAGCAGCGAGACCATCGTGGCCCGGCAGCCCGACTTTGCCGACGGCGACACGCTCTCGCCGCGCGATGCCGCCCTGCTCGCCGCCCTGCCGCGCGAGGGTGGCATCAGCATCGCCGACCTCGAAAAGGCCATGAAGCGCAGCAACCTCCTGCCCGCCGTGCGCCGCCTCCTCGCCTTGGGCGCAGCGGAGGTGATGGAGCGCATGGCCGCCGCGTTCAAGCCGCGCCGCGAAACGCGCTGCCGGCTGGCAGAGCACCTTTTCGACGAAACGGCCCTCAACGATGCCCTCGATGCGCTCCGCCGCGCTCCGGCGCAAGAGAAACTCCTGTTGCGCTATCTCGACCTCTCTGCTTGCGCCGCCGCCCTCAGTCTTAAAAACTACACGCTCCTGCAAAGCGTCAGCAAGCAAGCGCTCACGCAGGGCGAAGCAGGCAGCGACGCCGCATACGCTGCCCTGCGCAGGCGCGGTTTCTTGGAGAGTTTCGAGGTGGAAACGGAGCGCCTCGCCGCTTACAAGGCCATACCCTCCGCCCTCACGCGCTCCCTGAGCGAGGCGCAGCAGAAAGCCTGCGATGAGATACGTGATGCTTGGCAGGAAAAAGAAGTCTGCCTGATCCACGGCGTAACGTCGAGCGGCAAGACCGAGGTTTACATCGAACTCATACGTGAGGTACTGGCGGCTGGCGGGCAGGTGCTGTACCTCGTGCCCGAAATAGCCCTCACCACGCAGCTCACCGCCCGCCTCGGGCGCGTGTTCGGCGAGCAGATGGGCGTTTACCACTCCAAGTTTCCCGATGCCGAGCGCGTGGAACTATGGCAGCGGCAGCTTTCTCCCCGCGCCTTTCCCCTCATACTCGGCGTGCGCTCCTCGCTATTCCTGCCATTCTCAAATCTCAAACTGATTATTGTGGACGAGGAGCACGAAACGAGCTACAAGCAGCAAGACCCCGCGCCGCGCTACAACGCCCGCGATGCCGCCATCGTGCTAGCACGCTTCGCCGGAGCAAAGGTGCTGCTCGGCACAGCCACGCCCGCCATCGAGACCTACCGCAACGCCGAGACGGGCAAGTACGGACTCGTCACGCTCCGCAGCCGCTTCTCAGGCGTGCCCCTCCCCGCCATCGCCGTGGCCGACGTGAAGGAACTGCGCCGTAAGAAACTGATGAAGACGCCGCTCTCGCCCGCGCTCCTCGAGGAGACCCGCGCCGCGCTCAGCGCGAAAGAGCAGGTGATTCTCTTCCAAAACCGCCGAGGCTATGCACCTGTTCTCGAATGTCACGCGTGCGGCTGGACGCCGCGTTGCCAGCGGTGCGACGTGACCCTCACGTTCCACCAAAATATCCACCGCCTCGTGTGCCACTACTGCGGCGCCACGTATGCCGTGCCCTCCGTCTGCCCCGCCTGCGGCGGTACGGAACTGCGCGACATAGGCTGCGGCACGGAGAAGATAGAGGCCGTGGCAAAAGCCTGCTTCCCCGAAGCCCGCATCGGGCGCATGGACCTCGACACCACGCGCTCGCGCACCGCTTACGAGCGCATCATCGACGACTTCCAGCACCGCCGCACCGACATCCTCATCGGCACGCAGATGGTGACCAAGGGCCTTGACTTCGACAACGTCCACGTGGTGGGCATACTCAACGCCGACCAAATGCTCTCGCAGCCCGACTTCCGCGCTCACGAGCGCAGTTTTCAGATGATGTCGCAAGTGGCGGGCCGCGCCGGCCGTCGCGGCAAGCAGGGCTTGGTAATCTTGCAGACGCGCCAGCCCGACGTGCCTGTCATCGACCAAGTGGTGCGCGGCGACTACGAAGGCATGTACCGCACGCAGCTCGCGGAACGCCGCGCCTTCCGTTTCCCGCCCGAGGTGCGCCTCATCAACATCTTCCTGCGCCACCGCAAAGAGGCGGTTTGCGAAAGCGCCGCCGCCCATTATGCCCGCCTGCTGCACGCCGTTTTCAGCGCAGACGACCTTATGGGTCCCGACCGCCCCGGCGTGGCGCGCGTGCATCTGATGTATATCCGCAAACTCATGCTCAAACTCCCCGCCGGCCACAGCCCCGCACGTGTGCGCAGCTTCCTCCTTTCCGCCCGCGAGCAGCTCCTCTCCTCCCCCGCCTTCAAGGGCGTAGATTTCTATTTCGACGTGGATCCGCTGTGATGCCCTGCGCCGCGTCCGCATTTTCCCCAATCATCGAACCATTATCTCCGAGACAGTTTTCACTTTCTCGGAATTTTTTTCGTCACTATTTTGATGTAAAAATTTTAGGCCTATGGGTCAAATAATAATGGTGTATGCAATTTCCTTTGATAATACTCATTACTTTCATACTATTTAGATACCTTTGCACCAAATTACTATAAATTGCAATATTATGGCTAATCTCAATCGAATAAAACTTGTTTTGGTTGAAAAGAACAAAACTGGTAAGTGGCTTGCCGATGAACTTGGTAAGACTCCAAGTACAGTAAGTAAATGGTGTCAGAATAGTATTCAGCCTGATTTGAGGACTTTGAATGGAATTGCAAACCTATTAGATGTCGATGTTAAAGACCTGTTGTGTTCAAATAAGTAACAACATTATTTCATTAAAAATGCCAAGAATAAGCAAAGCCACCGAATATAACTGGAAAAAACTGAATAGTGATCCCAAGGAAAAATTGACTAAGAGGGCAAATAAGACCCAGTCGGCGAAACGTATAACTGCGACAAATTATCTTAGTGATTCTAAGGCCGATATGCTATTACAAAGAGTTCTTACGGTCGAATCTACGGTAGATAACATTATGTACTCGCTTGTCTATTCTGCTTTCTCTCAGAAAGGTTTGTTACAGAAAAAACATGTTCAATTTTTTCTTCAAAAATATACAAACATGGAATGTTTAAATATAGACGTTCCTAAGGGTATATGGGATTCTGATAAGGATATATTAGGATTTATCTACCAGTCTTTGATAACCGAAGGAGAAAAGAATATTACTGGGCAGTATTATACAAACAGAAGTGTTGTTAAATATATCTTGAATGGTAAAACTTTATCTGAAAACGAAACATTTTTAGACCCGTGTTGTGGAAGTGGGGCTTTCTTAATGGGAGTTTCCACCAACAACCCTTCTAATTTATATGGTTTTGATATAAATCCGATTGCAGTAATGATTGCATCGGCAAATCTTATTATTAAATATAGTGAGATAGAGTTTAATCCCCGCATTTTCTGCCTAGACTATCTTGGCAATGATTTATTTATAAACAATAGAGCGGAAATTCCCTTTAAGTTTGACAATATTTACACTAATCCTCCTTGGGGAAGTGATAAAGAAGGTTTATATACCGCAAGTTATCCTTTTATCAAATCGAAAGAACGTGCATCAATGGTGATTGCGAAATCTCTTACTCGATTAAAAGAGAATGGCATATTGTACTTCTTGTTACCAACATCTTTACTTAAAATAAAATCTCATAACGATATCCGCAGGTATATTCTTTCAAACACAACAATTCATCAGATTGACCTTTATAAGGATAGATTTGATGGCGTTTTCACTGACTATTTCAGTATAAAGGTGTGTCCTCTGAAAACGCGGAAACAAACATATATTGTCACAGGTGATAGTGGAAACTATAAAGTTACATTATCTGATTCTGATTATACATTAGGAAACATTGTAACAGAAACCTTTAGTCAGTTAGATAAATCTATCATTAGCAAGATGGAGTCTTCATGTAATGATAAATTATCTCATAGTACATGGGCTTTAGGTATTGTAACTGGAGATAATAAGAAAAAAGTTAAGAAAGAAAAAGCAGAAGGTTTAGAGCCTGTCTATGTAGGAAAGCATGTTAGTCCATTCAAACTGCAAGACAATTCTTCGTACATTTTATTTGACCCAGGAAATTTCCAACAATGTGCAAAAGAAGAATACTTTAGAGCACCAGAGAAACTTATATATCGTTTCATTGCGAAGTATCCAATTGTTGCTTATGATGACAAACAATGTTTGTGCCTTAATAGTGCCAACATCTTGATACCAGAACTTGACAGCATTTCCATCAAAAGTGTTGCAGCATTGCTAAACTCAACACTTTATCATTATTATTACTCGCTAAAATTTTCTGATATAAAAGTGCTAAAAGGGAATCTTCAAGAGCTACCATTCCCTAAACTTACAAAAGAACAGGATGATGAGTTGTGTTCATTAGTGACAGACATACAATCCACATCTTTTTCAACGGAGTACAAGCAGAAACTTGATCGAATAGTTTTCTCAATTTTTGGAATCAATTCTGTCGAGCAGGAACAGATTACACATAGGTTACTATGATATAACTCAGAGATAATTCAATAAATATTAAAAAGATATGGAAACTCTAGTAAAAGAACTTGAAGCCTACAAACAATCATTGTCGGCGGAAGAGAAGGTTAAACTAAGTGATGCAGTTCTTGATAAGCTGTATGCTGTATATCCCTTCAACAAATTTGAATATACTATTTCCCATTTAATAGCAAAAGAGATAATCTCCCTAAATGATTATCTGCAGATTAGATCTGAATATATAGCGCGTAATAGGTATTTGTATCTTTTTGAATTGGCACCTCGTACCTTTGGAGAGACCTGGGGTCAACGACACTTGATGGAGTTAGTTGAAGAATTCGAAGTGCCTTCAAAAGATAAAGACCCAGACTATTCAGGTCAATATGATTTAATGCTTGAAGGAATCAAAGTTGAAGTCAAGGCTTCACGTGCTGTAAAAAAAGTTGGTGGTGACACTTTGGCAAACAAAGCTCTTACCAGTAATAGCAAGTCTAAGTTTGATATGAACTATCAACAGATTAAGCCAAGTTGCTGTGATGTCTTTGTATGGATAGCAGTATGGCGTGATAAGATTGACTATTGGGTTTTCCCTTCAAGTGTGATACAAGAACCTCATGATGGAGGTTATTTCAAGACTGTCCATATTTCTCCGCAACACAGAAAGGACAGTCCGGAACCAACTTGTGAGAAAGAAATATTTGAGGGACAGATTCATATCAATGATAGAAATTATGCTGAATTCGAACCATATCGGGTCTCAGCACGAGATATTTATGGCAAGATAAAAGAACTCATGGGTAAATAATGATTACTCCGTATTTCAACGACAACGACAATTTTATCCTTTATCACGGCGACACTAATAAAGTTCTGACTGAGATAAAGGATAAAGTTGATGTCATCTTTGCCGATCCTCCATACTTTTTGTCAAGTCAAAAGCAAATATTACAGAACGGCAAGATAAAAGTATGCGATAAGGGAGAATGGGACAGAGTCACGACGCTAGAGAAGATAAACTCATTTAATCGTGATTGGTTAACAAAATGTCGTGATGTCCTAAAAGACAATGGAACAATTTGGGTATGTGGGACATACCACAATATTTATTCCGTTGAACAATGCCTAATTGAACTTGGATTCCAGATTCTGAACATTGTAGTTTGGCAAAAATCAGATCCACCTCCAACACCATTTGGGGGCAGACTTAACTTTTCTGCTGAATATATTGTTTGGGCGAGGAAAAATCCAAAGGCAATTCATTGTTTTCACTACAACATGTTGAAACAAATGAATGGTGGTAAAGAAATGCCTGATGTTTGGAAAATGCCAAGCCCTGGCGGTTGGGAAAGAACCTGTGGTAAGCATCCAACACAAAAACCTTTACGGCTGCTCAATCGAATCCTCAAAGTATGTACAGAAGAAGGATTTACGATTCTCGACCCATTTGCTGGTAGTTGTACAACTGGTATTGCAGCAAAACTTATGAATCGTAAATTTATCGGTATTGAGTTGAACTCAGAATACTTGGATTATGGGGTTAAAAGATGGATGGAGTGTCAAGATAAGGAAAAAGGGGACAAACTTCTTAAGAAAATGTCTGAAAATCCCGAAGAAGTTACCGTTATGATAAATCACTGTCGCAAAGGACTCAAAGAAAAAATGGTTGAAACTGGCATTTGCTATTTGCGAGCAGGTGATTCCAAAGGCTCTCTTTGCATAACTCCTGGATTTGAACGTCTTTCGTACGTACTACTGCACACCAATGGTGAAGATTGTCAACTTTTTAAGCTGAAGTCAAAAGGTCAATTCAATATATGGACAAAAGAAACATTAGAAAAGTATGGTTTTGAGCCGTCACATGCACCATATTATATTGTCTTACATTTTGACAATTCAAAACCTATACCGTTCAAGCAACTACCGAATCTTAAAGAGTCAGTTAATACATACATAGCTAAGATTAAGCCCCTAAGTGATTTTATGGGCATTAAGTAATCATCTTATCAAGATTGACAACAGAATAAGCAGACCCACTGACTTTCAGCTGAATTGCCGATTGTCAGTGGGTTTGTCGTTCCTGAAATGAATTCCACAAGCAATGTTGGGAACATTAGATTACGTTGTCCAATGATAGTGGCTGTCGAATAGCAGGAAGATGGTCAAGCCGAAAATGACGATACCAAAGACGTAGAAATACCTGAAGAAATAGGCCTATGGGTCAATTTGGGTGTTTTTTGAAGGGTTTTCTAAGGCATGACCAAATTGCATAATACTGGCTTTCAAATTGTTAACCAGATTAATTTTGAACAATTTTGTTGCTAAAAACTTTTGAATGCCTATAATTAACTGTTAATCATAGGCCTTACAACGCTTTTAGCACCCAAATTGACCTATACGCCAAGAAATATTGCTCATAATGTCATACATAACAAACCTCGGAACAGCCAAGCACTCTATTGTGCTATCCTCTCCAAAAGTCAAGGAATAGAAATACTCGTCCTCACCTATACCGCCAACGATCAAACTGAATACCTGCTAAGAAATCTACAACGACTTCCACCTACATCTGAACGTTCCCTCGCGCGCGCGTTACGCAATTATTCCCCCGAAAAACCCGTCAACCCTGCACTAATTTGCATAACCGCCTGTAATCAAACAGGTTGCGAGTGTATGGTTTGCACCTCAAACCCGTCACTAATGACGGGTTTGTCTTGTCCTGAAATAAGTTGCATTTTATATAGACCAATTGGTTGATTTGTGCGTTAAGTGCCTATTGCAAAAGGCAGTACATGCGCCGTGTTCACTGTGCTGGCTGCACAAGTGGGGCGGGCTGTAAGCCCAATTGTTGCACATAGCCCCGGGCAACGCCCGGGGGAGCGATGTTGCATTGATTACAGTGTTGCGCTCTGTAAGAGCAGCCTGCATTATGAGGGGCAACGCCCCGTTGGGCGTTAAGGGCATTAATGGGTTACGCGCTTACGGCGCGTGGCATTTTTGCGCCGGCGCAAAAATGCCGAATGTATCAATCGCGGTCCACGTTCCCCCAGGGCGCTGCCCTGGGCT
>JALFUO010000065.1 GCA_022784065.1 Bacteroidales bacterium | reverse complement strand
TGCTCATGCCACATGCATAGTACTCACGAAGAACTGATAACTTGAACGATTCGCTGTACTTCTGATTTTTACGACTCATTTAGTAGTGTTTTGGGATTATAATGGAAACTAAATGTGTCTACCTATATCAGTATAAGACATTTTGGAGCAGACCATTATATGCCGCCCCCGCCAAGCGTAGAGGCGTTTTTCAATACGCGCGTAATTGGCGAAGCAGGAAAAACGGCGCGAAACATACGTTAATGTGACAATTTTTGCCGAGAAAAGCAAAAGCACAGGCGTTTTGCTGCGCATTATCCAACGATTATTCATAAATTTGCAACGTATGCTTGAAAAACAAATGGATATATCTGATAATAATTATATTTTTTCGCGAAAAACGCTGTGGGTGCTAGCGCTTTTCTGCATCGCGGCCTTTTTCCTCTTTCTCGGCAGCGCGCTCTTCAACACGCGCGGCGAACCGCGCGAGGCGATTGTGGCGGTTTCGATGCTCGACAATGGCGACTGGATCTTGCCCGTAAACAACGGTGCGGAAATCGCCTTCAAGCCGCCCTTGCTGCACTGGTGCATCGCCGTCGCCTCCACGCTGACGGGCGCGGTGACGGAATACACCTCGCGCCTTCCGTCTGCCCTCTCGCTGTGCCTGATGACGCTCTGCCTGTTTGCCTTCTTCGCCAAACGGAGCAGCGAGCGCGCTGCACTGCTCACGGCACTCATCACCCTCACAAACTTTGAGGTCCACCGAGCCGGCTATGCCTGCCGCGTAGACATGCTGCTCGCCGCGCTTATGGTGCTGGCGCTGCTGGCACTCTATCGCTGGTGGGAGCAGGGGCTGCGCGGCGTGCCTTGGGGCGCGGCGGCGTGCCTTGCCGGGGCAGCCTTGACCAAAGGGCCTGTGGGCGTGCTGCTGCCCTGCGCCTGCGCCGGGCTGTTCTATCTGCTGCGCGGCGTGCGGCTGTGGAGTGCGGTGTGGCGGCTCACGCTCGTGGCATTGGCGGCACTGCTGCCCCTCGCGGCATGGTACTGCGCCGCCTATATGCAGCCCCACGGCGGCGAGCGGTTTCTGCAACTCATTTATGAAGAGAACGTGCTGCGCCTGATAGGAAAGATGACCTACGAGTCGCACATCAACCCCTGGTGGTACAACGTGCAGACCATTCTGACCGGCATGTTTCCCTACACCTTGCTGCTGCTCATCTCGCCGTTCTTCATCAGGCGCGGCAAAAGCGCAGGCGAGGCAAAGGAAAATTCATCGCTCTGGCAAAAAGTAAAGGCATATTATAAACAGATGCCCGCCGTGCGCCTGTATGCGGCCGTTTGCACGGCGGTTATCTTCGTGTTCTATTGCATTCCGGCGAGCAAGCGCAGCACCTACCTGCTGCCGCTCTATCCCTTCCTGTCGTATTTCGTGGCAGAGGGCATCCTGTGGCTTGGGCGAAGGAGAGAGCGTGCGCTGCGGGCGTTTTGCGCCACGGTGGCAGTGCTCGGCATCGCGCTCACCATATTATATATATGTATCCTTGCGGGACTTGTGCCCGAGAGCATTGCGGCACACGGTCGCCATGCCGACCAAAACATTGCCTTCTTCCGCGCCTTGCAGCAGCCGGCCTGGTGGCAGATGGCGGTCATCGCCGTGCCGCTGATGGCAGGATTGCTCTATTTTTTCAGAAACAGGTTGCCGAGGCTGCATGGCAGCCTTGCCCTATGGAGCGCGCTGCTGCCCGCCGCCCTCTTTTTCGCGCTCGACGGCGCGTACCAGCCGCTCGTGCTCAACGCCAAGTCGGACAAACGGGTGGCGGAGCACATCGCGCTGCTTGCCCCCGAGGGCACGATTTATTCCTATCGCGCAGACGTGCTCCTCGCCAACCGTATGCATCCCTTTACCGTGAACTTCTACCTCCACGACCGCGTCATTCCCATCGACTGCGCCCCGCAAGCCCCCGAAGAGGGCTGGATACTCACCGGCAACAACGAGATAGAAGATTTCAAGAGGGAGTATCCGCAATATGCCCCGACACTTGTGTACGACAGCCGCCACCGCAGCAGCGACGACAAGAAATATCTCAAATTATACAGATTTGAGAAGAGGGTAGGGGCGTTTAAACGCCCGCAAAGTAAACGAGTAGAAGAAGGCTATGGACAACCTGCACATCATAACGCCCGTTAAGGACTCGATAGAAAGCACGCTGCAAACGCTCCGCGCCATCTGCGCGAGCGACCTGCCGGGCGCGGCGCACGCGCTCACCGTGTACAACGATTTCTCCACGCCCGAGAACACGGCGCGGCTCGCGGCGGCGGCAAAGGAAATGGGTTTCACGCTCGTGAACCTCGCCGACCTCACCGACCACCCCTCGCCCAACTATCTGCTCGTGCTGCAAACGGCGAGCCGCAAGGCACTCGAAGCCGGGGCAGACCTGATAATCGTGGAGAGCGACGTGACCGTAGCCCCCGACACCCTGCGCCGCCTGCATGAGGCGGCCAACGCCCGCCCCGACTGCGGCATCATGGCGGCGGTGACGGTGGACGACGGGGGCGCGGTGAACTATCCCTACCTCTATGCCAAGGGGTATGCCAAGGGCATCGCGCCCTGCAAGAAGCATTGCAGTTTCTGCTGCTCGCTGCTCTCGCACGAGCTCCTGCGCCGCTTCGATTTCGGCAGCCTCAATCCCGAGAAGAACTGGTACGACGTGACGATTTCGCACGCCGCCCCCGCCCTCGGATTGCAAAACTACCTCGCCACGGACATTCCCGTCGTGCACCGCCCGCACCAAAGCCGCCCGTGGAAGCAACTCAAATATACCAACCCCCTGAAATACTATTGGAAAAAGTTTACGAAGGGATTGGATAAGATATAGTAGGGGCGTTTTGCAAAAAGCCCGCCACGTGAACAAGCAAAACAAGTAGGGGCGTATCGCATACGCCCGCCAAGTAGACGAGATGCAAAGCAAATATGACTTCCTTATAGTTGGCGCAGGACTGTTTGGCGCGGTCGCGGCGCACGAGTTGGCCGAAAGGGGCAAGCGCGTGCTCGTGGTCGATAAGCGCAGGCATACGGGCGGCAACCTCTACTGCCGCCACGCGGAGGGCATACCCGTTCACACCTACGGGGCGCATATTTTCCATACCGACAAGCCCGAGATATGGGACTACGCCTGCAAGCTCGGCAAGATGAACCATTTCATCAACTCGCCGCTGGCGCGCTTCGGCGACAGGCTCTACAACTTGCCGTTCAACATGAACACGTTCCACAGGCTCTTCGGCGTTGTCACGCCCGAGGAAGCGCGTGAGCGCATCAATGCGGAAATAGCCGCCGACATTCTGAAAAACAGTTCGGGCAATGCGCCCCGCAACTTGGAAGAACAGGCGTTGCGCCTCTGCGGCAGAACGATTTACGAAACGCTTATCAAGGGCTATACAGAAAAGCAATGGGGCAAACCCGCCACGGAGTTGCCAGCATTCATCATTAGGCGCGTACCCATGCGCTTCACATACAATAATAATTACTTCGACGACCCTTTCCAGGGTATCCCGGAAGGCGGCTACAACGGTTGGTTTGACCGTTTGCTGGAAAAAGTCGACGTGCGCCTCGGCACAGACTTCCAGAAAGAGCGCGGCGCGTTGGAGCCCCTTGCCGCTCACGTCGTTTTCACAGGTTGCATTGACGAATATTTCGACTTCCGCCTCGGGCACCTCGATTATCGCAGCCTGCGTTTTGAGGAAGAGTTGCTGCCCATGAGCGATTTCCAGGGAAATGCCGTGGTGAACTACACGGAGGCCGCCGTGCCCTATACCCGCGTCATTGAGCATAAGCACTTCGAGTGCGGCAGGCTTGCGGAGCTGCCCGTCACGGCCGTGACCTACGAGTTCCCCGATACCTATGCGCCCGGCAAGACGCCGTATTATCCGATAAACGATGCCCGCAATACAGCACTCTACAACGAGTATAAGGCATTGGCTGCACGCTGTCCCGGCGTGACGTTCGGCGGACGGCTCGGACAATATGCCTATTACGATATGGACGACACCATCGCCGCCGCGCTTGCTGCGACAGCCGAACTGGCTGCATTATAAAAACATCATTCATCATGTCATTCCTACATCCCGAAATATTGCAACTCGCGCCCAATTACAGGCATCTCGAAGCGTTCGTACGCTCGCTGCCAGAACGCTTCGATAGAGGAGAGGGCCGAGTGATACATAAGAGCCGAAACGAGTTGCGCGTCATCAGCCACGAGGGGCAGGCATACGTAGTGAAATCATATCGCCGCCCGATTGCCGTGAACCGCATCGTGTACGGATTTCTCCGCGCCTCGAAGGCAAAACGCGCATACGACAATGCCAATCTCCTGCTGAACCTGGGCATCGGCACGCCAGAGCCGGTGGCTTATCTTAACATACGCTCGGCGGCGGGACTGCTGTTCGACCGCAGCTTTTTCGTGAGCGTCGCCTCTACCTGCCCCTACCGTTACGAAGACCTGTTCAAAGAAGAGATACCCTTTGCCGACGAAGTGCTGCGCGCCATAGGACATCTCACTGCTAAACTGCACAACGCAGGGCTGGCGCATAAGGACTACGGACGCGCCAACATACTCTTCGATAAGACGGAACGCCTCGGCCTCAGGCTCGAACTCGTAGACCTTAACCGCATGGCCCGCGGCCCGCTCGATATAAAAGCCGGTTGCAAAAACTTTGAACGGTTGCCCGCCACGCCCCACATGCACCGCCTCATGGCCGAAACCTATGCTGCCGACAGAGGCTTCGACCCCGATGAATGTTTCAGTCTGATGCAGGCCTACCGCAGCACGCAGCCGGGAAAGATTGACGATAAATATTAAACAGATATATAGACCGATGAATATCATAGCCGTAGTCGTAACCTACAACCGCTTGCCGCTCCTGAAACGCACGGTGGCAGCCTTGCGGGCGCAAACGCGCCAGTTGGGCGAAATCATCGTGGTGAACAACGGAAGCACCGACGGCACGGGCGAATGGCTCGCCGGTCAAACGGGGCTGCATGTGGTGGAGCAGGGAAACGAAGGCGGCTCCGGCGGCTTCTATACAGGCATCAAGGAGGCTTGTGAAAGAGGAGCTGAGGCGGTGTGGTGCATGGACGACGACGTGTTCCCGCAAAGCGAATGCCTCGAAAAGTTGCTCGAGGTTCAAGCCGCGCACCCCGAAGCTGGTATCTTCGCCCCGCGCCGCCTGCAAAACGGCAAGGTGTTCTGCCACGACTTCACGGCGTATAACCTCACAAATCCCTTTGCCTCGATGTATCGCGGCAAACTCGCCAAGCAAAGCGTCACAGAGCCGACTGCCGTGGCGGGCACGGCGTTTGAAGGGCCGCTCATCATGCGCCCCGTTATCGACAAAATAGGCCTGCCCAACCGCGACCTCTTCATCTTTTGCGACGACACCGACTACTGCCTGCGGGCACACCTTGCCGGTTTCAGCCTAATCTATGTACCCGATGCGCTGATGGACAAAGAACTGTTCTTTGTCGACGACACATGGGCGGAGCGCGAACAGAAAAAGAAATGGAAGCGTTTTTACCAAATACGCAATTCCACATACCTCAACCACCGTTACGGCCGCAACTTCGGCGTGCGCTATCTGCGCGGCCTTATCGGCGTGGGCGGCTATATCCTCACCGCCGCCCTCACCGCCCCGTTCACGAAAGGGTGGGCTTATGCCGACATCCCGCGCCTCTGGCAGGCCTACCGCGACGGCATCAGCGAACGGCTGGGAAAATATTGACCTATACATATTATATATATGCGTCTCATAAAAATGACTGGCGGGCTGGGCAACCAGATGTTCATTTACGCCATGTACCTGAATATGCGCCGCCGCTTCCCGAACACGAGAATTGACCTCTCGGATATGATGCACTACAAAGTGCACAACGGCTACGAAATGCACCGCGTATTCAAACTGCCCGAAGATGAGTTCTGCATCAATCAGAAAGTAAAGAAAGTTGTGGAATTCCTCTTCTTCAAAACCATTCTCGAACGCAAGCAGAACCTCGATACCTTGGAGGCATACCGCCGTCCCTATGCCTGGCCGCTCGTTTACTTCAAAGGCTTCTATCAGAGCGAACGGTATTTTGCCGACGTGGCGGACGAAGTGCGCTCGGCATTCGCCTTTCACCCAGAATTGGCTTCAGAGCGGACGCAGGCGTTGGCAGAAAAAATAAAGGCCGATACTCTTTCTGTGAGCCTGCATGTGCGGCGCGGCGACTACTTGCAGCCGAGTGTCTGGCGCAACACGGGCGGCGTGTGCTGCCTGCCCTATTACAAGCGTGCCATAGCCGAGATGCGGCGGCGCGTGGACGTGGCGAATTTCTATGTGTTCTCTGACGACCCCGAATGGTGCCGCGCCAACCTGCCGCTCGACGACACAGCCGTTTTCGTAGATTGGAATAAGAAAGCAGACAGCTGGCAGGACATGATGCTCATGAGCCTCTGCCGCCACAATATCATCTGCAACAGCACTTTCTCTTGGTGGGGCGCGTGGCTCAACGGAAATCCAGAGAAGACGGTGCTCGCGCCCGACCGCTGGTCGCTCCTTTACCCCACGCCTTATCTCAACTGCCCCTCTTGGA
This sequence comes from Bacteroidales bacterium, assembly GCA_022784065.1. Lineage (GTDB taxonomy): Bacteria > Bacteroidota > Bacteroidia > Bacteroidales > Bacteroidaceae > Alloprevotella. The sequence goes on along the minus strand of JALFUO010000065.1, from coordinate 10,531 downwards.
TTCCCGTTTCCACTGAAAACAACCCCGAAGAAGCATGACCCACTCCCTCGTCTACAAAATAGCGCGCGCCCTGCTCGACCTGCCCTTTACGCTGCGCTGCCCCCGCCGCCCGCACATCGTGATGACGCTCCTCGTGAAAAATGAAGAGCAGATGCTCGCACAGCAGATTGAGTTTCATCACGCTTTGGGCGTAGACCATTTCATCGTCACCGACAACAACTCTACCGATGGCACGCCCGACATCATACGCCGCTATCAGGACAAAGGCTGGGTAGTTGACGTCATCGAAGAGCACGCCACCGACTATGAGCAAAAGGCGTGGGTGGACCGCATGGTAGAACTGGCACGCGCCAAGCACCATGCCGACTGGATTATCAATGCCGATGCCGACGAGTTTTGGCTGCCAGCGTGCGGCTCGTTTCCCGAACTGCTCAAAGCCACCCGCGCCAACGTCTTGGCGGGCGAACTCCATAGCGTGCTGCCCGAAGAAAGCAAGCCGTGGCAGGAATGGACGCAGCTGGTGCGCTACGTGGACGATTACGAAGCCTACGGACTGTCGCGCTTTTCGATTTTCGAACGCCAGAACAAGAAAGTGCTGCACCGCTCGCGCGGCTATCTGCAAATTTCCATGGGCAACCATAAGGTAAGCATGTTGCCCCACATAGAGCGCCGCGCCGATATCACCATCTTCCACTTCAACGTGCGCGGCCGCGAGCAGTTTATGCAAAAGATGATCAACGGCGGCAAGCAGCTCGAACAGCACAAAGGCCGACACGGCGGCCGCCATTGGCGCTATTTCTACAAACTCTACAAAGAAGGCAAACTGGCCGAGGAATACGACCGCGTGGTAGGCACGCACGTCCGCGACCGCTTGCTTTCCGAAGGCTATATTTACGAGGACACGCGCCTGCGCGATTCCCTCGAACAGCTTAACGCAAAGGAGCGATGAAACACGCATTTCTCATCATTGCCCACAACGAGCCCGGAGTGCTCGCCGCCCTGCTTCATCAGTTGGACGATGAGCGCAACGACATCTATCTGCATATAGATGCCCGCTCGTCGGCAATGCTTGGGCAATTCGCCGCCTACCGCACCCGCCGTGCCGGATTTTACCTCGTGCCAAAGCCGAATGCCGTGTATTGGGGCGACATCAGTCAGGTAGAAACCGAACTCCTGCTTTTCGAAACGGCTTTCAAGCGCGGTCCGTATCAGTACTACCATCTGCTTTCGGGCGCAGACCAGGTAATCAAAAGCCAGGACTATCTGCACGGCTTTTTCGAGAGCAACGCCGGAAAGGAGTTCGTCCACTTTTGGAGCGGCGCGGCTCACGAGAAAGACTTGCGGCGCAAGGTGGGCCGCTACTATCTCTTCACCAAGCACCTGAAAGATAAGGGCACCGCCGTCCACCTTTTCACCGCGCCCCTGCGCAACCTCTTCCTCCTGCTGCAAAAAGCCACGGGCTTTCGCCGCCGCGCCGATTGGGAGTTTCGCAAGGGCAGCAACTGGGTGAGCATCACGCACGTCTTTTGCCAATATCTCCTTAGTCGTAAATCCGAAATCCTCGCGCGCTTCGCCCACACCCTGTGCGCCGATGAAATTTTCGTGCAGACCATTCTTTGGAACTCAGATTTCCGGAAAAACATAGCCTGCACCGATGATGACATACTCCGCGCCGCCGCCCGCGCCATCGACTGGCAACGCGGTTCGCCCTATGTGTGGCAAGAGACTGACGCCGCCTATCTTGGGGGATGTCCGGCAATACTTGCCCGCAAGTTTTCTGAGAAATATATTTATATCAGCACCGAAGAGCATGACAAACGCTGAGAACCGGCTTATAGCGCCGCCCGTCACTACTATTCCGCGAACGGGGATTGCTTTCCTGCACGAGGACTTTCCTTGCGGCGGCGCAGAGCGCGTTACCATCGACATCGCCAACTTCCTGGCCAATCACAACTGTCGCGTTTACGTGCTTACGGCCAATTTCCAAGAAAACCGCCTCCCGCCGCAATTGCCCCGCCGTTACGAGGTCATCACCCTGCCCGAGCGTCATCTCACACGCTCGAAAACCGATGCTGATTTTATCGTCCAAACAATTAAGGAAAGGGGTATCACGCATTTTGTCAGTTCCCGCTACCTCAACCACGCCGCTTACATCAAGGCGCAGACGGGCTGCAAATATATCTTCACGTGGCACAATATTCCCATGTGGGAACCACTCTTTATCGAGCGCAACAAGAAGAAAAAGAGTGCCAGCCTTTTGGGTTGGTTCAAATGGGCGTTTTATTATCGTCCGCTGATAAAGGGTTCCCATTTTTGGGAGCGCAAATACGTGCGCCGCTATCGCGAAATCCTCGACATGGCCGATGCCTGCACCGTGCTGTGTGAGGAATACAAGGAAGAGACGCTGCGCAAGATTTCTTCCGCCGACCCCGCCCACAGCCGCAAGATACACGTGATTCCCAACGCCGAGCTCAGCGGCAAGCCCCTGTGCTTGGAGAAGGAGCACGCAATATTATATATAGGTCGCCTCACCTATGAGGACAAACGCGCCGACCGCCTGATTGACATTTGGGAAAAAGTGTGCGCCGACATGCTAGACTGGCATCTATACATCGTGGGAGACGGCAACGCCCGCCCTCTTATGGAGGCCAAGGCGCAGCATTTGCCTCGCGTGCATTTCGAGGGGCAGCAAAGCGATGTGAAGCCATACCTCGACCGAGCGTCGATACTCTGCCTCGTGTCGGAAATGGAGAGTTGGGGGCTTTGCCTCACAGAGGCGCAGGCCAACGGAGTTATCCCCATCGCCTTCGACTGCTCTGCCGGAGTGCGCCACATACTTTCCCCCTCAGGAGAAAATGGCTTCCTCGTTCCCAACGGCGACCTCGATGCTTACTGCGAAACATTGGTTAAGCTTGCAAACGCTGCGCCCGAAGAAATAAGCCGCCTGCGCCGCAACGTAATGGAAAAGTCCAAAATGTATTCCATTGAAAATGTTGGCCGATTATGGTTGAATATGATATCCGAAATATAATATGAACCCCACTTCTACAAAACCCTCCATAGCATTCCTGCACGATGCCTTTCCGTGTGGCGGCGTTGAAAGGATTACTATGGATCTTGCAGATTTCTTTACGTCCAAGGGAATCGCTGTGTTTGTGATTACGGCATGGTACAAGCCTAAGCTGTGGCCTGTAGGCAGAACGCGGCATTACGAGATTATCACACTGCCTCACATGGATTTAGGGCATTCAATGGAAGACCGAACTTATATCATAAACCTTATCAGGGAGTATAAGATTGATTTTCTTGTATGTTCGCGCTACATCGAATTCATGCCGGAAATATTAAATGCTACCGGTTGCAGGCTGATTTACACCAACCACGGCACTCCTTTTTGGGAGGTACTCACGTATCGTCATTCCAAGAAAGTAAACTCCAAAGGATTTATCCGCAAACTGAAATGGTGGTTCTTTTACGGTCCCCGGTGCAAGTGGGGCAATGCATTCAAGCACAAATTCAACCGCCGGTATATCCGTAACCTGACATGGGCGGACGCATACGTGGTTTTATGTGAAGCATACAAGGAAGCCATTGTCTCCCAACTCAAATTGCACAACCACCCGCTTGAAAAGAAATTTGCCGTTATTCCTAATCCCGAGATTGCCCCCGGAGACGTACAACTCAGAAAAGAGAAAGTCCTTCTCTATGTAGGCCGCATGACCTATGCAGACAAGCGCGTGGACAGACTTATAGAAATATGGCGGCGCATTTATAAAGAAGTACCCGACTGGCAACTGCTGCTTGTCGGCGGTGGCGAAGAGAAGAAAAAATTGGAACAACAGGCGGAAGGCTTGGAACGTATCTGTTTCAAAGGCGTTTCCGACAACGTCAAGCCATATTACGACCGCGCTGCCGTGCTCTGCCTTACCTCGGCGTTCGAGAGTTGGGGGCTGTGCCTGACTGAAGCGCAGGCCAACGGCGTAATACCTGTCGCTTTCGACTGTTCCGCCGGCGTGCATCAAATCCTCGCTCCCTCTGGGGTCAATGGCGTTCTTGTACCACAAGGCGATATGGATGCCTATGCTGCCGCCCTGATAGACTTGCTCCACAACGAGAAGCAACGGATACTGATGCAGCGAAACGTGTTGCAAAAGGCTAAAGAATATTCACTCGAACATATCGGGCAACTTTGGTTGAATCTTTTGGACAAACTGTCTGCCATAAATCCGTGATTTTACAAATTACCTTCATCGCTCTTTTACCATGTACCGACTAAACTTTCCTGGCAAACTTATCGTTTCCTTGTTTGCCCTGTGCCTCGGCCTTGCCGCCGCACTTCCCGCCCTTGCCGCCGACCCGCCGCAGACGGGCAAACTCTTCCGTATCATTCACCGCGCCACGGGCAAAGCCCTCACCAATGGCGGAGCCACCGCTAAGGACGCGCAAATCCTCTATGCCGCTCCCGCCGACGGCGATGCCGGCCAGCAGTGGACGCTCCACGCCGCAGGGCGCGGCAGCAGCTTCATGCTCATCAATCCCAAGGCCCGCCTCGCTTTCGACATGGCGCCCGGCGTGGGACACCCCGTGCAATGGACGGCCGACCCCACCAATGCCAACCAAATTCTCGGCATCGCCCGTGTGGACGGCGTGGACGATGCCTACCGCCTGCTCAATGCCGCCAATAAGGATCAGGCCCTCGGCATAGCCGCCGACGGTACGCCCGTCATGACCGATGCCGCCGACGAGAGCACTTTCTTTACCTTTGAGACGCTCGACGCGGACTATCCCCTCAGCGTGCCCGTCACGGGACTGACCTTCCAGCTCATCGGCCACACCTCCGGCAAGGCCTATTCTATCCAGCAGAACACCGCCGCCGGCGCTTACCTCTTTCCCGAAGAGCCCGATGGCAGCTCCACGGCGCAGATGTGGAAACTGCAAGAGGGCAAGCAGAGCCAGATGCTCGTCAATGCCCGGCTCAGCGGTCTCGCCCTCGACTGCAATCTCAACGGCGATCGCGTGCCGCTCATCTACACCATTCAAACCACCAATGCCAATCAGAATTATTATTTCACCGAGGTGGAAGGGCTGAAGGGCGTATATAATATATATGCCTTGAACCGTTCTACGAAATACTACCTCACCGAGGACGGCGAGTCAAACCTCAAAACCACTACCGATGCCACAGCCGAAGCCGCGCGCTTCCGTCTTGCCGTAGTGTCGGAAGAAGTGCGCCCCGAATGGGAGGACGAGACTTATTATAAGGATAATAAGGAAGATGGCCATGCCACCTATATTCCTTACGCCACCTCCGCAGCCATGCGTGCCGACGTCAATTACGAAAAGCCTTGGCTCACGCCCGAAAAGGCGGACTACCTCTCGCTCAACGGTGTGTGGAAGTTCAAGTTTGTGCCCGAGCCTTCGCAGCGCCCCGGCAAGGAAGATTTTTATGCCGATGATGCCGATACCGACGGCTGGGACGAAATTGAAGTGCCCTCCTGCTGGGAGATGAAAGGCTACGACCTGCCGCTTTACGTGAATGTAGAATATGCTTTCGTGGACAATCCGCCCTACATCGCCAATAAGGTTGAGGGCGTGGGCGACAACCCCGTCGGCTCTTACCGCCGCACGTTTACCCTGCCCGAGGGCTGGGAAACGGGCAAGCGCGTCTACCTCCACTTCGACGGCCTGTACAGCGCAGCCTTCGTGTGGCTTAACGGGCAATATGTGGGCTATACGCAGGGCGGCAACAACGATGCCGAGTTCGACCTCACAGCCTATCTCCGCACGGGCGAAAATAATATTTGCGTGCAGGTGTTCCGCTGGAGCGACGGCTCCTATCTCGAAGGCCAGGACATGTTCCACATGTCGGGTCTCCACCGCGACGTTTATCTCTACGCCACGCCGACCGTAGCCGTGCGCGACCACTATATCACCGCCGCCCTCGCCGCGCCCTCCTACACCTCCGGCACGCTCTCCGTGGCCATGACGCTCGACAACCGCGAGCGCCGCGCCGGCACCAAGCAGGTGGAAGTGGCGCTGATTTCGCCCGAGGGCGAAACCGTGGCTGCCCAGACGGCCTCCGTGGACTATGCCGCCTCCGACCTCGAAAAGGACTTCTCCGTAGAGATTCCCGTGAGCGGCCTCACCCTTTGGACGGCCGAGACGCCCGTGCTCTACACCGTGGCCATTCGCCAGATGAACGAGAGCGATGCGGAGGAAATGGCCTTCTCTACCCGCTACGGCTTCCGCGACGTCCGCATCTCCGACGGCGTGGTGCTCATCAACGGCAAGCGCGTCTTCTTCAAGGGCGTGAACACGCAAGACACCCACCCGCTCCGCGGCCGCAGCATCGACGTGGAAACGATGCTTAAAGACATCGTGCTCATGAAGCAGGCCAACGTCAACACCGTGCGCACCAGCCACTATCCGCGACAGGCCAAGATGTACGCCATGTTCGACTACTACGGCATCTACGTCATGAACGAGTTCGACCTCGAATGCCATAAGGATTGGAACAAGAATGGCAACTACGGCGCCATCTCCAACAAGTCGTCGTGGACGGGGCAGTTCGCCGACCGCAGCACGCGCACCGTCCTGCGCGACCGCAACCACCCCTCCGTCATCTTCTGGTCTTTGGGCAATGAGAGCGGCGTGGGCGTAGGTTTCACCGCTGCCTATAATGCCACCCGCGCCCTCGACCCGCGCCCCATCCACTACGAAGGCTCCACCAACGCCGGCACCACGCAGTGGACCGACATCCATTCCATTATGTACCCGACGCTTTCCTACGTGCAGGGCAAGTCGGCCAGCAACAGCGGCACGCAGCCCTTCTTCATGTGCGAATACGCCCACGCCATGGGCAACGGCGTAGGCAACCTCAAGGAATATTGGGACATCATCGAGAACAGCAGGCTCGGCATCGGCGGTTGCATTTGGGACTGGGTGGACCAGTCGATCTACGACCCGCAGGCCATTCTCTCGGGCAACCTCACCGTGAACGGCTTCCCCAAATACATGACGGGCTACGACTACCCCGGCCCGCATCAGGGCAACTTCGTCAACAACGGCATCATCACCGCCGACCGCGCCTGGACGGCTAAGCTCACCGAGGTGAAGAAGGTATACCAAAACGCCGCCTTCGCCTACGACGACGCAGCAGGCCACGCCCTCACGCTTACCAATAAGAACGTCTTCGCCACGCTCGCCGGCCAGAAACTCCGCTACGCCCTCCTCGCCAACGGCGAAGAGATAGAGCGCGGCGAATTTTCCGTGCCCGCCGTCGAGCCGGGCGCCTCTGCCACGCTCACCGTTCCCTACACCTCGCCGCTTTCCGATGCCTCCAAGGAATATCTGCTCAACGTGAGCCTGCACCTCGAGGAGGAACAGGCATGGTGCCCGGCAGGCTACGAAACCGCCACCGCACAATTCACCCTCCAGCCGCGCCCCGCGGCACTGCCCGCCATCGGCGAAACGGTAGCCCCGCTCACCCTGACCGACAATGCCGATGGCAGCCGCACCGTGGCCAACGACCTCATCGACATCACCTTCGATGCCTCGGGCTTCATCTCCTCGTGGACGGCCAACGGCGTGAACATGCTCGCCGCCTCCATGCCGCAACAGCCCATTTACAGCAACGTGCGCTGGATTGAAAACGAAAGCCCCTACGGTAACCACGATTTCGGCGACCTCACGGCTGAAATTACTTCGGCCTCCGTCACTGCCTCCCGCGCTGCCGACGGGCAGACCGTCACCCTGACGGTCAATGTTAGCGATGACGCCTGCCCCTACGTGGCTGTCTACACAGTTTATGCCACGGGCGTGGTGGACATGAAGGTCAGTTATTCGCCCGCCAAGTCGGGTCTGCGCCGCATCGGGCTTGATATGCGCTTCCCCGCAGGCTTTGAAGACGTGTCGTACTACGGCCGTGGTCCGTGGGAAAACTACGTCGACCGCTGCCAGGGCTCTTATCTCGGCCGCTACACCACCACCGTGACCGACCTCTTCGAGATGTACGCCCACCCGCAGTCGATGGGCCTCCGCCTCGACCTCCGCTCGCTCACCCTGCGCAACCCGCAGACGGCCGACGAAATCCGCGTTGAGACCTCCGGCCCCGTGTCCTTCTCCTTGCTCCATTTCAACGAACCCGACTACTTTGTGCCCGAAAGCCACCCGTGGGACGTGGAGATGAAGCCCGAAGTCTACGCCCACTTCGACTACATGCAGCGCGGCCTCGGTAACGGAAGTTGCGGACCGGGCACCATCAACCAGTACCTCTGCCCCTCTTACGGCACTTACACGCACACCTTGCGCTTCTCTGCCGTGAATGGCACGGCCTCTGGCATCGCTACCCCGCCCTCGGCTGCTACGGCGGATGCTGCCCTTGTGCGCTACGACCGCGCTCTTGAAGCAGCCCTCTGCACCTGCGTGCCCGAAAGCGTGAGCGAAGTCCGCGCCACCGATATGGGCGGCACGGTGGTGGCCAGTGCCGCAGTGCACGGCGGTTCCGCCGTCCTGCCGCTCAAGGCCCTGCCGCAAGGCACATATCTCGTCACCTTCACCGACGGCAAGCGCACCCTGCGCACCCACAAACTCTTGAAGAGATAGTACAAACCCTATCGCCCACTCTCATTATTAACAAGGAGGCACGTCCCGCTCGGGACGTGCCTCCTTACTTTGAATTTTCGTGCAAGCGAGTGTAATAGAGCTTGCTCATATTGCCGAGCGCAGCCGAAAATCTCGAAGCAAAAATCTCTAATACAATGCTTTGATTAGTGAAAATTCGTGCGACCGATCAGGTCGCCATTAATATAATTCAGCATGTTTCGTGTAAATCCGTGAAATTCGTGGGCTAAAAACATTCGTAAATAAAACGAGCGCAGCCCCAAATTAAGAAAGCCGTGCAAGTTTCATAACTCTGGTTCTCAATAAATAAAATGCGCCCGAAAACACGAGCGTGAGCGCGGCAAACCACCCGAGAGTGAGGCCGCACCCTTGAAATCGGAATGTATATTCCAAAATCTTGTTGTGCACAAGGTAGATGTCAAATGATAGGTCTCCCAGAAGCGGCACCTTAAGCAGTTTGAGTTCGTAATTCGAACATACAAAAATCATAATGCCTACAAATCCGTAATTCTGCAGAAGCAACGCCACGATGCCCGAATCGCCATGCAGAAGCGCGGAGAGGGCGCAGCACGCAGTCAAAGGCAGCAGCGAGAGGTGGAGCCCGCGAACAATCTTGTGCTTGTAGTATGAAGCAAAAGCTCCGATGCCGAATAGCGGAATGGATATGGCTTGGTATTCGTTGGAGGTGCATTTCATGAGATAAATAGCCAAACTCCCTCCCGCCATCAAAGCCCATGCCGCGGCCTGCTTGTTTTTGCGCAGAAGTTTCGTGAAAAAGAAGAATACCAAATACAGTTGCAGCAGGCTTCTAATAAACCATAATGCGCCATCGCCCCATTTCCAAAAGAGCGTGGAAACGCCCCTGCCGATATATCCTGCCACCTGTTCCCATGTTTCAGGTGTTCCTGCAACTGCTGGCAGATATAAAGGTAGCCATAGGAGGGTGACGAGTAATACGGGCACATAGATTTTAAGGATTCTTCGGCGCATGAAACATCCGAAAGTACCCAATGGCTTTCGCTGTTCGCTTTCCATAAGTCCATAGCCCGAGAAGAAAAAGAAGATGGCTATGCCCCAGCTTGCTAACTTTGAGGTTGCTGCGTAACTGAACGAGAAAACTTCAATGGTGCCACACCATACGCAATAACTATGGTGGAAAATGGCAACGCATATCGCGGCGGCGATTTTCAGCGCGTTTGTGACGCTGCGGTTGAATACAAGTTTTTCCATCTTGATTTGTGAAATTTACTTGCAAAAGTACGCAATAATCTCTGTCGTAAAGGTGTTGTGTGGCATATAGTCTAACTTTTTCACGCTATTTTATGTTACCTGTCCTGCCGTCAGATGCCGAAGCCGCATGCAAAAAAGCACTTCTAATACGCATTTTTTTAGCCAAAAAAACCTTTCAACCCTTCAGTATTGCGCTTATCTATCTGTATATTAGAAGAATATGGCTGAATGGTTTGAAGTGCAAACCCATCACAACCATTCATAGCCCAATTGCCTTGGAAAGTCCGACTCCCTGCTTACCCGCTCCGCAGTTTAAGGCAGATATTTTTTGCTAAGTCCTTGAATATTTTTCTTAAGTCCGTGATAGTTTTCACTATCTGCGCAGAGAAAGTTTGTTACAAAGTTTCTAATACATGTTACAAACTTTGTAATGCATGTTAGCAAGTTTGTAATACATGTTACAAAGTTTGTAACAAAAACTATCTTATATGAGCGGAAAAATTATCTCGGGGATAGTAAAAACTATCTGGCGGATAATGAATGTCTTTTCCTGATTTTACTAGACACTTTTTGCTCTTATTATCTGAAACGGTAGACAGTTTTTTTATGCCATACTGATTCAATAGACACAATGCAGGAAGTTGTGCTGTTTTTATTGACATATCAGCCTTGGCCTGCC
>JALFUO010000047.1 GCA_022784065.1 Bacteroidales bacterium | reverse complement strand
CGCAGCGGGTAGTCGCCCATCAATTTCTCAAACTTATCTGGGCAGGCTTTCAGGGCGCGGCTGTCGCGGCGCGGGTCATAGAGGCGCAGCATCTCGCGCCACGGGTGAGGGAAAATTTCGTTTGCTTTTTCGAGGACAGGAACATTCTTAAAATCTTCAGGACTATACACAAAGCCTTCGGGCAGGGGTGGCGGCAGGATGTCGTCAAACCGCAAGTCATCGCGCCCCATCGCCCGCGCCACGGCTTCGAGTGCCATGCGCGTGCCGCAAGCCTTGCCGTCGGCACTGTAACCCGCGATGTGCGGCGTGGCGATACGGGCGCGGCGCAGCAGTTCGGGCGAGATGCGCGGCTCGTGCTCCCAAGTGTCGATTACCGCCGCGCTGACCTTTCCGGCGTCAATCGCCGCAATGAGCGCGTCGGTGTCGGCCACCTCTCCGCGCGCCGCGTTGATAAACACGGGCTTCTTTTTCAAAGCCTCGAAAAACGCCGCGTCCGCCATGTGGAAGGTGGCAAATTTGCCCGCACGGGTGAGCGGCACGTGCATCGTCACCACATCGGCTTCGGCCGCTACCTCTTCAAGCGTGGCAAAACCTGCCGCACCCTCCGCTTCTGCCCTCGGAGGGTCATAGCGCAGCACGCGGCAGCCCAGGCGTTCCACGGCCTCGCAGACGCGCTTGCCCACGTGCCCCACGCCCACTACGCCCACGGTGCACTTCTCGGGCGGCATCGTCAGCACGCCCTCCTGCCACAGCACGGCGAGGGTGCACGCCACATATTGCGCCACGCTCCCTGCATTGCAGCCCGGCGCACTCGCCCACCCTATGCCCCGGCTGTCGAGATAGGCCGTGTCGATATGGTCCGTGCCAATGGTGGCAGTGGCCACGAAGCGCACGCGCGAGCCGTCGAGCAGGCGTTTGTCGATTTTCGTCCTCGTGCGCACGATGAGCGCATCGGCTTCTGCCACATCGCGCGGCCCTATCTCTGCTCCGGGCAGATACACAGCGCGGCCAAGCCTCTCGGCCTGCCCGCGCATAAAGGGTATTTTATCGTCGATTACAAGCAGCATACTTTCTTCCGTTTTTCTTTTCTGCAAAATTAGTGCTTTAATTCCAACTATCTGCCTATGCCGCCAATATTATCTCCTTTATATTTTTTACTATCAAGGGGAAATTCTTCCCTAAGCCCGTGATATTTTTTCCTATCTGCTAAAATAATTTTTATTACAAAGTTTGTAATACATATTACAAAGTTTCTAATACGTATTACAAAGTTTGTAACGCTTGTTACAAACTTTGTAATAAAAATTATCTGCGCAGATAGTGAAAAATTGCTTGGAGCAAGGAAGAAATAGCTCCGAGGTAATAAAAAAACTGCGCAGGCGGCAATACCGTCTGCGCAGAATGAAAGGACTCTCTTATGGATTACTTTGTGCGCTCTATCTTATGGAGCGTGCGTCCTTCTTTGTCGAGCATATAGAGCGTGAGGCTGTGGCGGTCGGCCGCGATGAACGAGAATCCGCTCTCACCGCTCACGAACACCGCTCCGGGCGTGGGCGCCACCTTCTTTCGCGAGAGCGACGCGCTTGAATTGACCACGTAGTCTATCGGGTCGCCGTTGCCGGGACGGATGTGCTGGAAATTATGAATGTGCCCGCAGAGATACATGGCCACTTTATCTGAATGCCGCTGCAGCACGGGGCGAACGTATTTCTGCATATCGGCGCGTTCGCAATCGTCCTTACCCGTGTCGGCATAAACGGGGTGGTGGCCAGCCACAAGCACCCAGTCCTCGTTGGCAGCCGTGAGCACGGAGTCCATCCACGCCAACTGGCGGTCGCGATCCTGCAAGGCGGCATCGGGATACTTGTCGGTTTCGGTGCGGTATTTGTCGATGAGGGGCGTTGTGTCGATAAGCACGAAGCGCAGCGTGGTGCCGTCGTCGGCCGTAAGCACAAACGTGTGGTAACGCTCGGGCATGTTCCAGCGCGCGCTTTTGCGGGTGTAGTCGATGCAGGCTTGCGTAGTGCCGCGATACTCGTGGTTGCCGAGGGTGCAATGCCAGGGAATCATGAGTTCGGGGTGGCTGTAAATGAGTTCGTAGTTGGTCATCCAGAGCGGGTCGTCCACAGAGCGCACGCCCTCAAAATGATGTATGTCGCCAGGGGCTACGACGCACTCCACGTCAACCTGCTCGCAGAGTGCCGCCATAGTTTCGGCAATGGGCTTTTGGTCGTAATAACCATTGCGCCCGAGGTCGTTGGCAAGCACCACGCCGATGGAGCGTTCCATTGCCTTCCAATCCTGCGCCGTCTGTGCCATAGCAGCGAGCGGCAGGAGGAAAAGGAGTATTTTGGAAAATAATCGGGAAAACATAGGAAAAGATTATTTTGGGGGTGGTGAAGCGTAAACGAGTAAACAAGTAGACAAAACTGAGACGACTGCTTACTATATGTTGTTAGGCAGGCAACTTGCTTGTTTTACTTGTCTACTCGTTTACTTGTTTGCTATAAATCTAAGGAATTACTTCGTACCGAAAGCACCGAAGCGGGCGGCGGGGGCGGCAGAGGTGAAAGTCTGGCCTGCCACACTGATGCCGCTATTTGTGAAATAGCCTGTGATGTCGCCTGCGGCATAGGCGCCGGAGAGTGCGGGCGAGGAGGCTTGCAGGTGGAAGTCCCAAGAAGAATTGTAGGCATAGTCGGTGAGCGCCACGCCGTTGATGTTGAAGTTCACGAAGAGCGGGTCGCGGCCGTTGTCCTGCGTGGCAATGACGCTGTGGGCATCTACCGTGCCGTTGAAATAGTTGGAGTTGTTGTAGTTATATCCCTCCCAAGCGTAAGCCACGTTGCTTTCGTCGGGGAACACAATCGCGCTGCGCTGGCTACCCGATGCGTAATAGTTGTAGTCGATAACGGAGGCCGATGCATAGCCCTTTTCGGGGTCGTCGGGCGAGGTATATTTCGGGGTCTGCACACGGAACTTGCAGTTCACCAAGAGATTGTTGAACACATATACGAGGGCGTTTTTCTCCACATAAACCGAACCGCCCTTTTCGCCGTCGCGACGCCAGCCGGCATTGATGATCGTATTGTTGTAAGCGGCAATCTTGGCCTGGCCGCGCGTTTCGCTCTGGCCGGAAGACGAAAGCTTGAGGCCGTTGGTATTGGGCGAGAACATCACGTTGCCAACCACGTCGGCCTTAACGCCTGCCTTGCAGTTGACGGCTTCTGCGCCGTCGTAGCCGTTGGCAACAAACGTGTTGTTCTGGATAATGGCGTTGCCGCCCATAAGGTAGATGCCGTCGCTCCAGCCGTTGCGAATGATGCTATTGGTGAGGACGTAGCGACCTGAGGTATTGTTGGTAGTGATTTGCGGATAGGCATCGTCGCCTGCCGTATATACTCCGTTTTCGGCGGCGGGGCTACCCTCGATTACCTGTCCGCCGGTATATTCGATGATAGCGTGGTCGATGAGCATTTCCTCGCAGGTAACGCCTGCCACGATGCCGCCCCAAAGTCCGGCAAAGGCGTTGTCGGGCGTGCGCAGGTCGGCCTCGGTGCTGAGCAGCACGGGCGAGGCTTCCGTACCCTTAATGTAAAGGTTGCCATTTACGGTAAATTCGATGGGCACGTGGTTTACGCCCACGCCTTCAGCAGAGAAAATCACCTGCACGCCGTCTTCAATCGTAAGGCTCTGGCCTTGCGGCACGACGATGTGGCCGGTAACGTTGATAACGGAGCCGCGCGTCCATGTGCCGCTCACGTTGCCGCTCACTTGCTGTGCGGTGGGATTAGTTTGAGTTTGCTCGGCATTGTTTTGCGCGGCGGGTGCTTCGTCGTCGCTGCACGCCGTGTTCAGCGTAAGGACTGCCGCAAAAAGCGCGGGCAGCAGGAAAAGATTACTTTTCTTCATAATAATAATAATAAAATTTTTGTTGGCGAATAAACGGTTTTTACAATTTCCAACGCAATCCGAACATAAAGCTTTGGCCGTGCCACTCCTTACGCTCAATCACATAGCCATTGTCGCGCGGCGTGTCAACGGTGGCCGTGTGGTCGCCGCGCCCCACAATGCGCACTACGGGCGTATCGAGCAGGTTGGATGCCTTGGAAAAGAGCGTGATGCCCGCTTTCGGGAAGCCCTTTTCGAGCGAGAGGTCGAGGCGATGATAGCCTTTTTCCCAAATATCATCGTCGAGCCAGTTGCTGATATCGCTGAGCCGCTTTCCTGTATATCCATAAGATATCTGGCCTTCCCAATGCCAGCGCGAACTTTTATAAAGCAGGCTCACGTTGGCTACGTGGGCCGCCTGTCCGAACAGCGGGCGCGACTGATTTACACTTATCACTTCGCTGCCTTGCATGGTTCTCTTGCTCGTGGTGATGCGGCTATGGGTGAATGTGTAGTTAGCCTTTACGCCGAAACACTTGAAATATTTCATTACGTCGATTTCAACGCCGGTGTTCGTGGCGTTACCCAAGTTCATAGGCTTGTAGTATGTGTCTTGGCCCTCGTTGATAAGGCCGTATTCAATGGGGTTGTGGAGATGCTTGTAGAAGAGGCCCACCATCACCTGCTCGCTACCTTTCGGGAAGAACTCATAGCGGAGGTCGATATTGTCGGCAACGGTGTGTTCCAAGTCGGGATTGCCCTTTTCCTTATAATCTTCATTGATTATCGTATAGGGCACGATTTCAAAAAAGCTCGGGCGGTTCACGGAGCGGTTGTAACTGAGATGCAGGCGGCCCTTGGGGTGGATTTCATACTTGAAATGGGCCGAGGGCAGAATGTCCGTGTAACGCTGCTCGCCATCGGGGTCGGAGTAGCGAGGGAAAATCAGCGTGTATCCCTGCACCGTGTGCTCCGCGCGCAGCCCTACAGTGGCGTCCCAACGCTTGCCCTTCGCTTTGGTCATAGCGTAAGCCGCGCCAATCTGCTCCGTAGCGTCGTAGTTGAGCGGGTCGCCGATATTGCCGTAAGGGCGGGGCTTGAGTTTGAGTTCGTCGAAGTTGTTCCAATCCTCGCCGCGATATTGCGGGTTGGCAGTACCGGTGGTACTATCGAAGGTGTATTCGTTGAAAAAGCTGCCGCGCTTCTTGTCGCGATACATGCCGCCCACGCTGTAAGTCATCAACCCGTGGCTATATCTCAAGTCGAGATGGCCGGCGAGGTCGCGGTCGTCGTTGTGCTCCCAGCGACGCGTGGCAGAACCCGTATTGGCGATATGCGTGCCGATGAAATTTAATTCCGCTTGGTCGGGCGTTTCGCTGAGCGCCTTGCTGTAAGCACCCTTCCATTCCAATTCCAGCCCCGACGAGCCGAAATGGTGCGTGCCTTGCAGCGTGGTGGAAAATATGTATTGGTGGGTGTAGCGCAGGCGCGTGCTGCCGCTTTTCTCGTCGGCCATGTCGCGCACTTGCTGCTCTTTCATATCCATGTATCCGCCATACCACGTCAACTTATGCGCCGCGGCGGGTTTATAGTCAAGCTTGGCGTGGGCGGCGGTGCGCGTTTGGGCCGTGCTGTAAGTGCGGAATTGCGTGCCGTAAATGGTCTTACCCGGCAGATAATAAGCCTCAGCCTCCTTGCCTCTGTTGGCATGCTGATAGCAGAGGGCTGCCATTACGCCCAACTTGCCGTCGAAAAAGCGGTCGCCGTAACTCACGCCTGCGTTGAGATCGGGGCGGGCTGCGGCGTTTTTCACATGCAAGTTTTTCGTAGTGAAATCGTCGGCCGTGACGCGGTACGACTCGGGGCGGCCTTGCACCTCATAGGGCGACTTCTTGTTGGCGTCGCGCCAATTAAACGAAGTGAAGTCGCGATCGAAATACATGGCATTGTAGCCGGTGGAAATGTTGGCGGTGATTTGCCTTCGGGCGGGCGCATCTTTCATCACGAGATTTACCGCGCCGCCGATACCGTCGCCCTCCATGTCGGCCGTCAGCGACTTGCTCACCTCTATGCGGTCGAGCATTTCGCTGGGGAAAAGGTCGAGGGGCACGAAGCGGTTCTTATTGTCGGGCGAAGAAATCTTCACGCCGTTCACGAGGGTGTAGTTGTATCGCTTGTCCATACCGCGCAGTATGGCATATTGTCCCTCGCCGCTGCTGTTTTGCTCCACCGTCACGCCGCTCATGCGCTGTATGACGCTGGCAACGGTGATGTCGGGGCTAAGTTCCATGGCTTTCGCGCTCATCACGTTCATCACGTGCATAGCCTTGTTTTCCAACTGCCGCGCGCCGCTCTCCGTCACGCCGGGATTGGTGGCGATAACCACCGCTTCCAAGAGCGTCACCTCATTGCCGTCCATGCATATTTCCACGCTTTCCTCCTCCTGCGCCGCAATTTCCAGCGGCCGGTAGCCGAGGCAGGTGCACACCAGTGTGCACGCTCCTCCTTTCGTGTCGATAGAGAAAGAGCCGTCGAGGCCTGAAATAGTTTTTGTGTCGGGTTTTCCTTTAATGGCAATCGTTGCGCCAATGATTTCCTCTCCCGTCTTGGCATCTTTCACGATACCCTTGATACCGTCGGCCAAAGCCGGCAGGAAAACGAGGAAACCAAAAGCCGCCGCTGCTACAAAGCGTTTGTCCATAAAAAACAATAAATCCTAATTATTTTGATGCTGCAAAATTATGGCGGCTCGGTTACGGCATTGTTACAGGGCGGTTAAGTTTCTGTGAAGCATTTTCGCATATATTATTAAGCAGAAAACTATATAAACCAAAACCGCCCTGCGCAGCGATGTGCGTCAGGGCGGTTTTGGTTTTGAATATAGAAAGTATTATTTGTTTTTATTGCTCTCCCTCGGGGGCCTGGTCTATGAGGTCCATAAACTGGTCGAGTTTGGGCGTGATGATGATTTGCGTGCGTCGGTTGCGCTGGCGACCCTTCTCGGTGGCGTTGTCGGCAAGGGGGTTGTACTCGCCGCGACCGGCGGCCGAGAGGCGCTTGGGGTCTACGCCGTACTGCGTTTGCAGGGCCTGCACGACAGAGGAGGCGCGGAGGGCGGAGAGGTCCCAGTTGTTGCGGATGTTTTTCTGCGAAATGGACACGTTGTCGGTGTTGCCCTCCACGAGCACGTCGTAGTCCTTATAGTCGGTGATGATTTTGGCTATCTTGGAGAGCGTTTCACCGGCGCGGTCGCCGATTTCGTAGCTGCCGCTCTTATAGAGCATGTTGTCGGCCAGGGAGATGTAGACCACGCCTTTGAGCACCTGCACGTCCACGTCGTTCATCTCTTCGCGCGTGAGGGAGCGGGTGAGTTTGTTGGTGAGGGCTTGGTTGAGGGAGTCGCTCTTGGACTTGGCATCGACGAGCTGCTTGATGAACTTGTTGGAGGCATTGATTTCGTCCACCAGTTTCGAGATGTTCACGTTGCCCTGCGACACGTTTTCGGTGTAGGAGGTTTGAAGTTTGCCGTAGGCAGCTTGCAGGTCGCGGTTGCGCTGCTGCTCGTCGGCGAGGCGGGCGGCGAGGCTTTTGGAGTCGGAGGTGAAGGCGGCTATCTGTACCTTTGCGTCCTGATAGTCTTTGTCGAGCGCGGCGTACTTGTCTTTGAGGGCGTTGTGCGCGGTTTGCAATTCGGCATACTGCTTTTTGCCGACGCAGCTGGTCAGCACGAGGGAGAGGGCTGCGATGAGGATTGTTCTGCTTGTGTTCATTTTCTTTTATTGAATTATATTGTGACTGTACATATTATATATATATGACGCTGCGGGAGCGGATAGGTTTAAGGGGCGTCCTATAATAATGCTTATAGAACGCCCCCTATCTTTTCTCTATCTTTTTTATTCTGCCCTTTTTTATGCGGCGCGGCTATTTCTTCACGGGGCGCACTGCAAGCCCGCTGAGAATGGGATAGTCGTAGAACATATTGTTCCAACCCTGGCTGAAGTTGAATGCGCGGGCGGTTGTTGCGTCTTCGCCGAGCTCGCTGTTGTCTATCCAATAATAGCCTTGCTTGCTCGCACCGGTGACAGCTCCCTCCAAATAGATGCCTGCAGCAGGCAGGAAGATGCTCTTACCAGTGGCGGCGGAAGCTACGCGGTAGCCCCAAACGCCGTTGTGCTCGTACCATGTCCATTTGCATTTCTCGATAAGGGCCTGGAGTTCTGCCTCTGTGGGCAGGCGGCGCGCTGCGGCAGCGAGTTCGGCTTTCACGACTTCATCGTTGCAGGCATAATAATATTGGTTTTGCTCGGGCGAAGCTGCTCCGAGGTTGCAGCTGGCCCATTCCACGCCTGTGCCGAGGTCGATAAACTCGCCTTCGCTAATGCCATCTTCTTCTTCTGCCTCAAGAGAGGGAGTGGTGAAAGATGCGATGGCCGTGCGATATTCTCCCGTCTGCGTGCCGATGGCGGTATATGCCGTGGCCTGATATTTGTAGGTGGTTTGAGGCAGGAGGCCGGTGAGCTCTATCTTCTGGACGAGTTCTTGCGGGGCGACGAATGTTTCGTTATAAACGTTGGTTTCCTCATTTGTTTCCTCGTCTACGGTCCATACTCTGACGTTGTATTTATCGTATTTGCCCAGCGCTTCGCCGGAGGCGAGACGGAGCGTAATGACGGCGGAATTGTGCGTAATGCCGGCAGCGGGGTCGAGGCTGATGACGGCGGAGGTGAGGCGGGGTGCGTCTTTGTCGTCGTCGTCGCTGCAGGAAGAGAAGGCCGTGAGAGCAAGCATGAGGCAGAGCATTGCGCCCATGAGGCGGCCTGCGGTGAAAAATCTTTTATTCATTGCTGTTTGTATTTTTTTTATTCAGATTATATTATTGATTGGCCTCCGCTTTCGGCGCTGCCTGCTTGGGGGCGGCTTTCTTGGCAGGAGCTTTCTTAGCCTTGGGAGCGGCGGGCTTTGCCGCTTCGGCTGCCTTGGGCGCTGCCTTCTTAGCGGGTGCTTTCTTGGCAGCGGCGGGCTTTGCTTTCTTTTCAGCAGGGGCTTCTTCTCCCTTGTCGAGGCGGCTGATCATATTGTGGAGTTTCTCTATCTCCTTGTCTTTGAGTGCGAGTTCGTCGCCCTGGTTCTTGATGGTGGTGAGGAGGGAGTTGAGTTCTTCGTTGTCGATGTCGAGGGGGTAGCGGTCGTTGACGCGGGTGATGAAGTCGCCGAGAATGTTCATATAGTTGGTGAAGGCATCGTAGGGCGAGTCGTAGATACCTCGGTAACCGCCGTAACTGTTGGCCTTGGTGCTCATGAAGCGCAGGTTGTTGGAGGCTTGGAGATAATCGAAGTCCTGCATGAGGCGACGGTCGCGGCAGATGCGCACGCGGTCGGCGATGCTATAGAGTTTGTCGCAGGCTTCGCGCTGCATGATGTTGCCGAGCCAGGGAGAGAGGTCGCGCTCTTCGTCTACCCAAGATGTGGGATAGGTCACGTCGAGCGGACCCGCGCTCTTCATCTTGGCGCAGATTTCGGAGGGCGTGCTGAACGTGATGCCGCGCTCCTTGAACTGCTGGGGCAGGGCTTTCATGAACTCGAGAATGTTGGACGAGAGGGGCTGGAAGATGCCGAGGGCGCACAGTTCCATGAAGATGTTGATGACTTGCTCTTCTTCGGGCAACTGTGCAATCCAGTTGGCGTAAGTGTCGGCAAAGAGGGGATATTCGCTCCAAGAGGAATCGTTGAAGCGGAAGCTGATGTCTTCGGAGAGGCTGTAATCGCGCAGCAGGAGTTTGAGCTTGGGGGCGCGGTTGCAGTTGTAGACGAAGTGCGGGCTCTTCCAACCGAGCACGTGCTTGGCGCCTTCGGCAAGCATGCCCTTGAAGCCCATACCGGCCACGAGTTCACCTATTTCGTCGGAGTAGATAAGGCAAGAGTTGCGGAATATCTTGGGCTCTTTACCGAAGAGGAGTTTCACCTTCTTGCAGAGGCGCTGCACTTCGTCCTTAAAGCACTCTTCGTTCTTGAGCGAAGAGAAGCCGTGGGAATAGGGCTCGGCGAGGAACTCCACGCAACCTGTCTCGTTGAGTTGCTGGAGGAGTTCGATGACCTGCGGCGCATGGTTTTCGAGCTGCTCGATGGCGCAGCCGGAAAGGGAAATGGCGCACTTGAAGAAACCGGGGTTGGCCTTTGCCATTTCGATGAGCGCGGCGAGGGCGGGCACGTAGGAACGCTCTGCCGTTTCGGAGATGGAGCGGGCGTTCTCATAGTCGTCATAATAATAATGGTCTGTGCCGATGTCGAAGAAGCGATACCGTTTCAGGTGAATGTTCTGGTGGATTTCAAAATATAAACAAACGGTTTTCATGGTGTTTCCTTTATTTTATTGTTTTTAGTAGTAGACGGATTAGGAAGGGGGCGTTTCTCTCGCTCTTTCGGCGGAACGTCCCGAAATTTTCAAGATAAAATCAATTGCTGCAACGCGCTATGGTTTCACTATAAACGTTGAATATCTTTTGTCCCACTTTTTCCCAAGTGATTCGGTTCACTTCGTCGATGCCTTCCACTTTGAGGTATTCGTGGAGCGAATCGTTGGTGCAAAGGGCATACATGGCATCGGCCATAGCGTGGATATCCCAGTAGTCGGTCTTGATGCACTTGTCAAGGATTTCGGCGCAGCCGCTCTGCTTGCTGATGATGGAGGGCACGCCGCACTGCATGGCTTCGAGGGGCGAAATGCCGAAGGGCTCGCTGACGGAGGGCATCACGTAGACATCGCTGTCGGCAAAGGCTTCGTACACCTGCTTTCCTTTCATGAAGCCGGGGAAGTGGAAGCGGTCGGCTATGCCCTTGCGCGCCGCCATCTCGATCATATCGTTCATCATGTCGCCCGAACCTGCCATGCAGAAGCGAATGTTGTGGGTGCGCTTGAGCACGAGGGCGGCTGCCTCAACGAAGTACTCGGGACCTTTCTGCATCGTGATGCGTCCGAGGAAGGTGACCACTTTTTCCTTGCGCCCCTTATGGCCTTCGCGGCGCTCGCGCACCATTTGCAAGATGTCGTCGGAGAGGGGATAGACGGCGTTGTGCATCGTGATGCACTTGGCGGGGTCTTGGTGGTAGTGGTTGATGACCGTTTGGCGCGTGAGTTCGGAAACGCACATGATACAATCGGCGTGGTCCATACCGTCTTTCTCGATGCTGTAAACCGTGGGGTTGACGTTGCCGCGCGAGCGGTCGAAGTCGGTGGCGTGGACGTGGATTACGAGGGGCTTGCCGCTCACGCTCTTGGCGTGGATGCCTGCGGGATAGGTGAGCCAGTCGTGCGCATGGATAATGTCGAACTCCTGTTGGCGGGCGATGACGCCTGCCACGATGGAATAGTTGTTGATTTCGTCGTGCAGGTTTTCGGGGTAGCGGCCTGAGAACTCTATGCAGCCCAGGTCGTCGGTGAGGCGATAGTTGAAGTCGGCATAGATGTGGTCGCGCAGGGAGAAATAGAGCTCGGGCGACATCTTATCGCCGAGGCGCTGCTTCACGTAATCGTAGTCTACATCGCGCCACACTACGGGCGTAGTGCTCAGCCCGATGATGTTCATAAAACTTTTGTCCTCGTCGCCCCAAGGCTTGGGCAGGCAGAACGTTATTTGCATGTCGGGCTGCACCGACAGGCCTTTGGTGATGCCGTAGCTGGCAGTGCCGAGTCCGCCCAAGATGTGAGGGGGAAACTCCCAACCGAACATTAATACTTTCATAGTATCGTGTATTGTGTGTTCTCTTTTCTTTATCTAAAAAATTTCGGCGGCTTATTATATATATAATATGTATATGATAAGTTTTGCCGCCTCTCTCTATTTTTTTCAGGCAAGCTCGTTGTTGTACTTTTCGAGCAGGCGGATAGCGCGCAGAATACCGCTCACGTTCATGGCGAAGGAGATGGCGCCGCGGCCGCTGAAGCGCGGGTTACCGTCGAAGAGTTCTGGAATGGTGCCCACGCAGTGGTAGAAGAGTTCCTCTTCAAAGCCGATAAGCTGGCGCTCGATGTAGTTCACGCCGCTCATGCGGTAGACGCGGAGGTAGGCTTCGAGATAGAAACCCGTGAGCCACGGCCACGCCGTGCCCTGATGGTAGGCGAAGTCGCGCTGCTCCTGACGGCCGATATACATGGGGTTGTAGCCGCCGCTCTTCGGCGAGAGCGAACGGATGCCCTTGGGCGTTACGAGTTCCTTGGTGCAGATGTCGAGCACGCCCTTGCGCTCCTTCATGTCGAGGGGCGAGAAGTCGAGGGCGATGGCGAAGAGCTGGTTGGGGCGCACGCTCCAATCCATCATCTGCCCGTCCACATAGTCGAGCAGATAGCCGTATTCGTTGAGGAACACCTCCTTAAACGAGCGGGCCGTCTTCTCAGCCTCGGCTGCGAATTGCGCTGCAAGCGCCTTGTTCTCGTCGCTGCCATTTTCGGAAAGTATCTGTTCGTAGAATTTGAGCGCGTTGTACCACAGGGCATTGAACTCTACGATATATCCCGAGCGAGGGGTGATGGGGCGGCCGTTGCTCTGCGCGTTCATCCACGTCACGGCGCGGTCGCGACCGTTGGAGTAGAGCAGTCCATTGTCATGCAGGAAGAGGTTGGAGTGCTTGCCGTCGCGAATGAACTTTATCATCTCGCGCAGCAAGTCGCCATAAAGTTCGTTGCACTTCTGGCGGGAAACATATTTGCCATATTGCTGTATGCACCAGATTGCCCAAAGCAGCGTGTCGGGCTGTTCCATTTCGTAGATGGCCACGGGGAGCGGCTCCTTATTGATGTAACTGCGGATAGCCTTCGCGGCGGTTTCCATATATTTCTCGTACATCTCGACCTCGCCGATGGAAAGCGTGATGCCCGGCATGGCGATAAACATGTCGCGGGCGCGGCACTTGAACCAAGGATAGCCGGCAAGGAGATAATTCTCGCCGTCCTTCTGCACCTTAAACTGGTGGGCGGCGTTGACGAGGCAGTGATAGAAACTGTCGCGGCTGTCGAGGGCGGCTATTTCGGCGTCCATGAGTTTGCCCATCTGGCGCGGCGCAACCGATGCGAGCGAAGCAGTGAAGATGATGCTCTCGCCCTTCTTGATCGGCATTTCAAAATAACCTGGTACCATGAGGTCTTCGGAAGAATCATAACCGCGCTCGCGCTCTTTCGGATAGTCGAGCCCGCGATACCAGTCGGGCTGATGATGCCATTCTGCCTTATGGTTGAGTTGCATGTAAAGGTCGGGATAGCCTTGGTAAAGACACATGCGGATACCGTTTTCCACGGCTTCGAAGCCCGTGTTGGCAGCGCCGTTCTCGTGGGTCCACTGCCTTACGCTGCGGAAAGCGAGGAAAGGCTTGAGGCGCAGGGTGGTTGCCGAGTGGGCATCGAGCAGGGTGTAACGGATGTAGAGGCGGAAGGTAGTGGTGTCGTAGGCAATTTCCTTTTTCAGCAGCACGCCGCCTATGCGATACACCCACGTGGGCACTTTCTCCCACTCGAAACTTACTATATACTTGTGACCCTTCGGGCTATAATTCTCGCCCTGATACTTATGCAGTCCGAGGTTGAACTCTGCGCCGTGCTGGATTACCGTTTCGTCGAGCGAGGAAAGCAACACGTGGTTTTCGTCGTCAATCTCGGGTACGGGTACGACCAAGAGTCCGTGATATTTTCGGATATTGCACCCTACGAGGGTCGTAGAACAATACGCGCCCGACCTGTTCGTTATCAGCAACTCCTTGAAAAGGGAATCCTGAAGGTTGGTCATCTGCGTCTTGTCAAATCTTAAATAACACATAGATGAAATAGATTATAAGGTTTTCTGTGGAAAAGAAACATACGGCGAATGCAAATGCTTCCTTCTTAAATTTCCTTAATGCCGGCTGTGTTTTTCTTGGTTAGCATATAAGGAAAAGGGGCATTTTCTCGGTATGTGCCTCAAAAGTAGGGAATTTTCTTATAACAAAAAAAGGTTTTTATTGAAAAAGTTACTTTTCTGCCTTTTTTTCTCTTATTTTCCCCGTTTGATTATCTGAAACGCCGATGCACGGCGATGCGGACGGACAAGAACCCTAAGCCCGTGACAGTGAGCAGCACCAATATCACGTCGGCGGGGTGGACGCTCACGGGATAGTAGTCAATGATAAACGTGCCCGACGACTGGCCGAGGCGTATGATGCCGTATTCCTGCTGAATGTAGCAGAGCAGGGCGCCGAGCCCCGTGCCGAGCAGGCCGCCGATGAGGCATATCATTCTGCCTGCACTCAAGAAGATACCGCGCAGCATCTTGCCGTCGCCGCCGAGGCAGGCGATGGTTTGAAGATCCTCGCGCTTCTGCACCATGAGGAGCGAAAGGGTGCTCACTACGTTGAAGGTGGCGATGACGAGGATAAGGCTCAGGAAGATGTAGGCCATCAGTTTTTCTATCTGCATCATGCGGTACATCTCGCCCTGCTGCTCTAAGCGGTCGAGCACTTCAAATTTCTCGCCGCCGATTTCTTTCAATTTTCGCTTCACGGCGGCAGCGTCTACCCCGTCTGCTAATTTAAGTTCCAACTGGGTTATGTTGCCGGGCTGCTCGAGCAGTTCCTGCGCAAATTCGAGGGAGGTGAGGAGATAACTGTCGTCGTATTTTTTCTGATTGACGTCGAAGCAAACGCCGGGCGAGGCGAGCGTGCCTACGTTGAAGCTTTCGGCGGGGTTGGCGAGGTTCACCTGCTCGCCCCGGCGCGGCACGCAGATTTCGAGCGTGCCGTAATCCACTGTCCCCATCATGCCTGCCAGCCCTATGCCGGGTATGCCGTAGTCTACGTTGCCTGCGCGGAGCAGATACCTGCCGTTTTCGCCGTAGAGAATGTTGCGTATACCGGTGCAGCGGTCGAAGTTGCCGTCCACGCCCTTGAGCGTAATCACGGCGGGGCGGCCGGTGAAGAGGATAAGGGCGGCATCTTCTATGCTTTCGGAAGCCACTGCCACGCCCTCCGCGCTTTTCATTTTTTGCAGCGTGGGGTCGGCGGCGGAAACGTATTTGCCTGTCTTCGGCGTTATCTTTATTTCGGAATCGAAAGCGGTATAGAGGCTTTTCACTAAATCGCCGAAACCATTGAACACGGAGAGCGTGCAAAACAGGGCGGCCGTCGTCACCGTCACGCCGAGCACGGCTATCAGGCTCACCACGGTGCTGATGCCGAGCGAGCGGAGCGAGAACAGATAGCGGCGGGCTATGAACAGGGAAACGCGCATGATTATTTCTTCAGCAACTCATCGATGTGTTCGATGTAGTCGAGCGAATCGTCTATAAAGAATTTGAACTCGGGAATGACGCGCAGCTGATAGCGCACTTTCGTACCTATTTCGTAGCGGATGCTGCGGGCGTTTTCGTTGATGTTTTTCAATATTTCCTCTGCCTTTTCGGAAGGGAAGATGCTCAGATAGCCCTTGGCGATGCTAAGGTCGGGGCTCACGCGCACTGCACTCACCGTGACGAGCGTGCCGTGCATGGCCTGCGTTTGCAGGCGGAAAAGTTCGCTAAGCTCGCGCTGCAAGAGGCGGGCTATTTTTTGCTGTCGTGTTGTTTCCATAAATATTTTTTGAGTTACGAGTTTGTTAGGAAATGAGTAGACGAGAAAGAAAAGTATTTACTAACTTGTTTACTCATTTACTTTCGGGCGTTTTGCAAAACGCCCCTACTTGTTTACTAAAATAAAATCCTTAAAAATTCTCTGCGGCCTGAAGCATGTTGAACACGAGTTTTTTCAAATCCTCGTAAGGGGCTGTGGGCACGCTGTCGTTTTTAGGCGACACGCCGCCATTGCCGATATAATAATAACTTTCTCGGCCGGCTTCGGGCGTATATATATAAAGATGCGTGCTGTCGCGGGCCATCAGCACCTTGTCGGCCGAATAGAAGATGGCGTTGCGGCGGCGGCGCGTCAGGTCGATGCCGAAATTGTTCTTCACGTACGGCAGGCGCAGCATAGAGAGCAGCGTGGGCGCCACGTCAATCTGTCCGCAGGGGTCGGTGCGCCGTTCGGGCTTGATGCCCGCGCCGTAGAAGAGGAGGGGAATATGGTTCATGCTTTCCGGCACTTCGAGGCGGCTCTCGCCCCACATCTTGCCGTGGTCGCCGAGGAACACGAAAATGGTGTTGGCATACCACGGCTCTTTGCTCGCCGCTGCCATAAACCGCCCTATGCTGCGGTCGGCATATTCTACTATCTGCAAATCCTTTTCCTTGTGCTTCGACTTCAAGTCGGCGGGCACCACGTAAGGCGGGTGGTTGGAAATGGTGAGCAGCGTAGCGAAGAAGGGCTTTCCTTCGGCGGCCTTGCGGCGCAGCACGGGCAGGGCGTAAGTGAAAAGGAAATCGTCGGGCACGCCGAAGTGGTTCACGCGGGCGCTGCGCGGATAGTCTTCCTGCGCATACACTTCCGCGAAACCGTTGGTGCGGAAAAATGCGTTCATATTGTCGTACTGCGCCTCGTGGGTCATGAAAAAGAGGGTTTCATATCCGTTGTCGCGCAATATGGTGGGCAGTCCGTCCACGCGCTTCACCACACTGCCTTTCATGGCGTTGCGAAACATGATGGAGGGCCGTGAATAGAGCGTGGCGTAGATGCCGTGGTTGGTGTGGTTGCCCGAGGAATAGCAGTTTTCAAACAGCAGTCCATTGCTGCACAAGCTGTCGAGCGCGGGGGTGAGGCGGAGCGTGTTGCCGAACGTGCCCATCAGGCTGGCCGACATGCTTTCCATCAGCACCACCACCACGTTTTGATTCGTCGGCTTCCCTTCCGGCTCTATGCGGCACGCTATGGGCGACACGTTTTTCAGCGGTTGCGCCTCGCCTTCCAGCAGATAGTCGGCAGCGTAGCGCAAGGCCTCATCGTCGGGCACGAGCGCGAGGCGGCGGTTTTCGGGCCGCAGTTCGTCGAAGGCGCTGTTCAGCACGTTGAAAGCGGCGTTGAGCCCCATTTGGTTGATGGCGGCATTGTCGCAAAAGTATGCCGCGCTCACTTTTATGGGATTATAGCCCAACCTGCCGCGAATGCCGAGGAAGCAAGCGCCGCAGAGCAGCAATAGGGCAAGCGTCCTGAGCGATACGGCGGCTATCGTGCTCTTATTCTTGCCTTTCACTGCCGATATTTTCCGGGCGTACACGATGCACAGTGCAGAGAAGGCGGCGACGCAGGCAAAGAATAATAATATATATGGTATATAGGAAGCCTCGCCGAATATCATGCCCGCCGTTGTGCCTGTATAGGCGGCGTAGTTGAAAACGGAGGCATTGATCGTTTGGTTGAAATAAAGGAAATAAGGCACGTTGGCAGCGCCTGCCGCAAACAAGGGCAGGTACATCACGGCGGCATAAACCGCCCAACCTGTCAGCCATTTCCTGCCGCTATATCCCAGCAAACCGCTGATGCCTACGGCAAGGAGCATGGGGGCAACGACGTAGCACGCCACTACGTTGTCAAACCACACGCCGCGCAGGAACGCCTGCGCCGCCAATACCATATCGCCCGCCGTATCGGCAGGCAGCGTGGGGCGCACGGCAATATAAAACACAAGGCGCATCAGCGTGAGCAATGCCAAGCCCGTGAGGTGTACGGCAAAGACGAAAGGCAACGAACGCGCAAAGGGAGATTTTTTCAAGGGCATAAAAACTATGGACGGCATTCATACGTCCGAAAAACGTTTTGCAAAGTTGCGCAAAATGCTTTATATATCCCAACATTTTTCCACAAAAACGCACATTCCCATATATTATAAGCGTATTTCTTTTTGAGGGAAAAATATATTTTCTTTAAGATTGAGAAATCTATGATGCTCTTGATGGTCTGTGGAAAGTGTGGAAAGAAAAAATGCCTTTCTCTTGCTCATTTCGTATTCCACAAAAGGGCAATGTTATTCCACAGGTTTATCAACAGGCTTTTACCTCCTCCTTTTTGATAATTATCATAGAGTTATGCCGCTACCGGGCGGCTGCAAAACGAAGGTTGTGGAAAATGCGAACGGTGGAGAAAAAGTTGCGGCTTTCTCTGTGCAGATTGATGTAAGAAACGATTGTTTCTTTGTGTAAAACAATGTTTGTTCGTTGAAAACGCTGCGCCGTCCTATTTTGTTCCGCATGGCTGTCTGAAAATAGGTTTTCCCTGGGTTTTGCAAGGGTTATACACGCGGTTTTCAACATTAAATTTATAATTTTGCCGTATGGAAAATAAGAAACTTACCGTAGAAGAGATGCACCGCCTTACGGTGGAAGAATTTAAGCGTGCGCCGAAGCTGCCTCTTGTCGTTGTGCTCGACAATGTGCGCAGCCTGCACAACGTGGGTTCTGTTTTTCGCACGGCCGACGCTTTCCGTATCGAGAAAATCGTGCTTTGCGGCATCACCGCTTGTCCGCCCTCTGCCGAAATCCATAAGACGGCTTTGGGTGCCGAAGATGCCGTGGCATGGGAATACGTCAGCGACACGTTGCAGGCGGTTCTTGCTTTGAAAGAGGCGGGTTATGAAACGTTGGCGGTGGAGCAGGCCGAGAACAGCCATAAACTCGGAGAGTTTGTTTTTGAAAAAGGGAAAAAATATGCCCTTGTGCTCGGCAACGAAGTGAAGGGCGTGCGGCAGGACGTGGTAGATGCGTGCGACGGCGTGATAGAAATTCCGCAACACGGCACGAAACATTCGCTGAATGTAAGTGTGACGGCAGGAATTGTGATGTGGGAGGCAACTAAACAAATGTCCACGTAAATTTCATTTATCTTTTTGCCCGCTAATTGTTTTTTTTGGGACAACGAATTGCTTTTTTTGCCCACGAATTTCACGAATTTACACGAATTTTGCTCTGCGTAATAATGGCGACCTTACAGGTCGCACTAATCACACTAATAATATGAGTGAATTTTCGTATAACTCAAATTGCTGAGTTCAGTGAAAATATTGTATTAGTGAAAATTAGTGCGACCTATCAGGTCGCCATTTAATTCATTGAAAAAGATTCGTGTAAATTCGTGAAATTCGTGGGCCAAAAAAAACAATTCGAGGGCAAGAATAATAATTGGACAAATAAAAAGGCAATTAGCGGATTACAATAATATGTTCCTCCCCACCGCAAACCTCTTATTTCCGAAGCAATCCGTTATAGTTTGCGTTTCCTCCAATCCATTTTCTTCAAAAAGCCGGGCCACTTCGTCTGCATACATCCTGTTGGTTTCCACGGCTATCATACCCTCTGGCGCGAGCCGTTGCTTAGCCAGTTTCGCCAAGGCGCGGTAGAATAAGAGCGGGTCGTCGTTCGGCACAAAGAGCGCAGCGTGCGGTTCGTAGTCCAAAACGTGCGCTTCCATATCCTTCCGCTCATCGTCCGTTATATAAGGCGGATTGCTCACAATCAGGTCAAAAGCGGTTTCGGGTATAAAGTTTAAAATATCCCGCTTTTTGAAAATCACTTGTGCGCCGTGCAAGCCGGCATTCTCTTTTGCCACGGCAAGTGCTTCTTCCGAAATATCCCAAGCCTCCACATAAGCCTTATTTTCCATCTCTTTCGCCAGACAGATGGCGATGCAGCCGCTGCCCGTCCCGGCATCTAAAATCCGCAGCGGCGCTCCCCCACCCTTTTTCTTCAAATAGTCTTTGCACCATGCTGCGCACAGTTCCACGAGTTCCTCCGTTTCCGGGCGTGGAATAAGCACGGCAGGATTTGTTTTGAAAAATTCTCCCCTGAACCGCGCCTTACCAATGGCATATTGCAGCGGGGCGCCGTTTTCCATACGTGAGAGAATATCATTCAGCCGCTTGTGCTCCGCATCGCCGAAATTGCTAACTTTGTCGGCATAAACCGCCGTGCGCTCCACGCCGAAGCCGTCTTCGAGCAGGGCAAACGCCAAAGCCCGCGCCTCGCCCGCTTCGTAGCGCTTGCGCAAGGCATTATATATATATTGGAAAATCTGGTTCATTTATCTGCAAAATTATAAATTTAATATAATGGCACTCAATCTTCTTGACGAAAAATGGATGCACCGCTGCATACAGTTGGCAAAAAACGGCCGCCAGTCTGCTTCGCCCAATCCGATGGTCGGCGCGGTGATAGTCCACGATGATAAAATAATCGGCGAGGGTTGGCACCGCGAGTGCGGTACGCCCCACGCCGAGGTGAACGCCGTGCGCAGCGTGCCCGACAGTCTGCGCCGCCTCATTCCCGAAAGCACCATATATGTCAGCCTTGAACCCTGCGCCCATTTCGGACGCACGCCGCCCTGTGCAGAGATGATCGTGCGGCAAGGTTTCCGCCGCTGCGTAGTGGGGTGCATCGACCCCTTTGCCAAGGTTTCGGGACGCGGAGTAGAGATATTGCGGCGCGGCGGCGTGGAGGTAACAGTCGGCGTGTTGGAAAAAGAATGTTTGGAACTCAACCGCAAATTCGTCACTTCGCAAACCCTTCGTCGGCCGTTTGTCACCCTCAAATGGGCGCGCTCTTCCGACGGCTTTATCGACCGCTGGCGCATTGACGAACTCACGGGGGCGCAAAACCCCGAAATTTCCGCCGCCCTTATTTCCACGCCCCACACCCTCATGCGTGTGCACCGTCTCCGCGCCGAGCACGACGCCATACTCGTGGGTCACGCCACGCTCCTTGCCGACCGCCCTACCCTCACCGTGCGTCATTGGAGCGGACCCAATCCGCGCCGCTTCGTGTTGGGCAGAATCGCCGAGGGCGACCTGCCCGCGGGTTTTACCGCCTTTGCCGATATTCCTACTTTGCTTGCTGCTGCTCATGCCGAGGGCATCCGTTCGCTGCTTGTGGAGGGCGGTGCGCAGACGCTGCAATCATTCATCGATGCCGGCCTTTGGGACGAGGCGTACGAAGAACTTGGGCGCGAGCCTCTCGGCAGCGGCGTGCCCGTGCCCCGTATGCCCGTCGGCGTACCTACCGATTGCGATACTCTTTTTGGCATACATATCCACCATTATTGCAATTCCTCGGAACCTACCGACTGAAAGCGGCATTTTCTCACACCATCTCGCATTTACTATCTGCGCAGAAGGCAAATCCTTTCTGCGCAGATATTTTTTACTTTCTGCCAAGACAGATTTTATTTTCCCCTTTCAATTTTTCCTTTTCTTGGAGATAATTTTTATTACAAACTTTCTAATATATATTACAAACTTTGTAACACGTATTACAAACTTTCTAACAAGCGTTACAAAGTTTGTAATAAAAACTTTCTGCGCAGAGGGGAAAAAATATCAAGTAGATAGTAAAAAATTGCTCCGTGCCCGTGAAAGGCAGGAGCGTTATGCGAAATGCCTGGTCAATGCTAGGCTCAATGATATTTGGCGTTCGGCGTACGGCGTGGGCGTTTTGCAAAACGCCCCTACCCTTTCGGCACAAACAAAACCGCGCAAGGCAACCATTGGCTTCCTTGTGCGGTTTTGCGTGTCTAAGATTTTATATTGCTTAAAGTTCCACCTTCCAAGTATATACCTTTCCGTCGGTTGCGGCGAGGCGGATGATGTAAACGCCGGGGGCGAGGGTGAGGGCCGTGTCGCCCAAAGCGGCGCGGCGCAGGAGGGTGCGGCCTGCCGTGTCGGTGGCGGTGACGCTGCCGTTGCCCGTGAGGGTGAGGCTACCGCTGCTGCGCGTAAAGCGCAAGGCGGGCGCATCGGCGAGGGGCGTGGCGGCGATGCCCGTGGGCTGTTCCGAACCGTCGAAGTGGAAGGCTACGGTGTCGCTCTCGTTGCCACCACGGAAGAGCGAGGAGATGGCATAGTCGTGCTCGCCGGCGGGGGCGGCGGTGTCGAGGAAGAGGAGGTTGGCAGTGGTGCCCACCTCAACGCCGTCGCGGTACACGCGGAAACCGAGCGGATATTGCAACTGGCTGAACGGGTCGGTGACAGGTTCGTCCAAGCCCGTGGGCACGGTCTGCGTCTTCGGTTCGGGATATTGCAGTTCCGCGTAGAGGTAGAAGTTGCCCTGCGGGTTTTGCGCCTCCTCCCATTCGTCTTCAAACTTGAGCAGGCAGCCGCCGTTTTGGTAAGGCCCTAAGTCGCTCATGAGCGAGAAGCCGTTTTGCGTGCTTTTCAGGTGTGCGCCGATGTAGTAGTCGCGGCCCTTGATGATCGTAACCGGCTCGGTGAGTATCACGCGGCTCCACGCGCTCACGCCGAACTCCGAGACGGGGCGGCTGGAAACGATGCGCGGATTTTTGCCGTATTTGTCCGTTTCCCAAACGCGCACCTCGTAGGTCGAGGTAGAAGAAGTGGAGAGGGGGAAGATGGCGACCGAAGTGATACGCGCACCCTTGTAGGCGGTGAGGTCGGCGGCAGAGAAGCGCTGCACGAAGTCCACGGAATCCACGCCTTGGATATTGAGTTGCGTATAGTCGGCCTCGTTGGGCGTGATGTCGACGCGCGTCAGGCGGTTGCCGAGCGTCCAGCGCAGCGTGTTGGTGGCAGATGCCCGAGTGGCGGTGACGGCGGTGACGCGGTTGGTGGGTATCATAAGCGAATCCTCGACGTAGGGCGACACCATTTCGTTGGAATAAGTAGCATCGACGCTGTAAACGAGCAGGCCGTCGGCATCGGGTTCGTTGTCGGCAAAGGCAAGCGCAGAGGTCGTGCCGATGGGCGCGTTGTTGCGATAGACGGTGTAGAACTTAGGTGCGCGGTAAGTGCCTTCGGGCTGGGGCGCGGTCCAAGCGAGGTTCACCTTGCCGCGCTGCGTCTCGGCGTGGAAGTCCTGCGGTGCGGGCGGTGTGGTTTCCTTGATGAAGTCGAAACTGATGGTGCCGCCCGTTTCCGTAATATTTTTCAGGGCGAAATAAGAGTGGCGGCCTGTGCGCGACTTACAGGAAGGCAAGGTGGCGTCGGAGAACGACGTGATGCCTGCGCTGCCGGGGAAGGGCGTGCCGGCGGTCGTCACATCGCCGTAAGAGAACGACGAAGAAGAGGGGTCGGTGCCGGCATTGGCGCAAACGGTGTAGGCGGCCTGCGGATACTGCGCGTTGAGCGTGTTCTGCTCTACGCTTTGCGAAATGAGATTTTCGTCGATGTGGTAGATGAGCAGTCCGCTGCCGGGCAGAGGCGTGCCGAAGGAGCCTTCGCGCTGCCGGTTTTCGAGGATATAATACTCGCCGGGAACGGTGGTGTTGATTTTATAAGCCGCCGTGCCGAGGCGCGAAGAGGGCATGTTGCTGATGCGCGTGCCAGCGGTGAGTTCGGTGGGCGTTATCCAGCCGTACTGCCATTTCTGCCACATATTGAAGGCTGCGGGCTGCGAACCGTTGTCGCCGTTCCATGCGCCGCCGCCCATGATGTCCCATACGCCCGTGCCGCCGTAAGTGCCGCCCGACTGGGCGTAGTCGGTGTCGTAGAAGTCGGGCGCGCCGAGGTTGTGGCCGAATTCGTGGCAGATAACGCCGATGTTCGTAATCTTTTCCTCGCGCTGCTGCTCGGGCTGTATCGTGTAGCGCTTCACGGCGATGCCGTCGATAGTGAGGCCGATGATTTCGCTGCTGTGCGACCAGATGTCTGCCGACGAGCCAGTCATTTCCTGACCCGTGCCCTGGTGGATAACGGTGAGGCCGTCGAGCACGCCGTCGCCGTCGTTGTCAAACTCGCGCAGGTCTATTTCGTCCTCAATCATACGCAGGGCTTCGGTAATCATCGCCACTGCGCCCTCCGAACCGTAGTAGCGCTTTGCGCCGTTTAGTTTTACCCACGGCGTAACGGTGGTTTCGATGTCGAGCTGGCCGAACGACTGCTCGAGATAGTAGTCGCGGAAACTGCCCGTGCCGGCGTAGTTCTCTTGGTTCATCACGTTTTGGAAATCGGCTTGCGTGTAGAGCGTTTCCGTGTCGTTGTAGTTGATAAGCAGCATGAGGAGCTTATGCTTGCCCTTGGTGGGGAAAGAATTGCTCACTTGCAGTTTCTTGGCCCGCTGAATTTCGGGCTGCTGCACGTCAGGCTGCGAGATGCTGCGCGTGGGGCGCAAGCCCTTGCGGATGCCGGCGCGCTCGGCGGCGAGGCTGCTGCCGTCGTAGCGCAGGGCAGAGGCTTCGATACCGCCTTCTGCAGTGGCGCGGGCAAATGCCCAATAGCCTTCGCCGTCGCGCAGGAGGGTGTAACCGTCGGGAGTTTCGCCCCAATGGCTGCGCTCATCGCCGCGCAGGTAGATGCTCACGGTTTTGCCAGAAGGCTGCTTCACTGTAATAAGTCCCGGATAGGCGGGCACGGCTGCTGCGCGGCTGCACGCTATGGCGCAGAGCACGGAAAGCAGCAAGAGCCGGCATGCGCTGCCGGCTCTTTTGAAAGAGAATATTGCTGTGGAGGTCATAGCTTAATTTTGAGTAAACGAGTAAACAAGTAGACGAGTAAACGAGACAGAATTGATTATTTATAATAGTGACCTGTCTTGTTTACTTGTAAACTCGTCTACTTGTTTACTAATAAATTAATACTTTATTTTTTCACAAATTTCACTGCGCCTTTCGACGACATAATAATATATGTACCTGCGCTCAATCCGCCGAGGCTGATTTGCGTGGCGCCGGCTTCGGCTGCAGCGGTGCGCACGAGGCGGCCGCCGGCATCGAAGAGCGTGAGGCGTTCGCCGGCTTCCGTGCCGCTTATGTTGAGGCTTTCGCCGCAGGGACGGGCTGCAAAGGCAGGCTTGCCGTCAGGGCCGATAGCCATAATGCCGCTCGGGGCTGTGGCACCCTCGGCATTTGCCCATAAGATGAGGGCGAGGCTGTAGCCGGCCTTTGAAGCGTCGAACTCGTTGAGGCTGCACCACTGGTTGGTCTTGGTAAATCCTTCGGGACCCGAAGTGGGATAAACGTACATGTTCGACTGCGGCAGACGGCTCTGCGCAAGGCTGAGCGCAATGTAAGAGCGCGTGATGTTGGGGTCGGGAGAGTCGATGGGGATTTGCGGGTCATATTCAAACGCTACGTAGAAGTTGCCCTGCACCGTGATGGGGTTGCTTTCGAGACTGAAGCCCCACATCTTGGGATGCTCGTAGCCGATGCCCACGTTGCCGAACTCGTCTACGAGCGTGGAAATCTTGCGGCCGAAGCACTTGGTCTCGTCCAGTTTGCCGTCAGTCTCGCCATAGAAAGAAATGGTGAAGGGCCAGTTGCGCTCTTCGGCAGTGTAGGCCGACATACGCGAGTAAGCCACGAGCCAGGTAGAGATGTTCGAAATAGTCATCTTGGTCTCCGCAGGCAGGGCGTAGCGCTGGGCGTAACGGTAATAGTAGTGGTTGAAACCGGAAATGTAGTCAAATTCAGGGTCGGTGGGATAAGTGGGCATTTCATCAAAATAACTGATCATCTTATCCTCGCTGGGATTGTAGTTCATCAGACCAAGTTGACCCTCGTCGGTGGGGAAGTAAACCTTTACTTCTTTCGTCGTGGTCTTGCTGAAACGGCTGTTCTTGGCGGTCAGCGTGATGGTATACGTGCCCTCCTCGGGGAAATAGAAAGAGGGGTTCTTTGCGGTAGAGGTTGCGGGGTTCGCGCCGGGAATGCTCCACTCGTATTCTGTGGCTTCGGTGGAGAGGTTAATCATTTGCACGGCAGTGCCACGGAACACGCAGAGGCGCGACTCGAATACGTCGTACCAGGCAGGTATGCCAAACTCGGCGGTGGGGCGCATTACGGAGCCTTCTTCAAACACCGTCACGTCGTCGATGGCAATGTCGCCGCACGAGGGGCTGTCAGAGGAAAGATTGACGGCAAAGCAGTACTGGCCGCTTACCATCGGCACAAACTTCACTTCCTGCTTCGTCCAGCTCGTAAGGCTCTGCCCGTTGAGCGTGAGGAGCGTGGTGGTCTGTGCGCTGCTCTCCTGGTCGTTGCCCACGGTTACCGTAACGTTGGTGGGCTGCAGCGCGCCGAGCGACACCTTGCCCGGGAGGTAGAGATAGAAGCTGTACACATACGTCTTGCCGGCTTCCATGTCGAAGAACGGCGTGTAGAGGCGTTCGTCGCGCAAGAAGGAACCCTCGGGCGTGATGAGGTAATAAGTGCCGCCGTGGGCGAGCAGTCCGTCCATGTTGGCGGTAACAAACGGCACGGTACCCGTGCAAGCCCAGCCCGTAGGCAGCTGCGACGTGCCGTCGTAGTCTTCGTTTTCATTGTCGAACGACTGCTGGTAGGGCAGTTCCTTCGTATCGTGGACAATGGGCGCGGTGTATTTCTGCATATCCTCGAGCGTGCGCGGCGCAATCGTGGCAGTCGTGCCGCTCAGGGCGATACCCGTCACTTTGAGCACTTCGGTGGGAATACCCTCATCGTAGAGCGCATCACCGGGCAGGAAACCGAGAGCGATGGAGGACGTGCCATCGGTAAGCGTATAGTCTAATCCTTCTTCAAACACGTCGCCTGCCTCGATGTTGCTGAACGTTACGTTGTCCACGGCAATAAGTTTGCCGGCATAGAGCTGCGGCTCGGCTGCGAGGGCTTCGAGGGTGACGGGCTGCGCGGGAAGCGCATTGCCTTCGGACACAGTGGTGAAGGCGGGCGCGGCGGCATCGGCGGGAATGGTCATCGTGAGCACGCCGTCGGCGAGGGCGAGCGTGCAGCCTAGGTCGCTGATCTTGTCGCCGGCTTTCGGGGCGGCGGCAGCGGGGAAGAGGAGTTTGGCACCAGCCGTAACGTCTTGCAGATAAGCCACGCCGGCAGCGGCATTCACATAACTCACAATGGCTTCTCCCTTATAAGTATAAGGAGCGGCGAAATCGAAGCCGTCGGCATAGGCGGCGGAAAGTTCTTGCAGTTCGCCAGTGGGTACGGGTGCGGCGGGCGTTTCGCCTTCAACGACGATGTCGTCGAAAGCCACCAAACCGCTCTGCGAAATAGTGGTGACAAGATGGAGCGCAAAGAAATATTCGCCTTCCGTCTCGGGGGTAAATTCAAAGGAATACTTCGTCCACGTGCTGTGCGCCTGCTTCGGCGTTTGGCCAAGTTCTACGGTTTGCGCTTCCTTGGTCTGCGCCGTGCCGGCCGTCACTTTAATCTGCGTGTTGCGTAAGGAAGCGGGACTGCCGCCCGGCGCGTAAAGCCAAAAGCTGAACGTGCAGGCCTTACCTGCGGCAAGCGTGAAGCCCGGCGTGTAGACTATTTCATCGCGCACGCCCATATAGCTGCCCATATTGCCGAACACGTAACTGCCCGAGTGTGCAGAGATACCCATATCGGAAGCCTTTTGGCGATAAAGCGCAAGCGTGCCTTCCGATAACCAGCCTTCGGGCACGTAATTGCCTTCGGCGTAGTCGGCGGCTTGGTCAAAATCCTGATCGTAATACAGCTCATCGGCAGAAGCCTTGAGCAACGCAGCGAACAGGAAGCAGAAGAAAAGAAGTAATTTCTGTTTCATACGGAGATTGTTTTATGTGATTTTGTTTAGTTTTTATTTTAGAATACGTGCAAAAGTATAAAAAATCTGACCTTTGGCAAACTTTTATATAAGAAAAAGGCGTTTTTGCTTTTACTATTAGCAATAAATGTCCTTGAAAATCTCAAAAATAAGGTCGGCCTCGTAGCCTCGGGCGGCGGCGTAGGACACTGCCTTGCGGGTGAGTGTGCGCGGGTCGTCGGTGCCTGCGGAACGAATTTTCTTCTCTAAAAGGCTTTTAAGGTTTTCGCGATATACGTCTTCGTCAATCTCTTTTAGGGCTTCCTCAATAATAGAAGAGGCGATGCCATCGGCGCAAAGCATGTGGCGCAGCTTCTCGCGCCCCCATTGCGAAAAGCGGTAATGGTCGCTCACATAGGCGCGGGCATAACGCGTCTCGTCAATAAAACCCTCGCGCTCGAGGCGGCCGAGCACGTCATCGGCTTCCAAAGGCGAAAGTCCTGCGGCGATAAACTTCCTGTACCAATGAGCGCGGCACGTTTCGCGCCGCGCACATTCGCCGCTTGCCTGGCGGTAAGCCTCTTCGGGAGATAATTTCTTTGACCTGTACATATATATAATATTGTGTGCCCCGCGCTTTTACTTTTTAATGAAATTGCGGACAAGAAACCATAAGTGGTAAGCCAGCGTGGGCATCAGTCCGTAATATTTCTCCATGATGCGGAACCGCTCGCGCAGGGAGGCCTTGTGGTGGCGCGTGGTGGTGCCCTCGTTGAGATAGTCAGCCACCACGAGGCCGGCATTTGCCAAGGGGAGCTTGCGGCGGTGGGCGGCGCGCATCACGCGAATGCACCAGTCAAAGTCGGCCGAGAAGCGGAAGTGCAGGTCGTAAGGCGTTTTCTGCGCGATGTCGCGGCGGGCGAAGAATGCCTGATGGCACACCAGCATGCCGCTCTGGAACGACCGCCACGTGAGGCGCGGGGGCGGCGAGAGGCGGCGGCGGTGCAGGAAGTTGCCGGCGGCATCGACGATGTGCGTGTCGCCGTAAATCACGGCAGGCAATTTGTCGCCCTTTTCTGCCACGGCAGCAATCTGTGCAAGCGTGTCGGGCGTGTGGAAACGGTCGCCGGCGTTGAGAAACAGCAGATATTTGCCCGTGGCGAGTTCCAAGCCTTTGTTCATGGCATCGTAGATACCTCGGTCGGGCTCGCTGCGGCATACTATTTCGCGCGGGTGCTCCGTGCGGCTGTTGCGTTCTTGATAATGATGGATTTCAGAAAGTGTGCTGTCTTGCGAATTGCCGTCGATAATAATGTGTTCCACGGCATCGTAGGTTTGTTCCTCCACGCTGCTTATTGTTTTGGCGATAAGGTTGGCGGCGTTGTAGGTAACGGTGATGACAGATATTTTAAGCGGAGGCTTCATTATTGGGTGATTATCTTTTACTTGTCTGTGCCATTATAAACGGCAATATATTTCTCTGCCACGGCTTTTTGCGAATAATTGCTCACGGCTGCGGCGCGTGCGTTGCGGCTGAGTGCGTCGTAGCTCTTTGTGGAAAGCACGGAGGCGATGCCTTGCGCCAGTTCCTGTGCGTTGCCCGTGGGGACGAGCATACCGTTCAGTCCGTTGGCAATCATCTCCGGCAGGCCGCCCACGTTGAACCCCACGCAGGGTTTGCCGCAGGCTTGCGCCTCGACAATCGTGTTGGGCAGGTTGTCCATGAGCGTGGGCATCGTCAGGACATCAATCGCTTGATAAATCGTGCGCATTTTTTCCTTGTCCGTGACATACCCCAAGGGATAGGTGCGGCAGGCGAAACCCTCGGCGGCACGCTCTGCCTCTTTGCCCACAATGACCACGCCGAGCGTGGCGGCGAGTTCCTTGTTTTCCTTGGCAATAATATCCACAGCCTCTCGCAGAAAGGCAATGCCCTTGCCAGGGTCGGTGGCCTTAAAGGCGACAAACAGCAGCAACTTTCCCTCGGCGGGCAGCCCAAGAGCCTCACGGGCGGCAGCGGCAGGCTGCGGCGCGTAGAAATCGGTGTCGATGGGATTGGGAATGTTGCACACCTCGTGGCCTGCGGTGAGCGGCGAGCGGCGTGCCAAGTCTGTGAGCCAGCGGCTGCACCCCACGAAGGCGAGGTTGCGCGCGGCAGCGTAAATCTTTTGCTTTTTATGGAAGATGCGGTAAGAAATATCGCGGGACGCGGGGCGTTTCAGCAGGCGGCAGTTACCGCAGTCGGCCAGCCAGCGGTCGCAAGTTTGCGCGTGGTGGCAGATACCCGTCACGGGCCACATATCGTGGAGCGTCCACACGACTTTCTTTCCCGAATTGAAAATCTTTTTGAGGTCGCTGAGCGACAGCATCGCCTGATTGATCCAGTGCAGATGTATCACGTCGGCCTCTTTGAATAGCGGCAGGCGCGTGATGTCCGTGCCGTGGGCGGCAGTGTCTATGGCAAAGAGATTTTTCCGGCTGAAGCCGTTCGCCGCAAAGATTTCCGCGCGTTCGGCAATGAAGCGCAACTGCTGCCGGCGGCTTTCAGGCAAGCCCACAACTCCTTCTTCCCCCGTGCCTTTGTCGCGGCACAGCAGCGTAGCCTCTTGACCGTTCTTGCGCAAGGCTTCCAGCAACCGCATGGCGGCAATGGCTGCGCCGCCTTTGTGGTCGGAGGTATTTACTAAAAGGATTTTCATTGAAGGGTATTGCTGAAAATGCGGTCGGCTGCGCCGGCATTGTCGGCTATGTAGCTGCCGGCGGCTTTGCCGGCTGTTGCAAGCGCTTCCTTGTCCGAGAGCCAAGCGTCCATAAGCTGCTCAAAGTCTGCCGCGCCGGCTATTTCCTTGCACCCGCCGCACCGCAGGAGGGCTTGCGCTTCACGGAACTTTTTATTATTGGGGCCGATAATAACGGGAATGCCGTACACCGCCGCCTCGGGCACATTGTGAATGCCCACGCCGAAACCGCCGCCCACGTATGCCATGGAAGCGTAGCGGTAAATGGACGAGAGCAGGCCGTAGCAGTCGATAATCAGGCAGTCGGCCTCCGCCACCGCTTTCGGCGTGGCTTTCGAGTAGCGCAGCGCGGGGCGCGTGAGCTGCCGCTCGATGGCTTGCAGGTGCTCCTCGCTCACCACGTGGGGCGCGAGCACGAGCTTGAGGTTGGGGTGCTTGTTGAAATAAGGAATGATAATCTCCTCGTCCTGCGGCCACGAACTGCCTGCCACCAGTACCTTCCAGCAACCCGCGAAGCGTTCGGCCAGCGGCAGGGGCTTGGCGGCGTTGCGAATGTCGAGCACGCGGTCGAAGCGCGTATCGCCCACCACGTCCACATTCGTCACGCCTATGCTTTCGAGCAGTCGGCGCGAGGTTTCGTTTTGCACGAACAGGTGCGTCATACGGCTCAGGCAGCGAGCGTAGCCGCGGCCGTAGGGGCGGAAGAAAATCTGGTTTTCGCGGAAGATGCTCGAAACGCTGTAGCAAGGTATGCCGCGCTTGTAGAGCGCCTCGATGTAGTTGCGCCAAAACTCGTATTTGATGAAAAAGGCAGCCTCCGGGCGGGCGAGTTTTACAAAGTGCCGCGCGTTGAGGGGCGTGTCGAAAGGCAGGTAGCACACGAGGTCGGCGCCGTCGTAATTCTTGCGCACCTCGTAGCCCGAGGGCGAGAAAAAGGTGAGCAGTATTTTCTTTTCGGGGTGCTCGCGGCGCAGGCGTTCCATGAGCGGGCGGCCCTGCTCGAACTCGCCGAGCGAGGCGGCGTGAAACCACACGTAAGTGTCCTTGCCGCCGAGGGCGCGTAGCATCTGCCACGTGGCGCGGTGTCCCTGTACCATCTTGCGCAGCTTCTCCTTGAAGAGCGCAGCCACCCGCACGCCGAGTGCCATTAAATAAATACCGAGGGAGTACATACGAAATCTTATAATGCTTCTAATGCGGCTTTCATGCGGCGCAGCGTCTCCTCTTTGCCGAGGAAAGCTGCCAGTTCGTACATATCGGGGCCTTTGCCTTCGCCCACGAGGCAAACGCGCCAGGCGTTCCAAGGCTTTTTGCCCGTTTCGCCCACCCACGCCTCAACGGCTGCCTTTTGGCTTTCTACGCTGAAATCGGCGAGGCCTTCGAGCACGGCGGCCAGTTCCTGCATGTCGGCGGAAGAGGTGTCTTTCCAGTTTTTCTTGATAAACTTATCCTCCTTGTCGTAGGCGGGGGCTTTGAAGAAGAAGTCGCAGAGGGGATAGAAGTCGCGCACGAAACTGATGCTGCGCTTTTTCTTCACGCCGCCCTCTTCCACTTCGATGTTCTTTGTCTTCATCATGGCAATCACGGCTGCGGCCTGCTCTTCCGAGGCATCGATGCCGTGGGCGGCAAACACGCGTACAAACTCCGGCGCAAGCTCTGCCTCGGGGCGTGCCAGCAGATATTCGCGGTTGAACCACTGCCCCTTGACGTAATCGAACTTAGCGCCGCTCTTCGAGCACTTGGTGAGGTCGAAGAGGCGCACGAGGTCGTCCATAGAAAGCAATTCCTGGTCGCCGCCGGGGTTCCAGCCGAGCAGGGCGAGGAAGTTAATCACCGCTTCGGGCAGATATCCGCTTTCGCGATAGCCGGAAGACACGTCGCCCGTCTTTGGGTCGTGCCATTCGAGCGGGAACACGGGGAAGCCGAGGCGGTCGCCGTCGCGCTTCGAGAGCTTGCCCTTGCCGTCGGGCTTGAGCAGCAGCGGCAGATGGGCGAACTCGGGCATCGTGTCTGCCCAGCCGAAAGCGCGGTAAAGCAGCACGTGGAGCGGTGCGGAGGGCAACCACTCCTCGCCGCGTATCACGTGGCTGATTTCCATGAGATGGTCGTCCACAATATTGGCGAGGTGGTACGTGGGCAGTTCGTCCGCGCTCTTGTAGAGCACCTTGTCGTCGAGCACGTCCGACATGATTTTCACGTCGCCGCGAATGAGGTCCTTCACGTGCACCTCTTCGCCCGGTTCAATCTTGAAGCGCACCACGTAGGGCGTGCCTTCGGCGATGAGCCTTTGTGTTTCCTCTTCGCCCAGCGTCAGCTGGTTGCGCATGCCGAGGCGCGTGTGCGCGTCGTACTGGAAGTTTTCCACCTCCTTGCGCTTCGCGTCGAGTTCCTCGGGTGTGTCGAACGCCACGTAGGCGGCGCCGCTGTCGAGCAGCTGCTTCACGTATTTCTTATAAATGTCGCGGCGTTCGCTCTGCCGATACGGACCATAGTTGCCGCCGAAGCTCACGCCCTCGTCAAACTTGATGCCGAGCCAGCCGAAGGCTTCGATGATGTAAGCCTCTGCGCCGGGCACGAAGCGGTTGGAATCGGTGTCTTCGATGCGGAACACGAGTTCGCCGCCCTTCTGGCGGGCAAACAGGTAGTTGTATAATGCTGTGCGGACGCCGCCGATGTGCAGCGGACCGGTGGGACTGGGCGCAAAGCGCACGCGTACTTTTCTTTCAGACATTGCTTATTTATGATTTTTTTGTACAAAAAACAGATACACATAACGCTTCCTTATGAGAAACTTATTATGTGTATCTGCAAAATTATGGAAAATAACGCAGACCGCCGTGCAAATTCTAAAAAAATGTTGCACGCCTTGCTGTTATGTGCTATATTCTAAAACATCTTCTTCGTTTTCCCGCCTTGCCTTACGATCTTCAGGCCTTTGGCGTTCATCGTGGTGCGGCGGCCGCTGAGGTCGAACACTTCGGGGGCGGCCGTTGCGCCAGCGTCCAAGCGCGTGGCGGCGATGCCCGTTGTCGGGTCGTAGAAGGCGGTGGGGTAAAAGCTTACCATGTCGTTCCACACGGCGAGGATGCCCGCCACGTTGTACATGCCGCTCTCGGGCAGCGCAGTGTTGAAGTAGTTGGTGATGGCGAGCTTCGTGCCGTTGGAGATGTAGAGTTCCGTGTTATCGAAGAGCACCATGTTGAACACCACGAAACGACTCTGGTCGGCGGGCACGGGGTCAGAGGTTTTGCTTATCACCTCGGGCGCGGCGGCAGCCGTTCCCTTGATGGCTTCGCCGAACGAAGCGCCCGTCTTGAACTCTTCGCTCACGCTGGTCGTGAGTTTCAGCTGGCTGTGGTCGTCGATCATCTTGCCCATGAAGCCGGCGGGGATTGAGTCGCCGCTTTCATATTTGGGCAGTATGCCGACAATGAGCGTGCTGCCGCTTTCATCGCGCACGTATGTATAGAATTGACTCTCGCTCTGATAGGTCACGATTACGGGTTTCGTGAAGCGCACCACCTCTTCCGTGTCGAGGTGGGTCAGGGCTTCGGCGATGCTTGCCACGTCGCTGCGCACGCGGAACTTATAGGTTGCCTCGGCGATGCCGCTGTCGGCATAGCCTTCCTTCACAGCCTTAACTTGCACGGTGCAGGCGGTGCTGATTTCAAAGGGGGCGGTGTAGGCGGTGAAGTCGCCGCCGTCGATGGAATATTGTATCGTTGCGCCCTCTGTGGCCGTTTCGGCAGAGAAGAGGAACGGCTCGAAATACGTGCCCGATTCGGGACTGAACGTCGGCAGTGCCACTTGTTCCACTCGGCTGTCGTTGTAGACAATCGTGATGTTCGTCACGTGGGAGAGTCCGCTGAATTTCATTTTCAGCGTGGCGGCGTTGCCTTCCCACGTCACCGTAGAGCCGGAGGCG
This sequence comes from Bacteroidales bacterium, assembly GCA_022784065.1. Taxonomy (GTDB): domain Bacteria; phylum Bacteroidota; class Bacteroidia; order Bacteroidales; family Bacteroidaceae; genus Alloprevotella. The sequence continues at coordinate 28,530 of JALFUO010000047.1, read as the reverse complement.
GCGATAAGCACGGAGTTGAAATAGATGCCCGAGGTGCGCGTGGGCTTTTGGCAGGTCACCACGACTTTCGTGATGTCTGCGCCCGATGCCGTGGCAAGCGTCATCACATGGTTTTGCTGTACGGGCACGTAGCTGCCCACCGCCGTGGAAGGCTTGTAAGCACTCGTGGCCTGCCAGTAACCGATTTGCAGGCCGGCGACGGCTGTGCCTGTGAGCTGATAACCCGTGCCGTACTCGGCGTGTGTGTCGGACATCCACGTGAGGTCTTGCATGGCAAAGCTCACCTCTGCCGCGTTAAGCGTGCAGACGGAAAAGACCAGCGAAAAGAGAGAGAGTAAAAACTTTTTCATATACGCTTTCAGTTATAGTTTTAAGTCTTCAATAATGCAAATTGCTATTATATGCGCATTGGTTGATTTAGGTGTTAAGTGCCTGGAAGGCACTACAGAGCGTAGCGATGATAACCGGGCACGAAGTGCTCGGTGAGGCGTTGAGAAGACGATGTGCCTGGAATGCACAACGCCACAGGACATGATCTTTAAACATTTCTACAGGCGTACTGCCTTCCAGGCAGAATTTTCACGATAGCATTCACCGAGCACTTCGTGCCCGGTTATCGTCGCTTCGCTCCGTACTGCCTTCCAGGCAGTTAATACCTTACCATTATTATTATCTAATGCAACCAACGGGTTATTATTGTAGCAGAAACATTTGCAAAAGTATGAATAATTGCACTATAAATCGCCAAAAATGTGCTTTTTTTACCTCAAAGCCGTACGAGATTGCGGAATAGAATTCGTGCATCGTGCATTTTTTTCGGAGTTTGGAGGCTGAAAAAATGCATTTTATCGGAGTTTAGTCCTATCTTATTAAAAACGCCCGGTTAATGCTTTGCGTTATTGTTGTTCGGCGCATTGGACAGGCGTTTTTCAAAACGCTCCTACTCCCTGGGCTTTCGCTTTACACAAAGGTTTACTTGTTTTCATTCAGCCACTTCGATACGATGAGGTTTTTTGTGTCTGTGCCCATGCCGCACCAATAGCCGATGCCTCCGTTGATGTTTGAGGGGAAATTTACGTAAGAGGCGAGAAAGAGGTTGCCTTGCAGGGAAAGGTTTTTCGAGTAGCTGTCCCAAAACTTAAAACCTGCTTCGTCGAGGCAGGCCAGCTTTATGGTCAAGGTGTCGTTGTACAGGAAATAAGGCGTGTAGTCCGAGTTTCTGCCTGTTTTGCTGTAACCTTTGTATACGGGCAGCGTGCTTTGGGGTGTTAAGACCTTGCCGTCGTAGCTGCCGAGGTAAGAGGCTATAAATTGTCGGTTGTTTGCGCCCACCCGGGTAAAGATCTGGTAGTATTTGCTTGGTTTGCTTTTGAAAGTAAGGTCGATTTGGTAGAGCGTGTCCACGTCGGCGCATTTTTTTATCGATAGGTTGTCAATGGCGGGCGGCTCAGGAATGGTTGTGGCGGCGGTGGCATAATAATCTCCATACTCAACCGTAAGTGTGTAGGTGCGTCCCGCTTTTCCTTTTATCCTGCTTGTGGTATAGACGTAGGGAGGAAAATATCCCTTCTCATATTTTCCGATCAGCACTTCCGTCTGTTCGCCGTCGCTGACGGTGACTTTTGCCCATTTCACAAGGTAGTCCGAGATATTGTCCAATGAGGTGTATTCTTGGCTGACGGGCAAGCTTTCCGTGAGAATAACTACGGGGAAGCCTTCATCCTCAATCCAGCCCTCTACCACCAGTATAGACTTGTGGGGAGGCAATACGTCTTTTTCGCAGCCAGTCAGGGCAGCGAGCAACAGCATCAGGAAGCAGATGTTCGTTTTCATCAGAATTTGCAGAAATAGCTTAGCGAGGGCAATGCCTTTATGATGAACGATACGGGGAGGTAGGCAAACGAGCCGTCCGCGCGTTTGTCAATTGTCCAGAAGAGTTCGTTGGCGTGGCCCGTAGCGTTGTAGAGCGACACGTTGAAGCCTTGCTCTTTCATCAGTTTGCCGCGCCACTTATAGCTTGCCGAGAGGTCTAAGCGGTAGTAAGGGTTGAGCCTGTTGGCATTGTGAGGGCCGTAGATGCAGACAATGTTGTTGTTGATGAGGCAAAGCGCCTCGGGGGCGGTGAAAGGGTTGCCGGAGGCAAATACGAAGGTGGCGCTGGCGTTCCAATGCTTGTTGGGGCTGTATGAAACCAAGATGTTACCCTCGTGTGGCCGGTCGTGGTTAGCGGGAAAGGTGGTTTCGTTGCCGAGTTCCACAAGCGTGCGCCGGGCGCGGCTGTAAGTGTAGGCGCACCAACCGGTAAGTTTCCCCGAGCACTTTTGCAGCATGATGCTTGCGCCGTAGTTGGTGCCTTGTCCGTGCATGAGCGCCTTGCTGTAATCGTACACGGTATTGACGAGGTCGAGCACATTGCCCTTATATTCGATTTGGTTGAATAGCCGGCGCAGAAAGAGGTCTGCGCTCAGCCGGTATCTTCTCTTTGCAAAATAGGCCGCCGTGCTTAGGCAGAGCGTGTGGGCTCTTTGCGGACGGTGCTCCTTTCCGGCGGCGAACCAGAACTCCGTGGGCAGTCCCATGTCTGTAAAGCCTGTCTGAAAAAGGTTTTGGTGATTGAAAGCGTAGGCCAGCGATGCCTGCACCTTGCTGTTGTCGAATGTCAGCGACGCCGAAGGGTCGGCTTGGGCAAACGTTGTGCTGCCTGTGTACCACAGCGTGCCTTTCAGCCCGACCGTTGCGGCAAGGTTTTTGGCAAGCGGTTGCCTGTAATCGCAAAACAGCGTCGTTTCAAAAGCCTTTTGCCTTGCGGGCGTTTTTGGAGAGATATTAGTGTAGCCTTCGGTAGTTATGGATTGAGGGTGCAGCAGATAGTATGCCGCGTTTGCGCCGGCGGTCCATTTTTTATAATGCAGCAGTCCTTTGTAGCCCGTTTCGTGGATATCGGAGGGCAGGGTGGCGTTGAGTTCCGCCATTTTCAGCTTGAAGCGGTTACGGTAATGGGTGGTGTAGAAGGTGTTGCGGAGGTCGAGATTTTCTTTTTTGAACAACCAGTGCGCGGCTCCCGCATAGTTGCCCCATTGGGCAGCCATGTCCGCCCCGTAACGCGGCATCAGGAAACTGCCCTTGTCGCCGCCGCCGTAATAGTCGAGCACGAGGCTGTGGCGGTCGTTGATGTCGTATTTCAGGCTGGCGTTGGAGTCGAAGAACGAATATTTGATTTGTCCGTCGCCCGTGTCCAGCCATTTGCCGTAAAGCAGGTTCATGTAGGCGGCGCGGAGCGACACGGCCAGCACTACCTTTTTGCCGAGCGGTGCACGCAGCGTGCCCTGCGAGGATATAAGCCCCACGGTGATCTCGCCGTTGATGGAGTCAATGCTTTCGAGGTTCGGGGTGAGGTTGAGCGTGCCGCCAATCCTGCCCGGCCGGGCGGCCGTGGCGGGAGCTTTGCTGATTTCCGTAGTGCTGAAATGCGTGGGGTTGAATGCCGAGAAGAAACCCAGCAGATGGTTCACGTTGTAGAGCGGCACGCCGTAAATGGAGATATAGTTGTGCGAGGCTTCGCAGCCTTGAATGTTGATGCCGCTGCGGTATTCCGAATTGGTCTGTATGCCCGGCATCGCCTGCGCGTAGTGCATGATGTCGGCATTGCCCAATATCTGCGGCAGCTCGTTCATTAGACGCATGTCCCACACGGTGCTGCCGTCGGCTTTCAGTTTCACTTTCGACGAATGTCGCCATGCCCGTACCACGGCGCTATCAAGCGCGATACTCTGTGTCTCGCTTTCCACTTGCGCAAGGGCAGGGCGGAAAGTCGACACACAGAGTATCAAGCAAATCAGGATTTTTGAGAAAGACTTATTCAATGAGGTCTTCGTAATTGTCGAGCAGGTCGTTGAAAGTATTGATCAGGCTTTTGAAATCCGTTTCGTTGAAATACGCCTCAAACGTGCTGTAAGCCGTGCCGTCGAAGAAGCGGATAACGGGTTCGCAGTACCAGTAATAGGTCGTCGTGCCGTTCCAATAGTTGTAATATTCGTCGCGGAAAGACTCAAGGTCTACCTTAGCCTGCTTGGTGTTCGTGTTGTCGAAGTAGAGATAGAACTGCAAGAGGCTGTTGGCCTGGTTTACGTACGATTTGAACTGGCTTTCGTTTTCGTCGTTCTCGTCAGCCTGTTCCAAGTAGTCTACGAATTTTACCACGTCACTCAAATCGCCAATTAGCTGTATCTTACCCATAAGGTCCACCACGGCGTGGCAGTTCTTGCCGGTGGCATTGTCGAAGTCGTCCTCGTCAGCCTCGTCGCTCACGAGTGTGCTGAGATAGCATGAGGGCAGTCCCGACACGTCGGCAGCGGCGGCGAGGGTGCAGAGCTTTGTGCCGTTCTTCGTGGCTTCGCCCACGACGCTTGCTTTGCTGTTGGCGGAGTAGGCAACCTTTGAAACGGTGAACTTATAGCCGTTGTTGAGTTCTATGGTGGCGTCGACTGTGAAGTTGCCTTTACTGATGTCGAATTCTGTGCCGGTGAGGCTGTTGAGGTCAACGTTGACGGTGGTCTTACAGATGGTGTTGCTGCCTTCGGTGAGGGTCACGGCGATATGTTCGGGCACGCCGATGGTCATGTCGTAGTAGTTGTAATAATTGTTGCTGGTTGACGTCTGTTCGCTTTCCGAGTAGGTGTATTCGTAGCCGTCCCATTCTTCAATTTCTCCCACGTGCACTTTTTTCACCGCGCCGCTCGTTTCGAGCTTGAGCACGCATTGCTGTCCCGTCTTTCCCTTGAAGATAAATTGCAGGTCGCTGGCGGGCGTCTGCACCCATTTGCCGTTTTGGGCGGTGAAGTGTCCTGTGAAGTTGGAAGCCATCAGCAGGCTTTTGTAATTGTTGTAGAAATAATTGTAAATGGTGGTCCAGTTGTAGCCTTGCCAAGTTTCAGTTTCTTTTTCTTCGTTGATAAAGGTGCAGGCATCGTCGAAGCAGGTTTCTGCCCATTCTTCCACGCTGTCCCAGTCGTAGCTGTCCATATAAGTGTCGGCCACGTGGTTGGCAAGCTCTGAAATCTGCTGGAAGTCGGAAGACGGTGTGAGCTGCATCAGTTCCTTGCCCACTTGCTCCATATACTGCTTTTGGGCGAGGGGAGTTTTAGCGCCTGCGCCGCCACCGCCGCCTTCACCACTGCCGCCACCGTCTTCGGTCGTAGTGGTCTGAGAGTTTTCGTTTTCCTTGTCGTCGCTGCAAGCCGTGAAGCCCGTGAGCAGGGCGGCGGCCAAAAGCAAAAATGCAAACTTTTTCATGATAATCTCTGATTTATATTTGTGATAAAATAGGGCAAAATTTCGCACAAAAAGGTGTTTCTAAAAACTACAAGGCAAAAATATGTATATTATTTATATTGAACAAATGCTTTGCACATATTTTTATAAAAACTTGCTGCGCGGCAGTCAAAGCTTTCTCCCTATATATTTTGTCTTCTCTCCGAGAAACTTTTTGCCGGGTGCTTGAAAATTCTTATTATTGCAGCGAAAATTTTTGTTCTAAACTTTTGAACATATATTCCAAAGTTTAGAATAAGCGTTCCAAAGTTTTGAATATACATTCCAAAGTTTTGAATAAAGATTATCTCAAAGAATAATAAAATTATAAGGCACGAAAGAAAAACTTCCTGCCTTATTCAAAAACTCATCTTATGACAAAATTCGTACTTCAAGAGATGCCCGATATTCATAAGTCGGGCCGGCGCAATGTTTTCCCGAAGCTGAAGCGCCACCACACGCTTTCAACCGATGAGTTGGTAAAGCTCATGTCGCACTACAGCACCTCCATTCAGCCCAATATCCTGCGCGCCGCGCTCGATGCGCTGGCACAAACGCTGGCAATGGAGTTGGCTGACGGGCACAACGTGCGTATTGACGGGCTGGGCACGTTCTCCCTTTCTATTGGCTTTGACGACGACAAACCTACGGAGCTGTCCTCCGATGACGACCCGCTGCTCTATCGCCACGTAGTGCCTAAGAAAGTGAATTTCCGTGTTTCCGAAAGACTACTCGGCGAGGTGAAGCGCAATGCTCATTTTGAGCGCGATGAAGAAGTGCGCGTCAAGAAACTCTCGGTATCGCCCTATTCGCTGGAAGAGCGCATCGCCCGCGCGTTGGCGCATATCGACGCGCACAAATTCATGCGCATTGAAGACTACGCCCGCCTCAACAACCTGAGCCGCACCGCCGCCTCGGTGGAATTGAAAGCTATTACCAACGACCCCGAAAGTCCTTTCGCCACGGAGGGCAAAGGGACGCACAAGGTTTGGGTGAGAAAGTAGGGGCGTTTTGCAAAACGCCCGCCGTGTGCACCGAATGGCACACATCAATTAGGCAACCATTATCCGGGCGTTTTGCAAATGGCGTGCAAGCGAGTGCAATAGAGCTTGCTCTAATTGCCGAGTGCAGCCGACATTATTAAAAACGCCCCTACTCCTTGCGACCCAAACAAATAATCATTAAATAAACACCACGCCGAAGGGGTGCACGCCGGCATTGTGGCGCGTATGGAGTTTGCCCGTGGCGTCGTAGCGGTACACGTAGCCGCGCTGCGAGTAGCCCATGGCGGAGGGGTCGGAGCAAATGAAGATGTCGCCCGTGGCAGGGTGAATGTCGATGGAGGTGGGGTAAGCGGGATTATCGCTTTCAGAAAAGAGGGCGGTTTGAAGCGGCTGCGCGGTGAGCGTGTTGTAGGTCGTGGCCGTCATAGAGAAGCTGCCCGTAGCCCAGTCGGTCTGCCCGTTGATGAGGTAGAGCGTCGTGCCGCGCAGTGCCATGAGCGAGGCGGGGGCTACGGTGGAAAGTTCGCGCGTGTCGGCAGAGATTTTCTGCACGGTGGAGGGCACGTCGGCATAGTTGCCCATGCAGAGCACGAAGAGGTTGCCCTCCGTGTCGGCTGCCACCTGCGTGGGATTGAGGCCGCAGGCGATGTCGGTTTCGTGCAGGCCGTCCTTTGCGCCCACTACGGCGAGGCGTTTGCCGTCGGCATAGTTGTTTTGGTTGTTATAGCCGTCGGAAATCGCAACGTACACCTTGCCGCCCGTAGCTGCCATGCCCATAGGATTGGGGCCTACGGCGATGTGGCGGTCAATGTCGAGGGCGAGGGTGTCGATGCGCGACACGTAGCCGTCGTTGTTCGATACGAATACGTAGCCCTCGGCGGCGCAAACGGCCTCGGGCGAGTTGGTGGCGATTTGCTTCAAGGCGCGGCAGGAGGTCTTGTCGATGACCCACACGCAGTTGGAACCATAGACGGGAATGTAGACTTTCGAACCGTAGGCAATGCCGCGCTGCGGGCTGTCGCCGAGACTGAAGCCGTTGGTGCCCTTGAACACGCCCGAGCGGTACTCATTCTTAGAGGAGATAAAGTCGAGCGAGCCGGAGATGTTGTCGTACATGTTGCCTTGGTTGATGACGTAGCATTGCACGGCAGTTTCTTGTGCGGGCGGCATGGGTGTGCCCTGGTCGTTGTTTTCGTCTTCGTCGGAGCAGGCCGTGAGGAGCATGGCGGGCATGACGAGCAGGAGGAGGAAACGTAAGTGTTTCATTGTTGAATAGGTTTTTAGGGTTGATAATTTATAAGATATTTCTGTTTTTTGGGCGGGCTGAAAGCCCAGTTGTTGCTCATAGCCCAGGGCAACGCCCTGGGTGGGGTAATGCATTGATTAAAGTGTCACGCTCTGAAAGAGCAGCCTTCATTATGAGGGGCAACGCCCCGCGGCATTGCGTACTTGTTACGCGCTCAAGGCGCGTGGCATTTTTGCGTGCGCAAAAATGCCGAATGTATTGCTCGCTGCATACGTTTACCCCAGGGCGTTGCCCTGGGCTATGGGCAGCAGTTGGGCTTTCAGCCCGCCTCAATCATTTCATGATCAAGCTATTTCAATAATTCATAATCAGCGTGAGCTTGTAGGCTCTGCCGGGCATGGGGTAGCGGGCAATGACTTGATAGTCCGTGCCGAAGGCATTGATGAGTTCGGCGCGCGCCTCCCAGCGGACGCTGCGCGTGGCAAACTGCCGGTAGAGGCCGAAGCCCGCGTCGGTGTAGGCAGGCAGGAGCGTGCCCGAGGTATGCGCGGCGGTGGTCCAGCGTGAGGTGGCAAACGTGAGGTGCGCCACGCAGTTCACCCACGGGTTTTCCCAGGCAATCGAAGTCGCTCCGCTGTGCAGCGGCGCGTAGGGCAGTTGCTTGCCGAAGGTGCTGCGGTCGGCAGGGTCGGTGCGGTCGGTGACGTGTGCGAGCGAATAGTTCGCGGCCAGGCTCAGCAAGTGGCGTGCGGTGCAGCGATAGGAAGCCTCGAGCGTGGCGTCCAGTCCGAGTCCGCGCACCGTGCCGAGGTTCACCGTTTTCCAGCAAAACAGCCTGATGGGAATGCTCACGATGCGGTCGGCAGTGCGGTTGGCGTAGGCATCGGCTGTGAGTTGCAGCGAGAGGCGGCCGCTGCGGGAAAGGGCGTCGAGCGTGAAGCCTCCCCCACCCTGCCGCACCGTTTCGGGACGCAGCGACTGCGAGCCGAGGTGGTAGAAATACGACTCCGTGAAAGTCGGTGCCCGAAACGTTTCGCGGTAGTCCGCCCTGAGGCGCAGGGTGGCGCTGCCGCGCCGCGTGGTTTCGCTGCCCAGCACGCGCCACACAGCGCCCGCGGAGGGCGAGAGGCGACTCACGCGCCGCGCCGCACGGGCGGCGTTATCCTTGACTTTGTTGTCGATGAAACTCGCCACGGCGCGGGCAGTCAGCGCGAAGCGGTCGGTATGGAAGCGCACGGAGGTGCTTTGCAGGAGCGTGTGGCGCAGCACGTCGTTGTCCGTTTTCAGATTGCTCCGCATCGTGCCGAGCGCGTAGTCGGCGGCAAGGGCAAACGACCATTTGTCCAAATGGAGCGCCGCGCCGGCGGTGGCGTAGGCCTCTTGCTGCACGTAGCGTTGCGAAAGGCCGCCGCCGGGATATTGCGCGTCGATGTCGCGGTAGTGCGAAAGCAGGTTGGCATATTTGCCGGCGGCAAACACCTCCACCCTATTGCTTGCAAAGAGTTGCCGCCAAGAGGTTTGGGCAAAGGCCGTGCGTTCGCGCAGATGCTCGTCGTTCTCGTTCGTGTAAAGAATTACCTGTCCGGGGAGTTCGCGCCGGCTTTCGTGGAAATAGCCCTTCGTGAGCCAAGTGCCGCCGCCCGGAGTGGCAAAGGAAAATGCCGCCTCGCCCGTGCCGGCGTTCATAAGGCTGTTGGTGCGGCGTTCGCGGTGCGTGGCGATGCCGTTGTCAACGAGAAAAGAATAGTTGTTGCGGGCGTGGAAATAGTCTGCCCCCACATTCCATGCGCCGCGCTCCCCTACCCTGCCGCCTGCGCCGAGCGAAGGATTGGCCATGCCGAAAGAGCCTTGGCGCAAGGCGGCGGTGACGGCGGGACGGCGTTGAGTAGAATTGGGAAGCAGGGACGTGAGTTCCACCACGGCGGCGGCAACGTTGCGCACGGGGCAGAGCAGCCGCGCCGCGCCGCCGGTGCGGAGGGCGATAGAGGCGAGGCGGTCGATGTTGAACGCCTGGAGGTCCGTTTCGCCCTGCCGGGCGTCCGTCATGGCGAGGCCGTCGTAAGTCACGGCCGTATGTGCCGCCCCCAGTCCGCGCACGCTCACCGTTTTCAGTCCGCCCGCGCCGCCGTAGTCGCGCAGGTTGATGCCCGCCATGCGGCGCAGGGCATCGCCCGTGTCGGTGATGCCGCGTCGGCGCAGTGCGGCGGTATCGATTTTCTGATACGCCGCATCGCCCGTAAGCGTTTCCTTGGCAAGAGAAGCCGTTACGGTGGCGGTGGCAAGAGTCTGTTCGGCAGGAGTTTGCGCTGCGGCGCGAGGCGTGCAGGCACACCACAGGCAGAGCAATGCCGACAGCCGCAGCCACGCGCGAAGAGCCGTGTTGCAGTGCGGAGCGTGCAAAGTTGTAAGAGTTGTCCCCTACCCTTTCCTCGAAGGGATAGAGGTGTAAATAATTGAGAATTTGATGGAATGGCGGCAGGTCTTCCGGCTCGTCCCCGCATCGGCCTTGCCTTCCCGTTTGGCTTGCTTGATCCAAACAGTGGCGTGATCTTTTAATTTTTAGTAAACGAGTAAAAAGAGTAGACAAGTAAACGAGACAGAATTGTATAACAGTGACTTGTCTTGTTTACTTACAAACTTGTCTACTTGTTTACTAATAAAAAGAATAGACCGGCGAAATAACGGGACTCACGGCAGCGGGACTGCACGGGATTTGCACCCGTTTCCCTATTAATCTTATAAATGAACCGTTTCCGAAGCGCAAAGTTAGCAATTTCTTATAAGGAAATACGCTTTTGCCGTAAGCAAATGCCTTTTTGAGGCAGAAATTCGCAGAAATTCGTGGGCAAATAATACTAAGTTGTTGCTATTTGCTTTTACCCGTTTGATAGTAATAACTAACTTTGCAGTATGATAAGGTAAAAAGATAAAAGCGTTATGATGAAAATTACAGAAAAAGTGGTTTACGTAGGTGTAAACGACCGCACGAAACATCTTTTTGAGAACTTATGGCCGCTGCCTTACGGAGTTTCTTATAATTCATATCTTGTTGTAGACGAAAAGGTTGCGCTTATCGACACCGTTGATGCCGCCTTTATGCCCGAATATATAGAGAAAATCAGAGGCGTGCTTGGCGAGCGGCAGCCCGATTATGTAATCATCAATCACGTTGAGCCGGACCACTCCGGCGCACTCGCCCTGCTGCGCACGCATTTCCCTGAAGCAAAACTCGTGGGCAACAAAAAGACGGCAGAGATGATTACGGGGTTCTACGGCGTGTGGCGCGAGGACGACCTTATCGTTGCCGACGGCGACGAGTTGCAACTCGGCACGCACTGCCTGAATTTCCGCATCGTGCCGATGGTGCATTGGCCCGAAACGATGGTAACCTACGAGTCTACGGAGCGCATTCTCTTTTCGGGCGACGTGTTCGGTTGCTACGGTGCGCTTAACGGCGCAGTGATGGACAAGGATATGGACACCGCGCTCTATTTCGATGAAATGGAACGCTATTACGCCACAATCCTTGGCAAGTATGCCGCGCCTGTGGAGCAGGCTTTGAAGAAACTTTCTGGTTTGCCCATAGATATTATTTGTTCAACACACGGCCCCGTGTGGACGGAACAGGCTGATAAGGCGGTGGGCGTTTACCGCCGCATGGCAGCCGGCGAGGCGGAGCACGGATTGGTGATTTGCTACGGTTCGATGTACGGACACACGCGCCGCGTGGCGGAAGCCGTGGCAGAGGGCGCGGCTGCTGCCGGAATGAAGAAGATTATTATGCACGACGTAAGTCTCAGTCCGCTCTCGGATATTCTTGCCGACATCTACCGCTACGACACCTTGGCGCTTGGCGCACCGACCTACAACGGCGATGTGTTCCCAAAGATGGACGACTTGCTGCGCCGCCTTTCGGCACGCGTAGTAAAGAACCGCCGCATGGGCTGCTTCGGCGGCTTTACCTGGGCGGCGCAGAGCGTGAAAAAGATAATGTCTGCCAATGAGCAAATCGGTATGACGCTCGTCGGTGACCCCGTGGAATGGAAACAGGGAGTAGGGGAGGACACCCTCGAAAAAGCACGCGCTTTGGGTAAGCAACTGGCAGGGTAGGGGGAATGCCGAATATAAATGAAAATAAAACGAGGCGTGCCGCGCGGCACGCCTCGTTTGCGTAATATCATCTTTATCCTTTTGATTATCAATGTGCTTCGAGCCAGTTGCTTCCTTCTCCGCAGTCGGCTTCCAAGGGTACGGAAAGGGTGAAAGCGTGGTTCATTTCATGGGTAACGATTCTGCGCACGCGGTCGAGTTCTTCAGGGAGGACGCTGAAATTGAGTTCGTCGTGTACCTGCAAAATCATTTTCGAGCGAATGCCTTCCGCCTTGAAACGCGCGGCGACGCGTATCATGGCAATCTTGATAATGTCTGCAGCAGTGCCTTGAATGGGAGCGTTCACGGCGTTGCGCTCTGCATAGCCGCGCACAACGGCATTGCGCGAGTTGATGTCGGGCAGGTAGCGGCGGCGACCGCAAAGCGTTTCGATATAACCCAGTTCTTTGGCGCGGCTGACGCTGTTGTCAATATATTCCCGTACGCCGGGATAGGTTTGGAAATAATTGTCAATCAATTCTTTTGCCTCCGTTCTGCTTACTTCCATACGCTCGGCAAGGCCGAAAGCAGAGATGCCGTAGATGATGCCGAAATTAGCCGTCTTGGCCTTGCGGCGTTCGTCGCGCGACACTTCTTCGAGCGGCTTCTTAAAGATGCGGGCGGCGGTGGCGGCGTGAATGTCTTCGCCATTGTTGAAAGCCTCGATAAGATGCGCATCGCCGCTAAGGTGTGCCATGAGGCGCAGTTCGATTTGCGAGTAGTCGGCAGAGAAGAAAATCTGTCCTTCCTCGGGGATAAAGGCTTTGCGGATTTCGCGGCCGTTCTCACCGCGCACGGGAATATTTTGCAGGTTGGGGTTCGACGAGGAAAGCCGCCCTGTGGCTGTAACTGCCTGATTGAAAGACGTGTGTATGTGCCCCGTGCGCTTGTTGATCAACTTTGGCAGGGCTTCTATGTAGGTGGAAAGCAGTTTTTTTAGTCCCCGGTGCTGCAAAATCTTGTCTACGATAGGATGCTTGTGGCGTATCTTTTCAAGTTCTTCCTCCGAAGTAGAATATTGTCCGCTTTTAGTTTTGCGAGCCTTTTCGTTCAGTCCCATTTCTCCGAAGAGCACTTCGCCTACTTGCCGGGGAGACGTGAGGAGGAACTCGTGCCCCGCCATTTCATAGATGTCTTTTTCAAGTTGTTCCATTTCCGTGCGGAAGGCGTTGCCGGTTTCTTCGAGAGCGGCCGTGTCGATGCGCACGCCGTTGCGTTCCATTTCCGCGAGAACGGGCATCAGTGGCATTTCGATATTTTGGAACACATCTAACTGATTGTTCTTTTCAAGTTCCTCGCGGAGCGGACGCATCAGCCGCAGCGTGATGTCGGCGTCCTCGCAGGCATAGTCGCGGATAAGGGTGGGGGAGAGGTCGCGCATGTTCTTCTGTCCGCCTCCCTTTTTCTCTCCGATGAGTTCCTCGATGTGAATAGTTCGGTAGCCGAGATAGATTTCCGCGAGGTAGTCCATATTGTGCCGTTGCTCGGGCTGAAGGATATAGTGCGCGAGCATCGTGTCGAACAAGGGGGCGGAAATTTCGATGCCGTAGTTGGCAAGCACGTTAAGGTCGAACTTGATGTTCTGTCCCACCTTCATAATTTTTTCAGAAAGGAAGAACGGACGGAACGCATCGATGATTTTCTGCGCTTCCTCCCGATTAGCGGGAACGGGCACGTAGGCAGCCTCTCCTTCGGCCGTTGCAAAGCTCATTCCTACGATTTCGGCGTCTAAAACGTCCAAAGAAGTCGTTTCTGTGTCAAAAGCAACAAAATCGCTTGTCAAAATTTTGTCGCAATATTTGCGTATATCTTCTACATTATCAATTAGTTGATAATTCACAGAACCCGCCACAAACCCTCTGAGATTTGCGTGAATTTCTTCTTCCTGTACTTCGGTCGGAAATACGTCAAAGAGAGAGCGCTGCTGCGGCGTGCTTTTTAACACTTTATCCGCATCTTGCATTTTTTTGATGAACGAGCGAAATTCGAGTTGCTCGTAAATTTTTTGCAAAGCCTCCTTGTCGGCTTCTTTCACCTTGAAGCGCTCCGCGTCGAAGTCGATGGGAACGTCTGTCCTGATGGTCACCAAAAATTTCGAGAAACGGATTTTCTCAACATTCTCCTCAATTTTCTTTTTCAAGGCCCCTTTCAGTTGGCCGGCGTTTTCGATGAGCGTTTCCACGTTGCCGAAATCTGCCAAAAGCGTTTTCGCCGTTTTTTCGCCCACGCCCGGGCAGCCCGGAATATTGTCGGCGGCATCGCCCGTAAGGCTAAGATAGTCGATGACGTTTTCAGGTGCGCCCACCCCGTACTTCTCGCAGACCTCCGCCGGGCCGAGGAGTTCCATGCCATTTGCCCCGTGTCCCGGGCGGCACATAGTAATATTGGGGCTGACCAACTGCGCATAGTCCTTATCGGGCGTAACCATTTGCACAGAAAGTCCGATGGATTCTGCCTTTTTTGCCAATGTCCCGATTACGTCGTCGGCTTCAAAGCCAGGCACTTCGAGGATAGGAATATTGTATGCTTGGAGAATTTCCTTGATAATCGGCACAGAGCGTTTGATGTCCTCCGGCGTAGCATCGCGCTGCGCTTTATATTCAGGGTAAGCCTCGTGGCGGAAAGTGCCGCCCGCAGGGTCGAACGCCACGGCGAGATAGTCGGGGCGGGCATTGCGCAGCACGTCCTCCAAGGTATTGACAAAGCCAAAGATAGCCGACGTATTTTCACCCTTAGAATTGATGCGCGGCGAGCGGATCAGGGCATAGTAAGCGCGGAAAATAAGCGCGTAACCGTCCAAAAGGTAAAGTTTTTCCATATTAAATTCGGTTTTTCAGGGTAAAAGTACGCAAATAAATCAGTAAATCGCGATAAATTATTACTTTTGTAGACTTTTAAGCGCATTTATGGATATTCTCTCACAAATTCGTAAGCCCGTAGCGGAAGATTTGGCGCGTTATGAGCGTCTTTTCGACACTGTGCTTGACCATGAGGACGACTTCCTCGGTCGGGCTTTGCAGTATGTGCGTAGTCGCAAAGGCAAGATGATGCGCCCGCTGCTCGTTCTGCTGATTGCCCGCGAGTGTGGCGCGATAGGAGAGAAGGCGCTCCATTCTGCCGTGACGCTCGAACTGCTGCATACGGCCAGCCTCGTGCATGACGATGTGGTAGATGAGAGCAACGAGCGCAGGGGACAGGCTTCCGTGAATGCAGTCTACGGCAACCAAATTTCGGTGCTTGTGGGCGACTATCTCCTCTCCAAGTCACTGCAAGAAGCTGCCTTTACCGGCAGCCTGCGCATAGTAGACATTATTTCCTGTTTGGGCGGCACGCTTTCAGAAGGCGAGATTTTCCAAATCGCAAATATCCGCTCCGAACAGATTTCCGAGGAGGCATATTTCCGTATCATTGACCATAAAACCGCCGCGCTTTTTGCAGCGTGCGCCGAACTCGGAGCCTTGTCGGCAGATGCCGGCGAAGACTTTATAGAAAAGGCGCGCCGCTTCGGTGAAATCGTGGGTATTTGCTTCCAGATACGCGATGATATCTTCGATTATTACAGCAATTCCGAGATAGGCAAGCCCACAGGGCGCGATATGGCGGAAGGCAAATTGACGCTGCCTGTTATCTATGCGCTTAATTCTACGAATGATGCCGTGATGCTTGCTTTGGCCGATAAAGTAAAGAAAGGTGAGGCAGACCGTGCGGAAATCGAAACACTTATTGCTTTTGCCAAGCAGAATGGAGGCATAGAATATGCTGAAAGAAAGATGCAGGAATTGCGCTCACAGGCTTACGCAGCCATTGCTTCTTTCAAGAACGAAGCAGTCCGCAAATCTTTGGAACAATATATAGACTTCGTGATAGACCGACAGAAATAAAACGCTTCTTCATAATAATAAAGGGCTTGCAACGCTTTGATTGCAAGCCCTTTATTTTGTAAATATCGGTTTAGAAAGGTTTTCCTTGTTCGCCGGTCAGTTCTGCTGCCAAGAGATTGGCAAGGCGGCTTGTGCCGATGCGGAACAGTCCTTCTTTAATCCATTCTTCGCCCAGCACTTCGCGCACAATCGTGTAATAGCCAAGCGCATCGTCGATGGTCTTAATGCCGCCGGCGGCCTTAAAGCCCACCTTCGTACCCGTCAGTTTGTAATAGTCACGAATAGCCTTGCACATCACGAGTGCGGCTTCGGGCGTTGCTGCCGGCTCAATCTTTCCAGTAGAAGTTTTGATGAAGTCAGCCCCTGCAAACATTGACAGAACGGAGGCTTTATGGATATTCTCGGCCGTTTGCAACGCACCGGTTTCAAGGATTACTTTGAGCGGATGCCCGGCACAGGCGGCCTTTATTTCCTCGATTTCATCGCTGCAAGTCTCATAATCGCCAGAGAGGAACGTGCCTACGCTGAGCACCATGTCTATCTCCGTTGCGCCATCGTGCACGGCCAATGCCGTTTCGGCAGTCTTGACTTCAATAAAGGTTTGCGAGGAGGGGAAACCGCCGCTCACGCAGGCTATCTGTGTGGCCTCCACTTCTAATGAATCTGCTACTATTTTTGCGAAATTGGGATAAACGCAAATGGTGGCAAACGCAGGCAGTTCGGGGTGCGCGTCGGCAAAATTGTTTACCTTTTCAACGAGGCGCAGCACGCTTTCCTGCGAGTCCGTAACCGTCAGCGTGGTCAGTTCGACGGCAGCAAAAAGTTGGCGCAATGTTTCAGGCGTGTTGTATTCAGCCTTTCGTTCTTCAAAGAGTTTTGTTACGGCAGCGTGTACCTGTTCATCGCTCATCGGCGCATCAAACTTGGCAAAAGCCTGTTCGTATTTGTTCAATTCGTGGTGCGGTTCTTCGTGGTGGCAACCGCAATGGCAATGTTCGCTCATCTTGTTTGGTTTATTTGGTTAAGATTTTAATTTCTCGTTGTTTATATGCCGTGTGGCATCGCGTTTCGTTTTCTTTTCAATGCTTTTTTGCAGGGCTTCTTCGAGATTAACGCCCGTTTGGTTGGCCAGGCAAAGCAGTACCCATAGCACGTCCGCCATTTCCTCAGCCGGGTCTTGGTTTTCGCCGGCCTTAAAAGACTGGTCGCCGTATTTTCGAGCCATTACACGTGCCAGTTCCCCGACTTCCTCGGTGAGGCACGCCATATTAGTAAGTTCGCTGAAGTAGCGCACGCCGTAGGTCTTTATCCAATTGTCCACGGTCTTCTGTGCTTCCTGTATCGTCATAGTAATAATAATGATGGGGTAGGGGAAAGGTTATTCAGGGTGCTTGGTGTCCATGATTATCGTTACGGGCCCGTCGTTTATCAGCGATACTTTCATGTCTGCGCCGAAGACGCCCGTTTTTACAGGCTTGCCCGTTGCTTCTCCCAACTTTTTACAAAAATATTCGTAAAGAGGAATGGCGATCTCGTGCTTGGCCGCGCCGATATAACTTGGCCGGTTTCCTTTTTTCCAAGATGCCATCAGCGTGAATTGGCTGACCACTAACAGGTCTCCGCCAATGTCAGTTACGGAGCGGTTCATCACGCCGTTTTCGTCGTCGAAAATGCGCAGCGCAGCCGTTTTCGCGGCCAGTTTGTCAGCGTCGACTTCTGTGTCATCGGGCGAAACGCCCAATAGCACCAGCAAACCGCCGCGTATCTCGGAGAAGACCTTTCTGTCGATGGTCACCGAAGCGCTTTTCACCCGCTGAATGACTACTTTCATAGCATATAATAATCGTTTGTCTGCGCAAACTTACACAAAATATATGAGATTGCGGCCTTTTCAGCCGTTATTCGGATTGCGTAGCGTGCAGCGCGTCGAAAATCTTTTGTCCGCGCGCCCTGCCCACAACGCTTTGCAGGTCCGCCAAGGGGGCTTCCTTTATGCGTTTTACGCTCTTGAACTTTTGCAAAAGCGCCGTGCGCAACTTCGGTCCGATGCCCGGGATATTGTCGAGTTCAGATGCCGTTTGCCGTGCCGAACGCTTTTCCCTATGAAACGATATGGCGAAGCGATGCACCTCTTCCTGCATGGCACTAAGCGTTCTAAATAATTGGCTTTCAGGTTTTAACCCGATTGATTGCGGCGGAAAACCATATAATAGCTCTCTGGTTTTGTGGCGGTCGTTTTTGGCAAGTCCGGCAATGGGGATATTCAGCCCTAATTCGTCTTCCACCACCTTTCTGATGATTTCCATTTGTCCCTTTCCGCCGTCGGCGATAATCAGGTTGGGCAGTGTGCCGTTTTCCTCTTTAAGCCGCTTGTAACGCCTATATACAACCTCAGCCATAGAGGCGTAATCATCAGGGCCTTGCACGGTTTTGATGATATATTTCCTGTAATCCTTTTTGCAGGGTTTGAGTCTTTCAAAAACCACACAGGCAGCCACGGCGTCTTCGCCCTGAATATTAGAATTATCAAAGAGTTCAATGCGCAGGGGTGGGGTTGGGAGTGCCAGTTGCTGCTGGATCTCTTTCATTAGGCGCATATTCTTTTGGCTCGGATCCAGTTTCTCGGCCTGTTTCAAGCGGTCAAATTTGTACTGTTTCACGTTGAGGGCAGAGAGGTCCAGTAGTTTTTTCTTTTCTCCTTTAAGCGGTACAGTGACCGAAGCATAATCCTCGGGTAAAGCAACGGGGAATGGAAGCACGATTTCCTTTGCGCCGCCCAAGCCCCTGCCGCGCATTTCTATGATGCCCAGGCGGAGCAATTCCTCGTCGCTTTCGTCCAATTTCTTCTTATATTCAAAGGTAAAAGCCTGATTGATACAGCCTTCCGTGACGTGCAAGAAATTGATGAAAGCCACGTTCTCTTCGCTTATGATATTGAACACGTCCAAGTCCTGGCGCAGTCCCGGGACCACCTCGCTGCGAGCGCGAAAGTTTTCTATAAGTTCGTATTTCTCTTTAACGGCCTGTGCTTCCTCAAACCGCAGTTCGGCGGCGAGGCTTTGCATCTCTTCCTTCATGGCTTGCGCCACTTTTGCCGTATTGCCTTTAAGAATGTCGCAACAGGCGGCGATGTTGCGCAAGTACTCATCGTGCGTCTGTCTGCCAATACACGGAGCCTTGCAACGATGTATGTGGTAGTCCAGGCATACCTCATATTTGCCGCTTTCTACGCCTTCCTGCGTCATGATAGTCTTGCAGGGACGCGGCTGATAGAGCTCCCGGCACAGGTCGAGCAAGGCGTACATTGTAGGCACATGGCTGTAAGGACCGAAATAGGTAGCGCCGCGCGTGCGCCGCCTTGTCTTGAAAATGCGAGGCAGGTATTCGTTAGTAACCGCAATGGAAGGGTAGGTCTTGTCGTCCTTGAGCAGTACGTTGTAACGGGGTTTGTAGCGTTTGATTAGGTTGTTTTCGAGCAAAAGCGCGTCTTCTTCGGTTTTTACCACTACATATTTAATGTCTCTAATCTTAGAAACAAGCATGCGTGTCTTAGCCGAAATCTGTTCCTTATTGAAATACGAGCTGACGCGCCTTTTCAGGTTCTTTGCCTTGCCGACATATATGACGATGCCCGAGGCATCGAGATACTGGTAGCACCCCGGTGCATCTGGCAAACTTAAAACGATTTGCTTAAGATATTCCTGTACGTCGGCGTTGCGCATCTGTTTATTCCCTAAGCGTAAGTAATGTGCTTATTTCGGCATCTTCTCCGATAAATTCGCGGCCTTTCAGTCCTTCCATGCGCAATTCTATCAGGAAGTTTACGTAAACCTTTTTAGGGGCAAACTTATTTACAAGCTCTATCGCTGCCTTCATTGAGCCTCCTGTAGCCAAGAGGTCGTCATGAATAAGAACGACTTCGTTTTCACCGAGCGCGTCCTCGTGCATCTCTATGGTATCAGTGCCATATTCTTTGTTGTATTCGGCTGAAATTGTTTTAGCAGGTAGTTTGCCGGGCTTGCGACACATGATAAAGCCTGCGCCCAATTTTTCTGCAAGCATCGCACCCATAACAAAGCCGCGCGACTCAATGCCCACAACTTTCGTGATGCCCTTGTCTTTGTAAATGTTCACCAACTCGTTGAGCATTTCTTTTACGCATGCTGGGTTTTTGAAGAGGGTGCTGACGTCCTTAAACTGTATGCCCTCTTTGGGAAAATTAGGCACGTTTCGCAAGTTTCTTATAAGCAAGTTTTTGTCCATAAGTATTTGATTAGTAAAAAATTCAAGCAATAAGTTCCACGTGGAACGTAAGAAAGTTATCTTCCCAGCAACACAAGCAAAACGCCGATGTCGCTTGGCGATACACCCGGTATTCGTCCGGCTTGCGCCAGCGTTTCGGGATTTATTGCAGAGAGTTTCTGTCGCGCTTCGGTGGAGAGTTGCGTGAGGCTTTCGTAGTTGAAGCGTCCCTTTATCTTTATGTTTTCCAGTCGCTGCATTTTATCCGCCAAAGCCCGCTCGCGAGCGATATACCCGTGGTATTTCATTTCAATTTCCGCCGCTTCCAAGGTTTCTTCTCTATCTTCATCAATATTATCTAAGAAAGATTTGAAATCCTCTATCTCGTTGGCCAAGCCATTAAGCGTGATTTGCGGACGATTGATTAGGTCGAACATTTTGCAACCTCCGCTAAGCGGGGTGGTGCCGATGCTTTCTAGGAAAGGATTGATGCGGGGTGCTTTTATGGGAAACGTTTTGCAATATTCTATAATCGCATCGATGCGTTCCTTCTTCTGGTTGAATCTCCTCGTTCGCTCTTCTGAGGCCATTCCATATTTGATAGCGTAAGGCGTGAGTCGCACGTCGGCATTGTCCTGACGGAGCAAAATTCTGTATTCAGCGCGTGAGGTGAACATTCTGTACGGTTCGTCAACGCCTTTGGTCACGAGGTCGTCAATCAGAACGCCGATGTACGCCTCGTCCCTGCCGAGCGTGAACCGTTCGCCGCCGCTGCATTTAAGCGCGGCATTGATACCGGCGATAATCCCTTGGCCGGCGGCTTCTTCGTAGCCCGTCGTGCCGTTCACCTGCCCGGCGAGAAATAGGCCGTCTATATTCGTCTCGAGGCTATGCGATAATTGCGTCGGGTCGAACATATCGTATTCAATAGCATAACCAGGACGGTAAACCACCATATCCCTGAAACAGGGCATCTTCTTCAAAGCCTCGATTTGTATCTCCATCGGCAGGCTCGATGAAAAGCCGTTCAGATAAAGTTCGTTTGTATCGCATCCCTCGGGTTCTAAGAAGAGCGGGTGGTGGTTGCGGTCGGGGAAGGTGACAATCTTAGTTTCGATGCTCGGGCAGTAGCGCGGCCCGATGCTCTGTATCTGTCCGTTGTAAAGCGGCGAATCCGGCAAGCCTTTCCTCAGGATTTTGTGGACTTCTTCGTTTGTTTCGCACGTCCAGCACGGTAGTTGGGGTAGGGGACGGCAGGGGCTTATGTAGGAAAAGCGATGAAAATCCGTCTCCCCCGGTTGTTCCTCCATGTCCTCGAAATGTACGGAACGCTTGTCTATGCGGACGGGTGTGCCCGTCTTCATGCGGAACGATTTTAGGCCTAATGCTTCCAGCGAAGCCGTGAGGAAATTGGCGGCAGGCTCGGCGCAGCGTCCGCCGGGCACCTGTTTGCGCCCCACGTGCATCAGTCCCCGCAGAAATGTGCCCGCAGTGATCACCACAGCCCTGGCACGAAGTTCTGCGCCCCATATCGTGCGGATGCCGCAAACCGTGTTGCCTTCGGTGAGTACCTCGGTCGCTTCGTCCTGCCAAATGTAGAGATTGTCGGTTTGCTCCAAACGCCGCCTCCATGTGTCAATGAAGCGGCGGCGGTCGCACTGCGCTCTCGGGCTCCACATGGCAGGGCCTTTCGAGCGGTTGAGCATACGGAACTGAATGGCCGTGGCATCGGTTACCTCACCCATGCCTCCGCCCATCGCGTCTACCTCGCGCACGATTTGTCCCTTGGCAATGCCGCCCACGGCAGGGTTGCAACTCATTTGCGCAATCTTGTTCATGTCCATAGTGACGAGACACGTTTTTGCGCCCATACGTGCGGCGGCAGCGGCCGCCTCGCAGCCGGCATGGCCTGCGCCGACGACAATAACGTCAAAGTTTTGGGAATAATCAGACATATATTATATATGATGTTTCACGGGAAACATGGGGCGAAAAAGGAGGTGTTCCTTCCTTGTAGGTTTAGGAAAAATCCCACTCACTTTTTCTTTTGCAGCACAATGCGGTCGCCCGGTATGCGGTTGATGATATTTTTCATTTCCAACCCGAACAGCGTGGCGGAAAGTTTGTAGAGCGGCGTGTTCAGTGCGGCGCACATTTCGGCAATGCCGCGTGCCTCGCCGTTGCCGAGCAAGGCGCAGACCGCTTGTTCCTCTTGCGAAAGTTCGGGAAAAAGCGATGGGCGGATAACGGCTTTTGGCTGCTCCGTGTCCCATTCCATAAGTTTCGCGAAATCCTCGGCGGAGGTAATCAGTGCTGCGCCGCTGTTGCGGATAAGGTCGTTGCAACCTATGGAATACTCGTCCGTGGCGCGTCCCGGGAAAGCGGCGACCTCACGGTTATAGTCCAATGCGAGGCCGGCCGTAATCAGTGCGCCGCCCTTCTTGGCGCTTTCCACCACCACCGTGGCATGTGCCATGCCCGCCACGATACGGTTGCGCCTCACGAAGTTGCCCTTGTCGGGGTTGGTGCCCGTGGGGTATTCCGTGAGCAAGGCGCCGCCGTTTTCAATCATCTTACGCGCCGTGTCGCGGTGCATCGAAGGATAGATACGGTCGAGTCCGTGCGCCAGTACGCCAAGCGTGTCCGCGCCGCAGTCCACGGCCGCGCGGTGCGCCACGATGTCCACGCCATAGGCGAGACCGCTCACGATCAGCACGTCCGGCACGAGGCGTTTCAGTTCGGTGCAAAACTCGCTGCACATCAGCCGCCCGTATTCCGTGACATGGCGTGTGCCCACTACCGACACGATGCGCTGCCGGTTCAGATTGGCGTTGCCTTTCAGGTAGAGCAGGGTAGGGGTGTCGGGGCAGTTGCGCAGCAGGAAGGGGAAATCCGGGTCGTTGAGCGGCAGGATGCGAATGTCGTGGCGTTCACAGAAATCCAGTTCGCGCTTCGCCTGCTCCATGGCAGCGTTCTTGCCCGAAGCCAGTGCCTGGGAGAGCGGCGGGTACTGCCTGCCGAGGTCGGCAAAAGCCTCTTCGGCGGAAGCATATACGTCGTAAATCTCACGCATGTGCTTTTGTGTCAGACCTTTAAGCAATGAAAGCGCGATAGAGCAGAGCATCGTGTGGGCTGTATATAGATAAGTTTTGTTGCAAAATTAAGCAAAAAACACCTTTGCCGTTGCGGCTTTTACCTATTATCTTAGCAGAAAGGCGCGTTCTGCCGCTTTTTTTCTCTCGAAAGGCAGTGTGGAGCAACTATCTGCGCAGGCCGCCGATGCGCTCACGGCAGACGGCCTTTCGTTCCTGCCGAAAAAATCTTATTTGCCGCCTGCAAATTTTCCCTCTCAGCGCAGACATTTTTCATTATCTCCTTGAAAGTTTTTGTTACAAACTTTCTAACATGCATTACAAACTTTGTAACGCGCGTTAAAAAGTTTCTAACATGTGTTACAAAGTTTGTAATAAAAATTGTCTTATAGGAAAGGAAAAACTTTCTGCGCAGACAGGGAAAAATAGTACGGGCTTAGTAAAAAATATCTTGCTTGAAATTTCTGCGGTCACGTATGAGCGGCGCTACTGCAAGGAAGAAATAAACGGTTGTTCGCTATTTTTGCGAACTTCAAAAGAAATCGTTAACTTTGCCCAGCAAAGGAGACTTTATGGAAATAATTTTCAATGAGGAATATCTGAAAGAACTCTACGAAACAGGCAAGACTGACAAGAAGCACCGCTTTCAGCCGCAAATCGTGCGCAAGTACATTCGCGTGATAGACTTGATGAGGGACACGGAAAACACGCGCGGGCTTTGCCGCTACCATTCTTTGAATTACGAAAAGCTCATAGGCAACAGAGCAGGGCTTTCTTCTGTGCGCGTAAACGACCAATATCGAATAGAGTTTGAAGAGCATATCAGGGACGGCGAAATAATAGCGACGATATGCAATATAACGGATTTGTCAAATCATTACAAATAACGGATTATGGTAGAAATTAAAGGAGTTGACCCAAAAATGATAGCAAACAACCTCGAGCCCGCCTATCCGACGCATCCGGGTTCGATACTTAAAGACGAAATCGAGTTCAGGGGCATTTCTCAGCGTCGCCTTGCGGAACAAATGGGTTTAGGCTACTCGGTGCTGAATGAGATACTCAACGCTCGCCGGCCTATAACCGAGAAGACGGCCTTGATGTTTGAGGCAGCTCTCGGTGTGGAGGCAGAACCGCTGCTACGCCTGCAAATGAGGTATAATGTGCGGTGTGCCCAAAAAGATCAATCTTTTATGCAACGCTTGGATAAAATCCGCAAGATTGCTGCCGTGCTTTGATTGTCTAAATGTCTGCTGTTGCAGGCTGCAGAGATAAGTAAACCGTAAAGATTTCCTCGCTTTTTGTCTCTGCAGCGGGCAACATTCGCATAAATATATTAGATTGCGCCTTGCCCTTTAATGCGATAGAACTAATACGTTTCAAACAAAAACCGATGATGAACCGCATAACGGCGCATCATCGGTTTTTATATTTCCATAAGGTGCTTGCCTATAAGGAGACAATATTAAAAGTATTTGCTGAACCGCTCGTTCAGTTCCGCGCTTTCGGCCAGTCGGCCGTTTACAAGGCAGACGGTTTCGACGGTGGAGCGGATAACGGGCTTGTTGTCGGGCAGGCGGAAGATGTCTTGCACGAAAACGTATTTGATGCCCTCCTTGCGCAGGGCGAGGCGCGACACGAAACTGTCGCCACTGCGCAGCGGCGTTTTGAAGGCCATTTGCAGGCGCGCCACTACGGCATCCGTGCCCTGTTCGTGCAGGGCGGAGAAACTGATGCCCTCGGAGCGCAGGAACTCGTGGCGCGTGTGCTCTATGTAATGCTGGTAGTTGGCATTGTTTACGATGCCTTGAAGGTCGCACTCGTAGTCGCGCACCTTCATTTCCAAAGAAAAGATATATTTGTCCATAAATAGAGCGGCTTTAGTTCTGATGGTTGTTTACGATTTAGGCACGGCGCGGAGGTATTCTGCGCCGAAAGCGCAGCGCAGACAGTCCTTGCGGTCGCAATAGTGCATTTTCAGGCGAAAGAGAGCCTGGGAGTCGGCGGCGTGTTGCGGGGTGATGCCGGCCGCTGCCCAACTGCGCGTGATGAAGTTCTTTTCAGGTTTGATGCTTTCGAGCAGCGCAAAGGCGCGTTCGCACAAGGCATCGTCGGCAAGGTAGCGGCCGTAGGCGAAGAGCAGGGGCGCGGCAACGTTGATGAGCAAAAGGTCGAGCGAGGCGGCTTGCAGCGTTTTCGCGCTGTGGGGAGAGGCGTGCCCGAAATGGTAATGGTCTTGCCAGTAGTCGGTGGCCGCCGTGCGGAACAGGCTGCGCAGGCCGTCGGCATCGGGTGTCTCGACGATGCGCGAGAGCGAAGTGGCGCCTTTGTGGTAGAGTGCCGCCAGTTGCGAGAGGCGCACGATGGGGAAGTTTTGTGGGCGCAGCCGCATCAGCCGCCAGCGCGTGGCGTCCATCGGCGTGAGCGAGAATTTGCTTTTCAGAAAATCGTATTCCCTTTTCAAGAGGCGGAAATACTCGTCCTCGCAGCCCTGCGCCCCGTCCAAAAGCCCTGCCTGCCCCATGAAGAATGCTTCCACTTGCAGCAGGTTGTCGCGGTGCTTGCCGATGGCCTGCGGCTCGATGCCCAAGGCCCATTGCTCAAAGGCGTCGGCATTCGTGCCGAACCCAAAGCCCCGCGCCAAGGCGATGAACGCGGCGCGTTCCCAGTCGCCGCCCGTGCGTTGCAGGTATTCGCTGATGCGCTGCGTCTTTTCTTCGAGCCGTTCCACGGTGAGCGCGCTCAGGTAGCGGTGCACGTTGATGGGGGCGACGGAAGGAATGACTTTGTAGCAGGGCGGGTATTTCTCTTCCTCCAAAAGCTGCTTGTAGTTTTGGGAGATATGAGCCGGCACAGGCAGCACAAGTTGCGGCAGCGTGCGTCCGTCGGCCGTTTCGGCCTTTGCGCCGTCCGCGCCCACGACGTGCAGGATGGTGTTGTTGTAGGCAGGGTCAAGGTGGTGGCGGTGGGCAAACCAGTCGGCGGCTTTCTCGTGGATTTCCACGTTGCCCGCCCACAGCGTGCCGCCGATTTTGATTTTGGCGTTGAAGAAGTCGGGGCCGGCGTTGCGGTTGTGCAGTCCCGGGTCGATGATGTCTACGGGCTGGCCGTCGGTAGTGGCGAGCGGCGTGCTTGGCCAAAGCTTTTGTTGCCAAACGTAATGCAGTAGCAGTTCCATTTCTGTGCGCATACGGGTTAAACCAACAAAGGTAGGGCTTTTTCTTCTATCTTACAAGGAAGTGCGGCTTTTGGGGCTTAATTGTTGCACTTTTAAGTAAGATAAATTTGCTTATAAGCAAAGTATGCGTAACTTTGCAGGCGAAAACAGACAGAGGAAAGATTTGACTGCTTGCAACCTCTCAAAAATAATGCTAAAACGAAGCTCGGGCGCAGCCGCTGCAACGCGGCAGACAACATCAGCCCGGCAACCATATCGCCCACTGCCTGTTCTCCCGCAACAATGCCGCGGAACAGGCATTTTTTTATTCATTTTTCCTAAAAACATATTTTTGATATGGCTTACTTGTTCACTTCAGAATCCGTGTCGGAAGGACATCCCGACAAAGTGGCTGACCAAATCTCTGACGCCGTGCTCGACCAGCTCTTGGCTTTCGACCCTAATTCGAAAGTTGCCTGCGAAACCCTCGTCACGACGGGGCAGGTGGTTGTGGCCGGCGAGGTAAAGTCGGAGGCTTACGTAGACATTCAGGACGTGGTGCGCCGCACCATTGCCCGCATCGGTTACACCAAGGCCGCCTATAAGTTTGAGGCCGAAAGCTGCGGCATCCTCACGGCTATCCATGAGCAGAGCGCAGACATCAACCGCGGCGTCGATCGCACCGAGCCGCAAGAGCAGGGTGCCGGCGACCAGGGCATGATGTTCGGCTACGCCTGCAACGAGACCGACACTTATATGCCCCTGCCGCTCGCCCTTGCCCACGAACTCCTCTCGGTGCTTGCCGAGATACGCCGCGAGGGCAAGGAAATGACTTACCTCCGTCCCGACTCCAAGAGCCAGGTGACTATTGAGTACGACGACGAAGGCCGCGCGCAGCGCATTGATACCATTGTGGTGAGCACGCAGCACGACGAGTTTATCACCGACCCCGCAAACCCCGCCGCCGCAGATGCCGCCATGTGCGAGCGCATCGCCAGTGACGTTAAGGAGATACTCATTCCCCGACTGTTGCGCGAGCGCGTCAATACGCCCGAGGTGCTGCGCCTCTTCGGCAATCCCAATATTAAATATTACGTGAACCCCACGGGCAAGTTCGTCATCGGAGGCCCGCACGGCGACACGGGACTTACGGGGCGCAAAATCATCGTGGACACCTACGGCGGACGCGGCGCGCACGGCGGCGGTGCTTTCTCGGGCAAAGACCCCTCGAAGGTAGACCGCTCGGCAGCCTATGCCGCCCGCCACATCGCCAAGAATATGGTGGCTGCGGGCGTGGCCGACGAGATGCTCGTGCAGCTGAGCTATGCCATCGGCGTGGCAGAGCCGGTGAGCGTTTACGTGAACACCTACGGCCGTGCGCACGTTGCCCTTTCCGACGGAGAGATTGCCGAGAAAGTGAAGCAAATCTTCACGCTCACGCCGCACGCCATCGAGCAACGCCTCAAGCTGCGCCGCCCCATCTACGAGGAAACGGCTTCCTACGGTCACGTGGGCCGCGAACCGCAAACCGTAACCAAGACTTTCTCCGCCCCGGGCGTTCCCGACAAGACCATGGAGGTAGAACTCTTCACTTGGGAAAAACTTGATTACGTGGAGCAAGTCAAAGCGGCGTTCGGACTTTGATTTTTTTCTAAATAAAATATGAACATTACAATCTATTGCGCTTCAAGCGGCCGGTCGCCCGAGTGTTTCGTGCGCGACGCGGCTGCCTTGGGGCGGCTTGTTGCCGAGGGCGGGCATACGCTCGTGAATGGTGCGGGACGCACGGGGCTGATGGCCGCCGCCACCGATGCCTGCCTCGAAGCGGGCGGCGAGGCGGTGGGCGTTATCCCCCAATTCATGATCGACCAAGGCTGGCAGCACAAAGGCATGACGCGCCTCGTCGTCACTGAGAATATGCACGTACGCAAGGAGCGCATGGCGGAACTTTCGGATGCCTGCATCGCCTTGCCGGGTGGCGTGGGCACGCTGGAAGAACTCTTGGAAATTATCACGTGGAAGCAGCTCGGGCTGTATATGAAGCCCATCATTGTGCTCAACACGAAGAACTATTTCTCACCCTTGCTCCGCCAGCTCGAGCAGGCCGTGGAGCAGCAGTTCATGAGCAGTCTCCACGCCACTCTGTGGCAGGTGGCTGCCACGCCCGAAGAGGCTTTGCGCCTCGCTGTGGAAACTCCGCCGCTTCAAGAGCCGATTAGGAAATTCGCCGCCCTTTGACATATTATATAGATGTCTATTTCCCTTAAGGTGGGTTCTATAAATTCCCACCGTAAAGATTACAATAATGTTGGGTTGACGTTTTGTCATCTTTTGTTTTCTTTTCGGTCTCAATCGTAAGTCTCATCGGTCACGTAGCCCGCTACGCTCCCTCTTCCACTTACAATTTATCCTCGAAAATAAATCCAAAATCTGCCAAAGCGAATTAATA
>JALFUO010000029.1 GCA_022784065.1 Bacteroidales bacterium | reverse complement strand
TCATTTTTCTGCTCGCCGTAGCGTGTGCCGTTCTTGACCATGGCTACAAGGATGTGCAGCATCTTGTTCTTACAGTTGTTTGCAATAATAGCCCGATGTTTGCCCCTTGCTCGCAAGCGCATCGCATAATCGCGTATCGCAGGACAGAACTGCATGGCAGTGAGGACTGCCTCAGAAAGCAGGGACTTCAGGTAACGGTCTGCATAGCCCGATACGTGCGGCTTCCCGTTGAGGCTGGTACCTGACTGGCAGGCAAAGGGGGCGACGCCCCAGTAGGAGCAAATCTTACGCGCATCGAAATCGAACCGCTGGAAGTTGTCCGTGGCCACAATCAGCGCGACGGCGTTTATCAGCCCTATGCCCTTGAAGGAGGTGAGGATGTCATAGACGCGCTTCAATTCCGGCGTGGCCTTGATAATGGCCTTCATTTGCTGTTCCACGGCGGTTATCTCCTTCTTGAAGACCTCTATGATGCCATTGTCGGTGAGGTCGATAGAGCTAAGCCAGCGGTTATCCGCGAAAGAACCCTCCTGCTCGCCGCTGCGACGCTGCAAAGATGTCTTCTGGTTTACCAGCAGCTTGCGCTTTGTGAAGAGCACCTGCAGGGCCTCTATCGCATCGGAAGGCTTGCGGTAGGGTTTGCAGCGGTCTTTATGCCTTGCGGCGTACTCGGCTATGTCACGAGAGTCTTTCGAGTCGCTCTTCCCGCGGCGCAGGCCGAGGCTACGCTTGATTTGCAACGCGCTCTCTAACCAGAAAGTGTAGCCTTCCAGGAACAGAGTGTCGGCAAGCAGCTTGCTGTAGATGCCCGTGTTCTCGCCGCAAATCAGGGCGTCCCGCTTCAAGTCGCCGTGATAGATCTTGCCCATCCATTTGATGAATGACGAGATGCCTTTCTTGCTGTTCTCGAACTTTGAATGCGTGCCGCTTTCTTCCAAGCGCCCTTCATGCAAAATAGTAACATCAAACGATAATTTTGAGAAATCAATCCCGATGAATAGAACTTTTTCCATAATTTTGTGGCATTATTAGGATTAACCGATGGCACAACCGGACTCAAACACTAAATAGGCTTCGAGCCTAACATTCTATCTGGTCTTTGAAGTGCCGTATCCGCCAGAGTCTACAACCGGGGATAGTATCAAGTACTGCTTACCGAATTAATTTACCATGGCGGACGGTTAATCCTTTCTTTAATACGACAAAAGTAAGGATTTAACCTCGGCTTCTCCAAATTTTATTATCGTGTTTGCTCTGAAAGCTCGCTACGCTCGCTTTCGTCTGCAAACTTAGTGTTACTAAAAAGCTGCGCTTTTTGTAGTGCCTTCCAGGCACTTCTGCTCAATTCCAATCCGAGAAATAGAGTTCTATCGTCTCGTCGTATAAGTATATGCACAAGTATTTTCTGTTAAAACACATCGAAAAACTGAATATATTTTCCTTATATCAAAAAAAGGCGTACCTTTGAAGCGCGAAAGTGCCGCTTTGCTACTAAGAAAAGGGCATTTTCCAAGATTTTCATCGCAAATTTTTCTTTTTAATTTTATTGTTTTACTTAAATCCATTACGTTAATGAAAAAGTACAGTTACTTTCTCTCGCTGCTCCTGTTCTTAGTGGCAGGCGTGGCAAACGTACAGGCACAGTACTATGAGCCCGGCTACGAGCTGGACGACATGGCGCAGATTGTCGGCAAGAAGGTGTTTGTGAAGACGAACACTCAGGAAACCGACACCTACATGTGCGGTACGAAAGGCTCGACTCGCGTGACAGACGACTGCCTTATGATGTTTGAAGAGGTTGATGGCCTTCAAGCCGACGGCCACAAGTGCTACCGCCTGAAGCAGGTGAGCACGGGCAAGTACATCAAAGACCACAACTTGCAAGGCGAAGCCGACTCTTCCGACAATCCTCTGGAAGATGCAGATCCGTTTGTTGCTACTACCGACAATGTGGCAGAAGCATATGTCTTCACGTGTCTTACCTATGAGGCAGAAACGGC
This sequence comes from Bacteroidales bacterium, assembly GCA_022784065.1. Taxonomy (GTDB): domain Bacteria; phylum Bacteroidota; class Bacteroidia; order Bacteroidales; family Bacteroidaceae; genus Alloprevotella. The sequence goes on along the minus strand of JALFUO010000029.1, from coordinate 50,157 downwards.
AGACGTTCGCCGTAAGGCCACTGGCTGGCAAGTTGAGGCAGAAGGTGCTCATGGCTATATCTTTACCCGCGCCCAGTTGCGCGACAACGGTCTGCCCACGTACCTTGGCTTCTATTCCGGCAACCCGTTCCTCTCTCCCTGGGACGATACTAACTGCTGGACCATTTGGGAAGCCAATGAAATCTCCGACCTCGCACAGATTCTGCAAGGTTTCCTGGATCAGTATTTCCCCAATGGCGTTAATGAGTCAGAGTTCCCCTATGGCAACAACCCCGGCCAGTACAACAAAGAAGCTTATGACAATGCTTTCAATGTATTCGAAAGTGCTACCCAGGCATGGGGTGACCCCGGTCTTACCCTCGACCAAGTTAAGGAATGGGCCGACAAGCTCGCCGAAGCTAAGGCTGCGCTCGTAGTTAATCCCTTGGCAGAAGGCTACTATTACATCAGCGACTCTCGTTCGCCGAAGTATTACCTCTACAACGACAACGCAGAAGCTGCCAAGGCCAAGTTCTTGCTCTGCGAAGAGGCCGCTCCCGCTGAAATTCCCACGATTGACGATGCTAAGTTCATCTGGCACATCACGGCTGGCGACGAAGCCGGTCAGTGGTTCCTCGAGAACTTCAAGACGGGCAAGCGCGCTTGCAATGCCACGGAATCAACGGGCGTAACTGCCTTCACAGTAAATTCTGATGGTAATGCGTTTAAGGTAGAAGCTGCTCCCAGCGGTGCCGCTTTCATCATTATGCGCGCAACCGACAATTCTCAGTGGAACACGGCTGTTAATCAGGGCAAATATATCTGCATATGGAACGACAAGAACGATGCGGGCAACAAGTTCCAGTTCTACACCCTTGATGCTGAAAGCGTAGCAGCCCTTGAAGAGGCCGTTAAGCAGGATGCCCTCAACAAGAACCTCCAAGCCCTCTACAACACGGCAAATGGCACATACGCTGGCAGCCGCAAGTTCTCGGGTGCTCCCGAAGGCGAAAGCTTTGGCGATGCCACTGACAACCTCGTAACAGATGCTGCTGTTCTCGAATCGAACGCAGTTGCAACCAACGAAGGCGCTCTCGCCAATCTGCTCGATGGTGACTACACCACTTATTTCCACACTGCTTGGCAGGCCGCTGACGGTCCCGACCCCGCAACGTGGCACTATGTTCAGGCTGACCTCGGCGAGCAAGTTTCTGCTCTTGCTCTGAAGTATGCCCGCCGCTCGCAGAACCCCAATGGTTGCAATCCTACCCTCATCCAGGTATTGAGCGCCAACGATCCTGCAAGCGAAGAATGGACCGACAACGGTACGTTTACCATGACTTATACAATCGATGCTACCATCGGAGAGAACGTATCTCAGAACTTCATCGGTACCTGCGGCTTCGAACTCGCTGAACCCGCCCGCTACGTGCGCCTCCTTGTTAAGGACCGCATCAACGGCACAAGCAGCGAATTGCTCAATGGCTATCCCTTCTGGTATCTCTCTGAACTCCACTTCTTCAAGGGAGAATACGACCCCGCTACCTCTCCTTTTGAACTCGTTCCCGTTAATGTTCGCGAGGCTCTTGCTGGACAGCTCGCAAACGCTAAGGACGAACTCCTTACCAGCGAGGCTACTCAGGAAACTCTCGATGCCCTCAAGGCTGCTTACGAGGCATTCCTCGCTCTGCTGCCCGATTCTAAGCGCGTGACCGATGCTATTGCCGCAGCTCAGGCTTACCACGATGCAGCTCCCTCTGCCGCAGAACCTACGCCCGGTTACTTCCCCGAAGAGGCTAAGACCGCTTTCCAGGCTGCTATCGATGATGTAGAAGTTAGTGGCAACATGAATCTCCAGCAGATTAACGACGCTATTGCCGCCCTCGAAGCTGCTACCGCTACGTTCAAGGCTTCTCTCTATCTGCCCACAGTAGGTAGCTACTATATCATCCGCAGCATGTCTGAAACTTACAATCAGGCTATGGTTTACGCCAACACCACGGCTACAACGGGCGGTATACGCTTCCGTTCGCAGGTTGCAGAATCTGAAGCAGAAGATGCAGCAAAGATTGATGCCGTAGACTGGAAAGACCACCCCAACTACGTATGGTATGTAGAAGCAGCAGCCAATGGCAAGGTGACGCTCCGCAACGTCTTCACCGGTCGCTACTTCGCTTTCCAAGACACGAAGAACAATGGCGTGCAGCAGAGCGTAACGCCCGTTGAAATCCCCGTACAGTCGGCCCTCATTGAAGGCGGCGTGAACTTCGTTGTTGGTGAAGGTCTCTATGCCAACACTGCCGGCGGCGGCCTCGTAGTCGCTTGGGATAGCGCAAACGGCGCAGACAACAGCGCATTTGGTTTCGAAGAAGTAACTTCCGATAACTTCGATATGGATGGTACGTTCAAATGGAGCGTTCAGAGCGGCAGTCCTCAGGTTATCACGCTACCCGTAGCAGTTGGCTATTTCGAAGGCGGTAAGGCTTACAAATTCCTCGGTGAAAATGCCGACAACGAATTTGTATTCGAAGGAATCGATAAAGTAGACGCAGGCGTGCCCTTCCTCTTCGTTGCAGATGCCGACCTCGCTAACAATGAGGCATCCTTCTGCTTTGCAGATGGTACCTTCGCTGAGGTATCCGAATATGCTGCCGAGGCTCAGGAACAGAACGGTATGCAAGGTACATTCGAAGGCTTATCGGTTACTGCTGGTTGCGGCGTATTCTGGAGCGGTAGCTTCATGGTCACCACGATCAACTCTGCTGACTACCTGAAGAACGTTGGCGCTAACAGCGGTTACTTCAACGGCAAACAGCCGAAGGGCGTAACGGCCGAAGGCGACTACAAGATCAATGTTTACGGTACGGTTGACTCTATCAACCAGATTGTAGCCGGCGATAGTGAAGCTCCCGTGAACGTTTACAACCTCAGCGGTGTCCTCGTTCGCCAGAACGTGAAGGCCGGTCAGGCTACCAATGGCCTCGCTAAGGGTCTCTACATTGTAAACGGCAAGAAGCTCTTCGTGAAATAAGATTTTTAGAAATCAAACTCTCTGAATAAATCATGCCGTCCGGTTCGCAGGGCGGCATGATTGCGTTTGGGAAGTTGCAGCGTATATTTTATCGCTTTTTACCCCGTCTTCTATTATCTTTTTTCTTTCTAATAATCCTCATTATCTGCTAAGAAAGTTGTAACTTTGCTGCATAAATGCGGCAAAGAGAAACCGCATAGAAAAGACTAACAACACAATCAAATAAATGGAAGAAATAGAAAAGACAGGCAGCAGTTACAGCGCGAGTAACATTCAGGTGCTCGAAGGACTTGAAGCCGTGCGTAAACGCCCTGCCATGTACATCGGCGACATCAGCGAAAAGGGTTTGCATCACCTCGTATATGAAACGGTGGACAACTCCATTGACGAAGCCCTTGCTGGCTACTGTACGCACATCGAAGTAACCATTTGCGAAGATAACTCCATAATCGTCCAGGACAATGGCCGCGGTATACCCGTGGACATGCACCCCAAAGAGCATCGCTCCGCCTTGGAAGTGGTGATGACCGTACTCCATGCCGGCGGTAAGTTCGACAAAGGCTCTTACAAAGTCTCTGGCGGCTTGCACGGCGTGGGCGTGAGCTGCGTCAACGCCCTTTCCAAGAAAATGGTGTCGAAGGTGTTCCGCGATGGCAAGATTTACCGTCAGGAATACGCCAAGGGTCATCCCCAAACGCCCGTCACCGTGGTGGGCGAAACCGATCTGCGCGGAACGCGCCAGCACTTCTGGCCCGACGAGACGATCTTCACCGTGACGGAATACCGCTACGATATTCTCGCCAACCGTATGCGCGAACTGGCATTCCTCAACGCCGGCATCACCATCACGCTCACCGACCTGCGCCCCGACGAAGAGGGCAACACGCGCACCGAGACCTTCCACTCCGACCTCGGCCTGCGCGAGTTCGTGCGCTACATCGACTCCTCGCGCACACATCTCTTCGACGACGTGGTATATATCAACACGGAAAAGGCTGGCGTGCCTATCGAAGTGGCTATTATGTACAACACTTCGTATTCCGAAAACCTACATTCTTACGTCAACAACATCAACACAATCGAAGGCGGCACGCACCTCACGGGTTTCCGCGCCGCTGTGACGCGCGTGCTGAAGAAATATGCCGAGGACACCGCCGGAAAGCAGATTGAAAAGGCCAAGGTGGAAATCACTGGCGAGGACTTCCGCGAGGGACTTACCGCTGTTATCTCTGTAAAGGTGGCAGAGCCGCAGTTTGAGGGTCAGACCAAGACGAAGCTCGGCAACAGCGAGGTGACAGGCGCGGTGAACCAGGCCGTGGGCGAAGCCCTATCCAATTATCTCGAAGAGCATCCGCGCGAGGCGAAGCTCATTGTAGACAAGGTGATCCTTGCCGCCACGGCTCGCGTGGCAGCACGCAAGGCCCGCGAGAGCGTGCAGCGTAAGAGCCCCCTCTCGGGCGGCGGACTGCCTGGCAAACTTGCCGACTGCTCGTCGAAGGACCCCGCCGAGTGCGAACTCTTCCTTGTGGAGGGTGACTCCGCAGGCGGTTCTGCGAAGTCGGGACGCTCGCGCAAGACGCAGGCTATCCTGCCCCTGCGCGGTAAAATCCTCAACGTTGAGAAAGCCATGTGGCACAAGGCATTCGAGAGCGACGAGGTGAACAATATTATTCAGGCGCTCGGCGTGCGCTTCGGTTTGGGCGAGGATAGCAAGGAAGCCAATCTCGACAAGCTGCGCTACCATAAGGTGATTATCATGGCCGATGCCGATGTGGACGGTCAGCACATCGCCACGCTCGTCATGACGCTTTTCTATCGCTACATGCCGCAAATCATTCAGGACGGCTACCTTTACATCGCCATGCCGCCCCTGTATCGTTGCAAGAAAGGCAAGATTGAAGAATATTGCTACAACGACCGCGACAAGCAGCTCTTTATCCAAAAATATGGCGACGGCAGCGAGGAGGGCATCAGCACGCAGCGTTACAAAGGTCTCGGTGAAATGTCTGCCGAGCAACTTTGGGAAACCACCATGTGCCCCGAAACGCGCCTGCTCAAGCAAGTCACCATTGAGAATGCCGCCGAGGCCGACTACGTGTTCTCCATGCTGATGGGCGACGATGTAGGCCCGCGCCGTGAGTTCATCGAGAAGAATGCGCTCCATGCGAATATCGACGCATAACCTATATATATAAATAATGAGTACAACCGCCCCGGGCAACAGCTCGGGGCGGTTTTTTTCGGTAGATTGCCGATTTACGTCCGCTATTGCAAAATTTGCACGCCGTTTTTGGTTTATAATATAAGAAAGACCTATTTTTGTAGCGCATATAGTATGCAAACTCGGTTTTGACTAATACTTTAATCCTTAATACCTTTATTTCTTATGATTGATGCTCCGTTTTTGGTGATTGCGCTCGTGATAGGTGCATTCGTCCTCTTGTCCATCTTCTTCCATTTCGTTCCCTTCTTCCTTTGGATATCCGCCAAAGTGTCGGGCGTTCATATTTCACTGTTGCAGCTCTTCCTGATGCGCATCCGTAACGTGCCGCCCAACATCATCGTGCCGAGCCTCATCGAGGCGCACAAGGCAGGGTTGAGCAACATCACGCGCGACAACCTCGAGGCGCACTATATGACCGGCGGCCACGTGCAGCGCGTGGTGCACGCTCTTGTCAGCGCGTCGAAAGCCAACATTGACCTCTCGTTTGAAAAGGCCACGGCCATCGACCTCGCCGGCCGCGACGTGTTCGAAGCCGTGCAAACCTCCGTTAATCCCAAGGTCATCGACACGCCGCCCGTTGCCGCCGTTGCCAAAAACGGTATCCAGCTCATCGCCAAAGCACGCGTCACGGTGCGCGCCAATATCCACCAGCTCGTGGGCGGCGCAGGCGAGGACACTATCCTGGCCCGCGTGGGCGAAGGCATCGTGTCGAGCATCGGTTCTGCTGTGTCGCACGAGGAAGTTTTGGAAAATCCTGATTCTATCTCCAAACTCGTATTGAAGAAAGGTCTTGATGCCGGCACGGCTTACGAAATCCTTTCCATCGACATCGCCGATATTGATGTGGGCAAGAACATCGGTGCCACGCTGCAAATCGACCAGGCTAACGCCGACAAGAATATTGCACAGGCCAAGGCGGAGGAACGCCGCGCCATGGCTGTCGCCACAGAGCAGGAAATGATTGCCAAGGCGCAGGAAGCCCGCGCCGAGGTGATACAGGCAGAGGCCGAAGTGCCCAAGGCACTGGCGCAGGCATTGCGCGACGGCAACATGGGCTTTATGGACTACTACCGCCTCGAAAACCTCAAAGGCGATACCGCCATGCGCGAGAACATTTCTAAACTCACTAAGAACGATTTGGGAAGCCTAATTAAGTAAGTGGGGCGTACGCCCACTGGAAATCCGGAAGATCCGGAATTTTCGGGAAATCCAGCCAAGCAACACACAAAATCCTTTATTTATAAATCTAATCCATTCAAAAACCTTTTATGAAAAAAATCTTCTCATTAGTGGCTCTATGCCTGTGCCTCGCGGGGCAGGCGTCGGCCGAAAAGATTCAGGTGTCCACCACCGACCCCGGCAGCGGCACGCCCGAACATCTCTATTCCATGAAGAACAGCAATGGCCAGTATGCCAACGGCACTACCGCGCCGACATTCAACCCTGCAAACTACGGACAGTTTGCCTTCTATGAGTCGGGCACGGCCAATGCCTATTTCATATATAGCTACACGGCTGAAAAGTGGCTCACCTACACTAAGGCTTCAAGCTATTCCAACAAAATTAGCTTCGTGACGCTTACCGACACAAAGCCGACCAATGCCTACTTTAAGTTCAACAACTACTCGGGCGACCTCTACGAAATATCTCCCGTTACCTCCTCTGGCAGCATCGACAAATATCTTAACTGGTATCAGGGACTCGGTTCAAATCCCGCTGATGGCACAACTACGCTCGGTCTGTGGCAGCAAGGCGGCGCAAACGATGCAGGCAGCAGCTGGACCTTCTCGCAAACGGGCGAAATCAGCATTCCGTTCACCTCCGACAACGGTTCTTGGACGGCAACCAATGCCACCGGCACTTGGGCAGCCTCTTGGCAATCCACGCAGTCCGACCCGTTCGTGACTGTCTCCACTTCTATGAACAACATGATGAACTATGGCGGCACGAGCAATATCCAGCTCTTCTCCGGCGCGAGCGGTTTCGACTACACCATTACGGCGCAGAGCGGATACGTAGTGACAGGCTACTCGTTCAACTTCACCAACTCTGACGCGTCTGTCAACATGAAAGTAACGCCCTCTGGCGGCACGGCTGTAACCTGCTCCGGCAGCAGCACGGCACACGTGAGCGTAACGGGGCTTGAAGAGCAATCCACAAGTTTCAACGTCATCCACCTTTCAAGCGAAAAGAAGTTTGTCAATACCTCTAACTTCATCATCACCGTGAAGAAGAGCACCGCGCCCGTAGAGGAGCAGACAAACATCTTCATCACGCAGCCTGGTCAACTCCCTTACCGCATTCCCTCCATCACGACGGCTAAGAACGGCGACATCCTTGCTGTGGGCGACTATCGCTATTGCGGTGCCGACATCGGCTTTGGCCGCGTAGACATTCACGGCCGCATCTCTAAGGACAACGGCCAGACATGGGGCACAGAGTTTAAGATTGCCCAAGGTTCGGGCACTAGCGGCGCAGTAGACTGCGGCTTCGGCGATGCCGCCACTGTGACCGACTCCGAGACCGGCAAGATGATGCTTATCAGCGTTTGCGGCAATACCGTTTACGGCGCTTCCACCACCACCCGTAGCAACCCCAACCGCGTGGCACGCTTCTACAGCGAAGACAACGGCGCAACGTGGTCCGCTTATCAGGAAATCACCGAAGACATCTATACCCTTTTCGATGCCAGCACGCTCGGCGCAGTGCAGAGCCTCTTCTTCGGTTCGGGCCGCATCTGCCAGAGCCGTCAGATTAAGGTTGGTTCACACTACCGCATCTATGCCGCCCTCTGCGCACGCCCCAACGGCAACCGTGTGATTTATTCCGACGACTTCGGCCAGACGTGGCACTCGCTCGGCAGCATCAACATTTCGCCCGCTCCCTCCGGCGACGAGCCGAAGTGCGAAGAACTGCCCGACGGTTCCGTAGTGCTCAGCAGCCGCACCAATGGCGGACGCTATTTCAATATCTTTACCTATACAGATAAGGCCACTGCCGCCGGTTCTTGGGGCACGGTAGCCTTCTCTGGCAGCAGCAACAGTGGCACCGTGGCGCAGAGCAACGCCACCAACGGCGAAATCCTCATTCTCCCTGCCCGCCGCAACAGCGACAACAAGCAACTCTACGTTGCCTTGCAGTCTGTTCCCTATGGCCCCGGCCGCACCAACGTGTGCATCTACTACAAGGAACTCACCACGCCCGCCGACTTCGCTTCGCCCGCCGCTTTCGCAAGAGACTGGGACGGCCGTCACCAAGCCAGCCAAATGGGTTCTGCTTACTCCACGATGATTCTGCAGAACGACAACACGATTGGTTTCTTCTATGAAGAGTCTACCTTCGGCGCCGACTACACGCTCGTTTATAAGAATTACACGCTCGAATACCTCACTGATGACGCTTACACCTATGACCCCAACGTGACTTATCCGGACTATGTAGGCACCAGCGTGCGCGAGCAGGTCGATCAGTTCTTTGAAAATAGCAACGGCTATGTAGGCAGCCCCGACCTGTCCAAGAAGCCCGCTATCGACAACATGGTAACGGCGTATGAGGCAAACCCTACTGAAGAGGCATACCAAGAAATCTTGACGGCCATGAACGCCGCTGTCGTGACGCTTCAAGAGGGCAAATGGTATCGCCTCGAAAACACTGCCCGCCCTTCCTATAAAATGCTCGTGCCCGCTCAGCGCGTAAGAGACAATGTGACCTATGCCGCTTTCACCGGCACAGACCTCAACGAGAAGACGGCCGACCAATTGTGGCAGTTTAAAAAGAGCGGCGACAATTGGCTTATCTACAACGGCAACTATAACTGCTATATCAGCGAGAGTAAAGCCATGTATCTCTACGCCGAGCAAACCGACGAGGCCGGTGCAGGCGCTTACGACATCACTTCCCAGTCCACGGGCATCAGCCTGCTGCGCTCTGTAAACCCCACCAACAGCAGCATTCCTTACCTCCACATGGCAGGTGAGGGCAACCTCGTGGCTTGGACAGCGGCAGAATCCGCTTCGCAGTGGTACATCGAACCCGTAGCTGACATCAAAGTCGATGTGCCCGAGGGCGGATATGCCACGGTGTGCTATCCTTTCGCCGTGACCATTCCCGAAAGCGTGCAGGTATATGCCGCAAAGGCAGTGAAAGAAGCTGCCGGCGATATGGCATATCTCTATGCCAATGGCGGTTTTGCTGAAGGCACGCTTAAAGCAGGTACCCCTGCCGTGATCAAGGCAGAAGCCGGCACGCAAACTTTTGCGATTGCATCGGACATTGAAGGCACGGCCGATGACAACGCCCTCACGGGCGTGCTTGCCGCCGCCAGTTATGCAGAAGGCACAAACTATGTGCTCAACGCCGCAGGAACGGCTTTCGTTAAAGCAACGGCCACAGGAACGGCGGCAGCCAATACCGCCTATCTCCCTGCCGCAATCGACGTGGAAGAACTGCCTTTCACCTTCACCTATACAGGCATCCGCAACCTGAATGTTCAGGACGGTGGCAATGCCGCACCTGTGTACGACCTCTCGGGCCGCCGCGTGCAAAAGGCTGAAAAAGGTATTTACATCACCTCCGGCAAGAAGCAACTCGTAAAATAATCTGATACTAAACAACCGACGCGCCGGAGCAAGCAAGTTTGCTGCCGGCGCGTCATTTTTTCAATTTCAAATACGCAGAACTATGAAAATTAAATCATTTCGCATCGAGTCTGTCGTAGTGGCACTTGGATTTGTGCTGCTCGGCGTGTTTATTTATCTCGGTTTGGATTCCCTCGCCACGCGCGACCGCATCGTGTCCGTACGCGGTCTGGCAGAGCGCGAGGTGAAAGCCAACAAAGTGATTTGGCCTGTTGTTTACAAAACCACGGGCAACGACCTCAACGCTATTTATGCTGACATCAACAATGCCAATAAGGTGATTGCCGCTTTCTTAAAGGGCAACGGCATCGAGGAAAAGGAGATTTCTGCCGGTGCACCGCGCATCATTGACTTGCAGGCCGAGCGTTATGCTGACAATCTCAACCGTGCCCGCTACAACGTGACCTGCATCACCACCGTCACCACCGACAAAATCGAGCTTGCCAACCAACTGATGCTGCGCATGGGCGAACTCTTGAAGCAGGGCATCGCTATTTCAGCCAACGACTACGACCAGCAGGTGCAGTACGAGTTTACGAAACTCAACGAAATCAAGCCTGCAATGATTGAAGAGGCTACCAAGAACGCCCGCGCTGCCGCCGAGAAGTTTGCAGAAGACTCGGGCAGCAAACTCGGCAAAATCAAGGACGCGCAGCAGGGCCAGTTCTCCATTGAGGACCGCGACCAATACACGCCCGGCATCAAGAACGTGCGTATCGTAACCTACGTGTCCTATTTCTTGAAATCGTAAAATAACTCAGGTCTCACAAGTAGGGGCGTTTTGCAAAACGCCCCGGGGGATACCGAACCAAGCAAAATTATCCCCGCATACGTTTAATGTTTCTCGGGAAGCATTCCAGTACCTGCTGGCGCAGGAAGGTGCGGTCGATGTGCGTGTAAATCTCTGTGGTCACGATGCTCTCGTGTCCCAGCATTGCCTGAATGGCACGAAGGTTTGCCCCGCCTTGCAGGAGGTGCGTGGCAAAGGTGTGGCGCAGGGTGTGGGGGCTGATGGTCTTGGTGATGCCCGCAAGGGCGGCATACTGGCGCAGGTTGTGGAACACCGTGATGCGCGACAGGCGGCTGCGCCGCCGCTCGCTGATAAACACGAAATCCTCCTCGCCCGGCTTGGGCGTGATGGCGGCGCGGTCGATAAACCACAGCCGCAACTCCTCGGCGGCGCGGGGCGATACGGGTACAAGCCGTTCCTTGCTCCCCTTGCCCATAACCCGCAGGAAACCTTCTTCGAGAAACAGATTGGGCATTTGCAGGTTGCACAGCTCGCTCACGCGCAGTCCGCAACTGTAAAGCACCTCTATCATGGCACGGTCGCGCTGGCCGAAAGGTTGCGAAAGGTCGATGGCGGCAATTATGGCGTCCACCTCTTCGAGGGTAAGCACCTCGGGTAGGTGGACGCTCTTCTTTGGCGACTCGAGCAGCGCGGTCGGGTCGGTTTCAATGTAGCCGTCCACCAGCAGGAAGCGGTAGAACGAGCGCACGCCCGAAAGCACGCGGCAGATGGAGCGCGGCGTGATGCCGATGTCGTAGAGCGCGAGCGTGAAGCGGTGGAAATCATCGAGCTTCGCGTACAGCGGGTCGATGCCCTCGTCGGACAGAAACGAGAGGTAGGTTTGCACGTCGTGCAAGTATGCGGCGCGCGTATTTTCAGACAATCCCTGCTCCAGCATCAAGTAAAGCCCGTATTTTTCTATATAGTCGTGCATTTCAGGAGGTATATCTTATGCAAAGATAGTGCAAGGCGAGCGCAATAAAGTTTACTTATATTGCCGAGCCGCTGCCTATCTTATGCAAAGATAGTGCAAGGCGAGCGCAATAAAGTTTACTTATATTGCCGAGCCGCTGCCTATCTTATGCAAAAATATTAAATTTGCACGTAAGATAATGCCAAAACCATGAAGATACTTATTATTAACGGCCCGAATCTCAACCTGCTGGGCACGCGCGAGCCGCAGCACTATGGCACGGGCACGATGGACAGCGTGCTGGACGCGCTCAAAAGCCAGTACCCGAGAGTGGAGTTCGATTATTACCAAAGCAATGTGGATGGTTTCCTGATTGACCGCCTGCATAAGACGCTCGAAGAGCCTTGCGACGGCGTCGTGCTCAATGCCGGTGGCTACACTCATACCTCCGTCGCCTTGCGCGATGCCATTGCAGCCATTAAAGTGCCTGTCGTAGAAGTGCATATCTCCAATGTGCATAGCCGTGAGGAGTTTCGCCACCGCTCCCTCATCTCTGCCGTTTGTAAGGGCGTGATATGCGGTTTCGGCTTGGACTCCTATCGCCTCGGCGTGGAAGCATTGCTTGCCCGTTCCTAAGATATGATGAAGAAAAAGCCCACTCCCCTTTCGCCCGTCACGCCCCATGCCGACAGGGAAGAGGCGTTGGCGGATTACGTTCTTACGCACATTTCGCCAGAGGACGAATACTTGCACCGCCTTTATCGCGCCACGCAGACCCAGCTGCTCTACCCGCGCATGGCTTCCGGGCATCTGCAAGGCCGGCTGCTGCGTATGCTGATGCAGATGATACGCCCCCGGCTCGTGCTCGAACTCGGCACATTCTCAGGTTATTCGGCCCTTGCCATGGCTTCGGGCATGGAAGCAGGCGGGCGCGTGATAACTTTCGAGGTGAACGACGAGCAGGAAGATTTCACCAGGCCTTGGCTGGAGGCTGCGCCCTATGAGGCTCGGGTGGAAATGATTGTAGGCGATGCGGCGCAAGTGCTGCCCACGCTCGGCATAGTATTCGACGTTGCTTTTATTGATGCCAACAAGCGCGACTATTGCGACTATTTTGAACTCGTTCTGCCTTATCTGCGTCCCGGCGGTTTTCTGATTGCCGACAACACGCTTTGGGACGGGCACGTGGTAGATGCCGCTTACGACCGCGATGCGCAAACCCTCGGCATCCGTGCGTTCAACGACCTCGTGGCGCACGACCCGCGCGTGGAAACCGTTATCCTTCCCCTTCGCGACGGTCTGACCCTTATTCGCAAAAGGTACTATGTCGTTTAAGAGTAGGGGCGTTTTGTAAAACGCCCGCCGTATGCACCCAAAGGTTATGCAAAGAGAGTGTAGCCGACATTGTAGAAGTGGCGCAAATCAACGAGGCAATCATTTTCCGGGCGTTTTTAATAAGATAGGCGGCGGCTCGGCAATTCAAGTAAACTTGATTGCGCTCGCCTTGCACAATCTTTGCAAAACGCCCCTACTCCCGAGACCTTTATATTTTCCTCATGCGTACCTATATATATATAATATTGTATACCCTCACCCTCGCCCTGCCGGCGTATGGACAGACAAAGCAAAAGACCGCCACGGAGCGCGGCATAGAGCGGCAGGGCTTTGTGGACATCAAGGCAATCGACCCGAGCATTAGGGTAAGCCTGATGTACACGCGTGCCGATAACTTCACAGGCCAGGTGCTTTACGCTGATTTGCACACAGCATACCTGCACCCTGCGGCGGCAGCCGCGCTGAAAAAGGCGCAGGCCGAACTCAAGCGCCTGAGTCCCGACCTTAGTCTTTGCGTCTGCGATGCGGCACGACCCATGTCGGTGCAGCAAAAGATGTACGACGCCGTACGCGGCACGAGCAAGGCCATCTATGTGAGCAACCCTAAAAACGGCGGCGGCTTGCACAATTACGGTTTGGCCGTCGACGTCACCCTCTGCGATGCTGCCACGGGCGACACGCTGCACATGGGAACGAAAGTGGACTATCTCGGAGAGCTGGCGCACGTGAAGGGTGAGGCGGAGTTTGTGAAGAAGAAACTCATTTCGCAAGAAGCCTTGCACAACCGCCAATTGCTCCGTAAGGCTATGGCAGCAGCCGGCTATAAGGTGCTCAACACGGAGTGGTGGCACTTTAATTTCAAATCGCGGGCCGAAGCCAAGGCAAACTATAAAGTAATCAAGTAGGGGCATGCCGCCACATGCCTTTTCTTTCTAACGTCCCCAACACATGCCGGTAATTCCTGATAATTTTGCAAAAGAAGACGCTTTCATCGAGGCGCACCTTGCGGAGCGCGTGACAGACGTGGCTCTGTTGCTGAGCCGCGACAAGGCGCTGGACAGCGCATACATTTTGCGGCAGATAGAGGGTCGGCAGCGGTTGGCAGGCAAAGTGCCTTCGTGGACAGCGGTGAAAGGCTTGCGTTTCCCCCCGCGCCTTTCGTTGGAACAGTGCTCGGGAGAATTTGCTGCGCGCTATAAGGCCGCCGTTGCTGAGAAAGCAGTGCGGCGATGCGGCATAATGGCAGATTTGACCGGGGGCTTTGGCGTGGACTTTTCTTTCCTTTCGCCCCTATTCGGCAAGGCCTATTATGTGGAAAGGCAAAGCGTGCTTTGCGCGGCGGCGCGGCACAACTTCCCTCTTTTAGGACTGAAAAACGCTGAAATCATCGAGGCTGACGGGTTGGAATTTCTCAAAGACCTCAAAGAACCGCTCGACTTTATCTTCTTAGATCCGGCCCGCCGCGACGATGCAGGCGGCAAGACCGTGCTTATCGAAGACTGCACGCCAAACGTGGCGCAGGAACAGCACACGATTTTATCCAAGGCCGGCGTTGCATTAGTAAAACTCTCTCCGATGCTCGACCTCACCCGCGCGCTCCACACTTTAAGCCAGGTACGCGAAGTACACGTCGTGTCAGAAAACCGAGAGTGCAAAGAACTTTTGCTCCTGCTCGATGCAGCGCACACGGGCGAACCGCGCATCGTTTGCGCCGATGAAAACGGCGTTTTCTCCTTCCTGCATTTCGAAGAAGCTGCCGCAACGCCCCTTTATGCCGATGCTCCCGAGGCTTATCTTTATGAACCGAACGCCGCCATCATGAAAGCCGGTGCGTTCAAACTTGCCGCCACGCGCTTCGCCCTGAAAAAGCTGCACCCCAACAGCCATTTATACACCTCGGATCAATTCGTAGAAAATTTCCCGGGACGCGCGTTCCGCGTGCTGCGCCAAAGCGGTTGCGGCAAACGCGAATTGAAAAAATTAGTGGCAGCCACTCCGAATGCCAACCTCACTGTGCGCAACTTTCCCGAAACAGTGGCTAACTTGCGCCGCCGCATCGGTCTGCGCGAGGGCGGCAATGAATATTGGTTTGCCACCACGAACGCCAAAGGCGAGCATCTGATGATTTGTTGCGAGCGGGTATAAGCCCGCGCTCTATACGCATTTTTTATCCCTAAAAACCCAGCATACCCAGCATTGCTTGACTTATTTCCCTGTATATAAGGTGCTTGCGTGTGTATGGTTGCGCCCTCAAACCCGTCATTAGTGACGGGTTTTGTTGTCATTTAGTTTTATACCTTTTCCCCTCCTTTTTTGCTCTTTCCCCTCCGCCTGGCTATGCCGAGTGAGCCGAAAATATCCAATCACGAGGCGGATATTTTTTACTAATCCCTTGATAGTTTTCACTATCTGCGCGGAAAAAGTTTGTTACAAACTTGCTAATAAGCGTTACAAACTTGCTAACACGCGTTACAAAGTTTGTAATATGTGTTACAAAGTTTGTAACAAAAACTTTTTTGTATGAAAGGAAAAAATATATTGCTGGAAATAAAAAATATCTCGGAGAAAAGAAACTCTTTCCCCGAGATGCGCCGGGCGGGCACGTAAGGAAAGTGTCGGTTGCGCCGAGGCCTGTGCGCTTGGCTTGCCAAAAAATTATTACTTTTGCGGTAGGCAAAACTGTTGGCCTCACAAAAAAATCGGCCCTGCCCTGTAACTTTTCACCTGTTCGCCCGTCTTTCAAATAGAGAGCAATGAAAGAAATAGACTTCAGCCACGACCTTTTACCCCTGAAAGACAAAATCTTTCGCCTTGCCCTCCGCATTACGCTCCGAGCCGATGAGGCCGAAGACATCACGGAGGAAACGCTGGTGCGGGCGTGGGAAAAGCGCGATGAACTCGCGCAAGTAAATTCTCTCGAAGCCTATTGCCTCACGGCGGCACGTAACCTCGCGCTCGACACCATAGCAAAAAAGGAGCATCAAAACCTCTCGCTCGACGAAGATGCTTTCGACCGCCCCGATGCCAGTCGCTCGCCGCAAGAAGAATTAGAGCACAGCGAAAAGCTGGCAATCGTGCGGCAAATAATCAATTCCCTGCCCGAAAAGCAACGCACCGTGGTGCAACTTCGCGACATTGAGGGACTCTCTTATTCTGAAATCGCGGCCGTTACAGGCTGGACGGAGGAAGTAGTAAAAGTCACCTTGCATCGGGCCAGGAAATTTATCAAACTCGAATACTTAAAATTAGAGCATCATGGACTATAAATATATCGAACAACTTTTGGAACGCTACTGGGAGGCGGCCACCACGGCAGAAGAGGAGCGCATTTTGCGCGCTTTCTTCGCTCAGGACATCTTGCCGGCACATCTTGCCCGGTACAAAGAGTTGTTCGCCTATCAGTCGGAAGCCGCCGGCGAGGCCCTCGGCATGGAGTTTGACCAGCGCGTGCTTGCCCGTATCGGCGAACCGGTGGCGCAACCGCAAATCGTGGTGAAGGCCCACCGCATCACGCTTGCAAATCGCCTGCGCCCCTTGTTCCGCGCCGCCGCAGCAGTGGCCATCGTTTGCCTGCTCGGCACGGCCGCGCAGCATTCGTTTGAAACGCACGACGCTGACAATGCGCCCGCCGCTTCGCAGCAGGCCTATCAGGCGCAGCAGGAAAACCTTCCCGAAGATGCCGAGCGTGCAGGCTTCTATAAGGAAGTAGGCCCAAAAACGGCAGCTGCAGACTCCTTGCGCAAGCAGGCTGCTGAATAGTCCAAAGCACATGATTATCAGAAAAAAAGGAAAACTGACTTTATATGTTTGCCGAAACGCGGCAACAGCGGTAAAACAACATTTGCACTTTTAAAACACAGCCTTTATCCAGCGGGATAACAAAAATAAAATCGTCAAGCCTCGCAGGCTTGACGATTTTATTTTTGTTATATAGTAGGGTTCATGGAATAAGCGCAGGCTGAGAAACATAGAGGGGAAATGGGTAGATATAGAAAACGAGTAAGCAAGGTTTTCATGGCGTTTTGTTAAATACGCAACCCTGCTTACTCGTTTTTTTTTTGATAATATATAGTACTCGCCTATAAAGCTCTTAACTCAAGAACGCCAGCAGCACCACTTGCGCCACAAGGATGCGCAGGAACATGGCCAAGGGATAGACGGTGGAGTAACCCACGGCAGGCGCATCGTTGCCGGCCGTCTGGTTGGCGAATGCCAAGGCGGGAGGGTCGGTGTTAGAGCCTGCAATCAAGCCCATGAGCGTAAAGTAGTTCAGCTTCAAAACCTTGCGTGCCACAACGCCCATAATCAGAATGGGGATAATGGTGATGAGGAAGCCCGTCCACACGTAGGTAAGGCCGCCTGCCATAATCGTTTCCCAGAAATGTGCGCCGGCCTGTATGCCCACGCTCGATAGGAAGAGCAGCAAGCCCACTTCGCGCAGCATAAGGTTGGCGGAGGTGGAGGTGTAGGTGTTGATTTTGTAGCGGTAGCCGAATGCGCCGATGAGGATAGCCACGACGAGCGGACCGCCGGCGAGACCGAGCTTCATGCCCATACCCAAGGGGATTTGTCCCACGAGGATACCCAGCATGATGCCGAAGAAGATGGCGCCCACGTTGGGGTGGTCTAGGCGTTTCACGCTGCTGCCGATGGCGCGCTTCACGGCTTCCACGTTTTCTTCCGTACCCGTCACGAGAATGCGGTCGCCCACTTGCAGGCGCAGGTTGCGGTCGGCGAAGAGGTCCATGCCGTTACGCGTCACGCGGGTGACGTTCACGCCGTAAATCGTGCTGAAATGGATTTGGCCGAAGGTCTTGCCGTTGATTTCGGGCTTGGTGATGACGAGGCGGTGAGAAACGTACTTCTGCTTCTTGTCGATGTCGTCCTTCCACGTCTTGCCCTCGATGTTTTCGCCGATGAGCACGGAGATAGGCTCTGCTTCGTCCTCTGCGCAAACGAGGTGGATTTCCATGCCGATTTCAAGCTTCGTCTCGCCGTTGGGGATAGACATCACGCCGTCCTTGATGCAGCGCACCACGACGAACTGGCGGTTGAGGAAGTTGTGCAGGTCTTGCAGCGTGCGTCCTGCCACGGCGGCGTTCGTCACGCGGAGCACGAGGTGCTTAGGCGTGGCGTGCGGATTGCTTTCTTGCTCCTTGCGGATTTGCTCCTGCTCCTTTTCCAGTTTGATGTTGCAGAGATAGCGCACGAGGATAGTGGCAAGAATGATGCCCACAACGCCGAGGGGATAAGCGCAGGCATAGCTCGAAGCGAGGTCGGGCACTGCGCCGCCTGCGCCCCAGTCGAATCCGGGCTTGCTCGTGAAGTCGGCCACAACCGTGTTGGCTGCGCCGAGGCCAGGCGTGTTGGTAATTGCGCCGTACATGGTGCCCACCATCATCGCGAGGTTGTAGTTCGACGTGTCGAACACGAGGAAGTACAGACCCAGCATCACTGCCACGTTGAGCAGCACGATGCCCACGGTGATGAGGTTCATGCCCACGCCGCCCTTCTTGAACGTGGCGAAAAAGCCCGGGCCTACTTGCAGGCCGATGCAATAAACAAAGAGAATCAAGCCCAATTCTTTTACGAAGTCGATCGTGGCTTTCTGCTCGGCGTGGTCGATGCCGCCGAAGTAGTTGAACAGATGTCCCGCCACGATACCCATAAACAGGACGAACGTTACGCCGAGGGCAACGCCGCCGAACTTGATTTTCCCCAATTTCACGCCCAGGCTGATTACGATAGCATAAAGCACAACAAGGTGGGCGATGGAACCGGGGTTCGTCAGGATATTAATGAACCATTCCATAAATATAAAAAATTGATTGATATAGCTTTTCAAACGGACCTAATGCCGTAGGTGCTGCAAAATTAGAGATTTTTTAATAGATGGCAAAAGCAAAAAGCGGTCTCTAAGGGCAGATAGTGCATTTAAGGCGGTTTTGCTTTGACAATTTGCGGCATTTTTTGTTACTTTGCAGAAATTAGGAGCCATCTTAATGCGCTCGTCTACTAATTAGCGTGACTTATTATGAAGAAGCAACTTGTTTTTCTCGTTTTATCCTTTTGCGCGCTGTTTGCATTTGCGCAGCAAAATCAGGAAACGCGGCGCACCAAGAGCGTCCTGCTCTTTCCCGAGTTTCGTGAAGGAAAGGTCGTGCAGTCATTCGGCAGGTTTGTGACGGCAAAAGTCAATATCACGCTGACCGAAGGCAAACTCTGCGACATTCAGGAAGGCAAGGTGCGCGAGATTGACGTTACGCGCATTTTCAGCGTAGAGTTTCCCGACGCCAAGTTCATGAAAGTGCCGGGCGACATGATGGGGGAGGTCGTAGGGCAAGACGGCTATAACTATCTGCTCAAAGTCACGCTGATAGATAAGGAGCGGGTGCGCCGCGAAACGGCCGACGGGCTTGAGCAGAAAGCGTTTTTCGTAGACGGCGCAATGCTCGACCTCGAACGCGAAGGGCAGTCGGCCGACGAAGGCTATCCTTTGATTGACAAATACTATTTCAACATTCAAGGCACGGTTATCCCCGCCAACGAAAGCGCGTTTAAGAAGCACGTAGTGCCCGAGCGCAAAAAAGAGTTCAAGAAACTGATGAACGAGCATTATTGGAGCTGGCGCGATGAGGATTCGCTCCAAAAGCTCTTCCAGTTTTTGAAGAAATAGGAACAAGCAGGTGCGTTTTGCGGAGATAGTGCATAACGCACCTGCTCAACTTAGACTTAACACACAATATTATATATACACTTTTCCCAAACCCTTTTATGAAAAACTTTTTCTCCTCCGTAATGCTGGCTGTGCTGTTCCTGCTGGCTGGCGGTCTCACCGCTGTCGCGCAAAACGAAGCCCCCACGCTTTACGGTTATCTGTATTATTCTGATGCGTGGACCGATAGCGGCGCACCCGTGCCCGACTACGCTTTCTATTCCATCCCTGCCGACGGCAGCACCACCGCGCTCACGCGGCAGGGTACGGCGAGCGGCACGTTTCAGGAACTTTCCAACAGCGGCGTTTATGCCAAAGGCAAATATTACGGCGTGGATATCGTGGGCGGTTACCTTAGCTACACCACGACTTGGCGCGTCTACGACCCCGAGACTTGGAAGCTCGAGCGCAGCGTCGAAGTTGGAAAGAAATTAGAAGAAACCGTGTCGGCAGACCTTACTTACGACCCGATAGAGGATAAAATCTACGCCGTTACGCGCCCCTTCGGCAACACCGAGAAAGGTTGGCTGGCAACGGTAGACCCCGAAACGGGGCAATTCACCCGCCTTTGCGAAACGCATTATCTCTGCGCCGTGGCAGCCGATGCCGCCGGGCAGCTCTGGGGCATCGATGCCAAGGGAAATCTGTGCAAGACGCAGAAGGACGGCTCTTACCAAGTAATCGGTGCAACAGGCTTCGTGCCCAACGACCTGCCGCAGTCGGGCACGATTGACTTCCGCACGGGCAAGTTCTACTGGGCTTTCAAAGGTTTCACCGCAGCCGACACATGGAAAGAGGACAGTTACAGCTACATCTTCGAGGTAGACCTCGCCACCGGCAAGGCCACGCCCGTCGTCACCTTTACCCGTCAGGAGCAACTTACGGCCCTGGCAATCATCAATGCGCATCCCTCCGCCCCCGACCAATTGTCCGACCTCACGTTTGCCCCCTCCGCGCCCGGTTCTATGAAGGGCCGCGTGGCTTTCACCGTTCCCTCGCGCACTTACGGCGGCTCACCGCTCACAGGCATGGTGCAAATCAGCATCAGCGTCGACGGCAAGGAACCGATTGCCGCAGCCGCGCAGGCTGGCACGCAGTTTGAGACGGAAGTCGATGCCGACGCTGGCAACCACACCGTCGCCATTACCCTCGAGCAGGGCGGATATGTGAGCGTGAAGAACAAGGCGACGGCCTACTTTGGCTACGACCGGCCTGCCGCCGTTACAGGCCTCACGCTGTCGGTCGACGAGAGTCGCGCCACAGCAACGCTCACCTGGACACCGCCTACGAAGGGCGAAAACGGCGGTTTCATCGACACAGGAAACCTTACCTACGACATCGTGCGTCTGCCTTCGGGCGCAGTGGCAGCCTCGGGACTCAGTCCGCGTGCCACCTTTGTTGAGACGGTGCCCGATGAAATGGCAAATATCCGCTACTCCGTCACCGTGAATTGCGGCGGGCAGAAGAGCAAGGCTGCATATTCCAACTATGCCACCGTGGGCGTGCCCTGCCATATTCCTTATATCGAGACGTTCGACACGCAGCACGCCTTCGATGCCTATACGGTAATCGACGCCAACGCCGACTGCACGGGCGATGACTTTTATCAGCCCCGCTGGAAGTTCGACACGCAGTATTATTGCGCATTCTATTATACTAATATATATGGTGCCGCCGACGACTGGCTCATCACGCCCGCCCTGGCTTTCGATACCAATAAAGTGTACCGCCTCACGTTCCAGGCCTATGGCTATTACGGCTACGACAACAACCTCGCCGTGACTATCGGCCCGGGCTACACGGTGGCAGGCCAGAACCGCGTCATTAAGCAAACCACCTTCCAAGCCCCCCAGCTCGAGCCTGTTGAAATCAATGTGGACTTCGTGCCCGCGCCGGGCGATGCCTACATCGGTTTCCACGTCACAACGGCCGCCGGCGAGCACACCTCGATCGACAACCTTTATCTCCGCGAACTTTCCTCGGCTTCCGTTCCGGCAACTGTGGAACAGCTCACGGCCGAAAAGGTTTCCGACTCCTCCGTCCGCCTTTCTTTCACCACGCCCTCCCTCACCGCTATGGGCACGCCCCTTGCCGCACCCCTCGAAGCGCGTATCTACAAGAGCGGCAGCGAAGAGTCGGCAGGCGTAATCAAGAACTTAGGCACGGCGGCGCAGGTGGAGTGGACCGACACGCAGGCTGTGATGGCTGTTAATACCTACGAAGTGGCTGTTGCCAATGGCGACGGTGAGAGCATCCGCGCCATCGTGGCGTGCGACCTCTCTATCGGCGTGCCCCAACCGGCGTCCGATTTGCAGGCTGTGCGCAATGCCAACGGCGGCGTGCAGCTCACGTGGCAGGCTTCGCCCTCCGGCACCGACAGCGAGGGACGCTATGTGAACTCTGACGATGTGCGCTATCGCGTGACCCGTATCACCGACGATGCTTTCACCGTAATCGCTCCGGGCGTAAAGGGCACGGCCTTTACAGACGCTACGCCGGAGGCCGAACTCGACGGCACGCAAGGCATCGTGCGCTATATGCTCACGCCCTTCACGCAGACCGGCGCGGCCGCTTCGGCTTACTCGGGCACGGTCATCGTAGGCACTGACTACGCTCTGCCTTTTGCCGAAACTTGGCTCAACCAGCAGACAGCCACCAACCCTTGGCGCAACGATTGCACCTATTCCACTTGGACGGTAGTAGGCACTGGCTACGACCCCTTTACCATCGGGCAGGACGGCCCTGGCTTGATCACGTTCTCTGGCGATGAGGTGTACAACCGCGAGGGCGAGGGAGTATTCATTTCCCCGCGCATCGACTTCTCAGAAACGGTTGCCCCGCAGCTTTCCTTCTATCTTTTCCATTCTGATGTATATGCCGACGACACGTACATGCGCATCGGCTACGAAACGTCCGATGGCCAGCGCACATTTATCCCCACCACCTTCAGCCCGAAGGGCGCGGGCGGCTGGACGAAGCACACCGTCGACCTCTCCGCGCTGCAAGGATTGCGCGGTGTCTCTATCTTGATTTACGGCCATATACGCCAAGTTGCCAACAACAATATCCACGTAGACAACCTCGCCATTTCAGGTACGGCAACCACGTGTGAAGCCGTGATGGAAAGCCTTGAGGGACATACGGTTGCAGAAGCAGGCTTCGACTACACCTATACGGCAAGGGTGAAGAATGCAGGCACGGCCGACTTCGGCCAAGCCACCGTAGAACTCTACGAAGGCGAAAAGCTCATTGACTCATCAGTCATAAAACCATTTGCCGCAGGCGAAACCAAATTAGTGAAGTTCGTCTTTACGCCCGCCGACGAGATGGCCGGCCAAAGCGTCACGCTCACCGCCCGCGTCTTTGCCAGCGGCGACCAAATGTCGTCAAATAATGCCGCCTCGCGCCTCGTCAGCATCGAAGCGCCCAACCTGCCGCGTCCTTCCAGCCTCACGGGCATCAGCACCTCTGAAAAAGTGGAACTCTCGTGGACAAAGGCAGATGCCTCCGACGTTGCGGCCTACGTGGTAGACGGAGCGGAGGATTATCCCGATTTCTCAATCAGCGACTTCGGCCTTTGGACGCTCTTCGACGGCGACGAGGTGGAGCCGTTTAAGTTCGGCAACGCCACCGATGGCACTTTCTCATGGCCCAACAACGATATGCCGCAGGCATTCATGGCTTTCAACCCCTCCAAGGTTTCTGCCACCGTGCCCCTCACCACTTACGAGGGTGACCGTTGCTTCATCTCTTGGGCGGCCTATAATGCGCCCAACGACGACTGGCTCATTTCGCCCTGCCTCTCCGGCAACCGCCAGACGGTGTCGTTCTTCGCACAGAGCGTCACCTCCGAAGCAGAGCCTTATCAGTTCCTCTATTCCACTACGGGCAATGCCCCTGAAGATTTCCGCCTCGTCGCTGCACTCGAAGCCGCCGATACGTGGACGGAACAGCGTTTTGCCCTTCCTGAAGATGCCCGCTATTTCGCCCTGCGTTATGTGGGACTGAACAAGACGGGCTTGATGCTCGACAACGTTTCCTACGAAGGTTGCCTCGTGAAGCGCGCGCCCGATGGCTTCAACGTTTATCGCGACGGCGTGCGGCTCAACGATGTGCCCGTTGAGGGTTATGCCTATACCGACACGGCAGAAGAAGGCACGAGCCATGTTTACACCGTCACCGCCGTTTATGGCAGCCGCGAGTCTCAGCCCTCGCCTGCCTTCTCCATTGTGGTGAACGGCATCAGCAGCCTCGATGCCGCGCCTGCCGCCTTGGCCATCCGCAGCGCACGCGGCGGCATCGTCATCGCCGACGCCCCTGCCGGCGTTCCCGTCACGGTGTACGCAGCCGATGGCCGCGCTGCCGCCACAGCCATCACCGACGGCCGCGCCGCCCAGTTCTTGCCCCTCCCCGCCGGCATCTACGTAGTGCGTGCAGGCAGCCAAACGGCGAAAGCCTTGGTGCGGTAAGGATTTAGGCAAACGCTTCGAATTATCATTTTAACGCGCGTGCGGATGTGTCAAACCGATACATCCGCACGCGCATATTTGTATATTCTTGCTGTTTGCTTTTCGGAAGACGATAAGGCGCTGTACCTCTTTTGGTTAATCGTCTTTTGCCTGTTTTTTCAATGCATAGAGAGGGGCTTTTGTCCGTTTTTCCAACATGTTTTAGCCTGATTTTGTCCGTTTTTCCAACATCTGATTGCAATTTTATCGTTGTTTTCGGGTGCTATATGCAGTAACCATAACTGTTGTCTGCTATAATCTTTGGCATTATCTGCCTATCCGGTGCCCATTTTCTCCAAGTTATTTTTCATTTCCAGCAAGATATTTTTTCCTTTCTCCTAGATATTTTTCACTACCCTATAAGAAAAAAGTTTGTTACAAAGTTTGTAACACGTATTACAACCTTTGTAACATGTGTTAGAAACTTTGTAACGCATGTTACAAGCTTTGTAACAAAAACTATCTTATGGGACGGTAAAAAACATCTTGCTGATAATAAAAAATATCTCGGGGAAAGTAAAAACTATCCCCGAGATAATGGAGCGGTCGCGGCTGATGATGGTGACTGCTGTGCGTATAAAACTCGGCGCATTGCACAAGACCTGTGCAATGCGCCGATGCGTTTTATGTTCAAAGGGTTTTACCGCCAAAGGCGGGCGTTCTTGATTGCGCCTAAAGCGAGCAGGAGGAAGCAGGCACGCCAGCCTGCGCTGAGACCGAAGGGGCAGAGCGTTCCGAAGAGGAACAACTGGGCGTAAGTGATGTTTACTGCCTCGGCTGCCGTGCAGGAGTTGCCGAGCAGGCGGCTGTAAAAGCCAGCGAGGCGGCGGAAGGCATTGGTTTCAGCAAGGCGGTCGGTAAGGTTGAGGTTGATGCTGACGTTGAGCTCGAGGAGATTTTCTTTCTTTGCCATATCCGTAAAAGTTTTAAGGTACTTGTTTGAGGTTTACGGGTGCAAAGTAAGAACTATTTTGTGCCAGCGAATGTCACATGCCGATTTTTTGTGTTAAATCTTTGGCTTTTCCGCGCAGATAGTCCACAAAATCGGGGCTGTCTACTATTTCGATGTCGTCGATCAGCCCCATAACGAATCGTCCGATGCCTTTGTAGTTGCACACTTCCGTTTTGAGCAGGAAGCGTCCGTCTTCTTGTTGTTTCAGCAATGCGGAGGCGCCGGGATATTCCTCTACGAGCAGGCTCATGGAAAGCTGACCCAAGATGAGGGTCACGGGGAAACGCTCTTCGCCCGAGAAGTGGAAGAGGTCGGTGAAGTACTCGGCGTGCTCGTTCTTATGGCTCCACAGCAGGTCGAGCGGCTCGACCTTGCGTATGCGGCTCAGTTTGAACGTCTTGTTCTGCCCGGTCTTGATTTCGTAGCAACGCACTTCGCTGTTTTCCGAAACAAAGAGATAGGGCTCTACGATGCGGTCGGAGGTTTGTGCGCTGTTGGGCGAGGCGTAATCGCGCAGCACTACCATGCGCTCCGTCTTGACCGCCTCGAAGAGGGCGGCGAGGTTTTGCGCTATGTGTTCGTCCACGCCGTGCTTGCAGAGCACTTTATAGTCGTAAAGCGAGGAGAGCTTCTCGCGCAGGTGGCGCACCTGCGGAGAATTGTCGTAGACGGAATTAAGTACTTGGTTGATGGTCATCGCCTCGTCTTCGGTGAAATGGATATACGAGGTGATTTGCTTGAAGAAGGGCGACTCGGGGTCGATGTGGTAGCGCGGACCTTCTTTCACCACGATAAACCCCATCTGCTTGAACGAATCGATATAGCGATAGATGGAGCGGCGGCTCATTGAGAGCTGGCGGCTCACGTCGTCCACGGTGAGGTTGCGGTGCTGGGTCAGCATAAGTAGCAGCCGCAGCTGCCTGTCAAATTTGTCAAGTTCCATTGTGTTTGGTTAGGGGAAAAAATAAGAACCAATCCTTTATCGGCGCAAAGTTATAATAAAAAGGGCAGACAGTTTGTTAAAGAGGCGATTTTCCTATAAAAAACGACTAAAAAATGCCGTTTTGCTGATGATAATGCCAACTTTTCGGATATTCTTTGCTTACTTTGCAATGTTTCTTATGTGGAAAAATGAATTTGTTATGAACAGATATGTTTTGATTTTATGTAAAAAGTTGGTGCTTGCCGTATGGCTTTGCGCGGTTTCTGTTATGCCCGTAGCGGCGCAGACGTACGAAACGCTTTGGAAAGACGTGCAGGCAGCGCAGCAGAAAGACCTGCCGAAAACTGTCTTGACTGCCGTGCGCCACATTTATGATAAGGCGCAGGCGGAAGGCAACCGCGTGGAGCAGATGAAGGCGACGCTCGTGCTGGTGCAGCAAGGGTGGACCCTTTCGCCCGACACGGCACGGGTGTTCATCAAAGAGTTTGAGGCGATGCCCGATGCGCCCGACAGCGTTGCCGATGGCGCTTTGCGCCACGCATTGCTCGGTTCGGCTTATATGTGGATCTCGGCAGGCAGGAGCGACACCGCCGCCGTTTCCGCCGCCCGGCGGCATGTGCGCCAGGCGTTGCAGCCGATGGAAACCCTGCGCCGCGCCAGTGCCAAGGACTATCTGCCTCTCTTTGCGGAAGGAAAAGACAGCCGGTTGTTTGGCGATGACGTGCTGAGCGTCGTGCTGCGCAGCGTATGCGCCGCCAACCTTTTGCCGCGCGAGGAATGTGCCGCTGCTTACGGGCAAGCCATCGCGGGCTACCTTGCCGACGGCAACCGCGCCGCCGTCCTCTTGCTGCGCCTCGATAGTCTGGATGCCGTATCGGCAGACAATTATAATAATATAGAGGTTTTGCGCCGAATGGTTGAGGAATATGCCGTCCTGCCGCAGGCAGTTTATGCTTCCATCGCCCTTTGCCGTGCCTATCAGGCTGCCGATATTCCCCAAGCCGACAGCCTTGCCAATGCTGCGGCGCGCGCGGCGTTGGCACGTTATGGCAAGACCGACGGCGCGGCTTGGTTGCGCAATTTCCTCAAATCGCAGGAGCAACCTAAGGCGGAAATCGTAGATTTGCCCACTCTCTGCCTGCCGGGCCGCCCCTACACCGTAGCCGTCAAGGCGCGAAACTTGAAGAAGGCTGGACTGCGCTTTCTGCCATTGGAACTGACCGCCTACGATTACGAGACGGGTGAGTGGACAATAGATAAGTTGCGGAAAATTGCTGGCAAGGCGGTCCTGGCGGTGACGAAGACGCTCCGCGCTGTGCCGCCATATGCCGAGCAGACCGACAGTATGGCGTTCTGCCTGAACGCGCCCGGGCTTTACCTTTGCGAACTTCTGGCAGACGGGCGTTGCCTTTCGCGCGAGGTGGTGCGCGTCTCGGGCGTGCGTGCCTTGCGCTTGGCCGTTTCAAGCAAGGAGACACGCGTGGTTTTGGTAGACGGCGCAACGGGCAAGCCCCTTAAAGGCGGAGCGGTCAAAGCCTACTGCACCAACACGCGCAGCGCACAGGCCGCCTATCAATGCGACAGCACAGGGCAAGTGCTGCTGCCGCGCGGCAATTACAGCCTGCGCTACTTCGCTTCGCACGGAAAAGATGCCTTTGCGCCGGCATTCAGTGTGCCTTCTGGGTTCTTCTATGATGGCAATGCCGATGACCGCTTGCAGCAGTCGTGGCAAATCTTCACCGACCGCAGCATCTACCGCCCTGGGCAGGCTGTGCGTTTCGGCGGTATCTGCTTCACGCACCAGAGCGATGCTTTTCAAACGATGCCAAACTGCCCGCTGACTGTCCGTCTCTACGACACCAACCATCGCCAATTGGCAGAAACCCAACTGCTGACCGATGCGTTCGGCACGGTGAGCGGCAGTTTCGACCTCCCTTCCGTTGTGCTGCCCGGTTTGTTCAGCATCGAGGCGAAAGCCACGGAGGGCAACGGTTCTGCCTATTGCTCCATTCGCGTGGAAGAGTACAAACGCCCTGCTTTCACCGTAACCATCGATCAGCCCGCCGCAGCCTATGCGCCCGGCGACACGCTGTGCATCAGCGGTACGGCACGCACTTACACGGGACTGCCCGTGGGCGACGCCAGGGTGGCGTGGCGGCTCTCGGCGCGCACCTATTGGCGTGCCGCCATTGCAGACGATAAGCCGCAATCAGGGCTTTGCGTCACCGACTCGGCAGGCCGTTTCTCTGTAAATATCGTTGTGCCGTCGTTGCCAAGCAGGAAGGCGATGCCATACAATATATATATATATGAATTGGCGTGCGACGTTACCGCCGAGGGTGGCGAGACCAACTCTGCCTCTTTATCGCTGCGCACCGCCAGCCGCCGCTTGTGGCTCTCTGCCGAGTGGCCGCAGACGATTTGCAAGGAAATGCCAAGCACGGTGCTTGTGCGTCGCACGAATGCAGCCGGCACCGAACTTGGCGGCAAGGGCATGTATGCCATCTTCAAGGACGGGGCGACTGTCTTTAAGGGCAGATTTACCGCCGGCGAGCCGTTCAGCACGGCGGAGTTGGCAGGACTGCCTTCCGGCGCTTATGCCGCCGCCCTCGCCGTGGGTGAGGATACCGACACCGTGCGCTTCACGATTTTCTCCGAGTATGATGTGCGCACGCCGGTGACCGACCGGCCTTTGTGGCACTATGTGCGTCCCTCCGCCGCCCGCGACAGCGCGTTGGTGCTCGTAGGTTCGCCGTGCAAGGATGCCACCCTCTTTTACGATGTGTTCGGTAACGGCAGGCTTGTGGAAAGCCGCCGCATCGCCCTCAATGACACCCTCCTCCGCCTCGAATTGGAGTATAAGCCGGAATGGGGCGAAAGCGGCAAAGTGTGGTTTGCGCTGATGCGCGACGGCGAATTGCATTCATTCAGCGTTGACCTGCTGAAGCCCGCGCCCGACAAGAGCCTGCGCCTGCAGTGGACTACCTTCCGCTCCGCCCTCACGCCCGGCAAGGAAGAGCAATGGCGGTTGCGCGTGACCCACTCCGACGGCCGCCCCGCAGATGCCTCGCTCATGGCCACGCTCTACGATGCCTCGCTCGATGCTTTCGGCGCAATGGGCTGGTCGCTCACGGGCACGGACTTCCACCGCGCCACGGTCTATAACTTCTGGAATGGCGGCGAACAGCCTGCGGCGATGCTTACCGGTTGCGTTTCTTATAAATCAGAAAAGGAAAAACAACTGGAATTTACACATTGGCGCGATGAATTGGGCATTTTTTCTACGTCATACTATTCTAACTTCCGCCATTTCCGTGCCCCAGTGGCAGGTATGGGTTTCCCCGCCGCTGCGCCAAGTAAAGAAAAACTGATGCTTAAAGCCCCGGTTGCATCAATGGATATGGCGGATAAACTCGTTGCAACCGATGAAAGCGCGGAAAATGATGGGGTAAGCGCAGAAGCAATCGCCGCCGCCGAAGGCCAAATGCGCAAGAACTTTGCAGAAACCGCCTACTTCCAGCCGCAGCTCCGCACCGACAGTCTTGGGCACGTAGACCTCGTGTTCACGCTTCCCGAATCGCTTACCAGTTGGCGGCTCAAACTGCTGGCGCACACGCAGGCCGTGGATTACGGACTTTTAGACACGACCGTTATGGCGCGTAAAGAGTTTATGCTGCAGGCGCAAATGCCGCGCTTCCTCCGCAGCGGCGACCGCGCTTCCTTGCCCGTCACGTTGCGCAACCTTACGGGCAAAGCCTTGTCGGCAACAGTGACGATGAAAATCCTCGATGCTGCCACGATGCGTCCGCTTGCCGAGAGCAGGCAATCGATAAAAGTAGGGGCCAATGCCGCCGCCGCACTCACTTTCGCCTGTGCCGTGCCGGCGCATGTGCAATCCGTTTTGTGCCGATTTACCGCCGCTGCCGATGGCTATGCCGACGGCGAAGAGCACGTGCTGCCTGTCTTGGCTGATCTGACAGAGGTGCGCCGCACCCTGCCTTTCTCTTTCACGCAGAGCGGTGCGCATACCCTGCGCCTCGACACGCTTTTTAAGGAGAAAAAAGCAGAAAACCGCCGTTTCATCGTAGAAATGTGCAGCAATCCTACGTGGTATGCCGTAAGTGTCCTGCCTGCGCTTTCGCGTTTGGAAAGCACGGATGCCTTCTCGCTGGCAGCCCGTTACTACGCCCTCGCTTTGGGCAGGCACGTTGCCAACGCCCTGCCCGCCGTGCGCCAATATGCCGCCGACCTGAATGCGGGTACTGAGCGCGAAACGCCCTTGAGCAATGCCTTTGCTGCCGTGGCAGACGAAACGCCGTGGCTGCGCGAGGCTGAGGCAGAGCGTCGGCGGGCAGGCGAATTGCAGCTGCTCTTCGACTCCACTGCCTACGTGCTGCGTGCCCAGTCGGCACTCGATAAACTCGCTGCTCTGCAAAATACCGACGGTTCTTGGAGTTGGTATCCCAAAATGCTGGGCAACGATTACATCACCGCGCAGAACGTGCTGCTGCTTTCGCGTCTGCAAAATCTTGCCGGCGAGCAAACCGCCGCACCCATGGCGGCGCGCGGCTTTGCTTTCTTGAAAAAGGCGTTGGCGGAAGCTGTCGAAGAAATGAAAGAATATGAGCGAAAGAGTAGGGGCGTGGCCCAAACGTCTGCACGCCACGCCGTGCCTTCGCGATTATGGCTTCAGGTGGTTTATCTCTATGCCGTGCGCGGTGAAAAACTCGATGAAAACGCGCAGTTTGTGCTTGAACGCTGTGCGGAACAGGCTGGAAGTAGCGACCTTTACGCCCAATCGCTCATGGCACTTGCCCTGGATTTTGACGGACAAAAAGAAAAGGCTTCCGCGCTGCTCGAAAGTCTTGCAGAATATACCGTAGGCAACGCCGCCATCGGGCGTTTCTTCGACTCCGCCCGTGCCCCGATGTTTCCCTCTTCTTATCGCATACCCACGCAAACCATTGCCATCGAAGCCCTTTCTACAGCCCCCGAATACGCTGTGCTGGTGGACGAAATGAGACTTTGGCTCATGCAGAGCAAGCGTACGCAGATGTGGGACACTTCTATCGCCACGGCCGATGCGCTTTACTGCCTGCTTGCCTCGCCATCTGCTAGGGAAGATAACAAATTGGTGATGAAAACCGATAAAAATGCACCGCTTTCTTATGTATTAAAGGCAGGGCGCACCGTGCTTGCCGAATCGGGCAACAGAAACGAGGAGGCAAGCGCAACCGTAGGTTATGTGCGTGACGCATTTACCGACCCGATTGCCTCAAAAAGCACTGTTTTAATCGTAGAAAAACCCACAGAAGGCCTTTCTTGGGGTAGCGTGACTGCTATTGCCTCGATGCCTCAGGAGGCTGCCGCGCCCACAGGTAGCGACTTGCGCGTTACGCGTCGCTTTGAGGTGTGGCAGGGTGGCACTTGGCAATCCTTGGAGCAGGGAAGCACGGCGGCAAAGGTTGGCGACCGCGTGCGTCAGGTGGCTACCGTAACGGCTGCCCGCGATTTCGACTTCGTGTCGCTGCGCCTGCCGCGTCCTGCCTGCTTTGCCCCGCGCCGTGCCCTCTCGGGCGCAGATTGGAGCGACGGGCATTGCTATTACCGCGCCGTACACGATGCCTCCACCGAACTCTTCTTTGAAAAGATGCCGCGCGGTACGCTCACGGTCACCGAAGAAGGTTTTATTGACCGTGCTGGAACGTACAAGGCAGGCTGTGCCTCCGCCACCTGCGTCTATGCTCCCGAATACTGCGGTTCTTCCGCCGCTGCAAGCATTGCAGTAGAGTAAGGGGAAGGGTTAAGGTGGGTTGCTTTTTCGCCGCGCCTCGTAAAGGACCGAAATATGTTTCCTCGCACGCGTTACGCATTATTTTACCTTCAAGGCTGTTTTTCTCCGTGAAAAAGTAAAATGTGAGTTTGCCTTGCCCAAACGTTTCCTTTTAACAAATAACGATGCGCCGATTTTTGATTTCTCAAAATCGGCGCATCGTTATTATCTGCCTTGTTAACTCAAATAGTATTTTCAATCGAACACTTTGAACGCGTACCCTTGCGAACTCAGCCATTCTATGGCGCGGGGCAGGGCGTAGGTGAGCTTCTCGTAGCTTTTCACTGAGTCGTGGAAAGTGATGATGCTGCCCGGGCGGGCGTAGCGGCGCACGTTGAGCAGCACATCGCGCCCGCTGAGGTGCTTGGAATAGTCGCGCGTCACGAGGTCCCACATCACCACGCGGTATTTCTCTTTCACGATAATATATTGCCCCCACTTCATCCAGCCGTGCGGCGGCCGGAAGAGGTCGGTGTGCAGATAAGTGTTGGCACACTCCACATTGTGCACATAGGACGAGATACCGTGGAGCAAACCGCCAATATGATTGTACGTGTGGTTGCCGAGGCGATGGCCGCGCTCGCGCACCATTCGGAACTCCTCGGGGTGCTTGCGCACGTTGTCGCCCACCATGAAGAAAGTAGCCTTGATGCCGTAGTGGTCGAGGACATCGAGCACCCACGGCGTTACCTCGGGTATGGGGCCGTCGTCGAAGGTGAGGTATACGGCGCGCTCCTTTCTATCCATACGCCAAAGGGCTTGGGGATAGAGCCATCGGAGGAATATGGCGGGCTGCTCGATGATCATCTCTACGCGCTTTTCTTGCTTGGTTATTCGCCGTAGCCTTGCATCTGCTCCATATAGAGATTTGCCGCCGAGGTGCCCACTGGCGTATCGAGCAGTTTTTGGTATTCGGCTTCGTAGTGCTTCATGTCTTTCGACTCTGCCATGTTGAGCACTTGCAGGTTGCTTATAAGGCCTCGGAACAGATAGTAGGCGGTGCGTACGTAAGTGCGCTGCCGTTCGGGCGAAAGCGAGTTGAGGTAAGCGAAATATTGGAAATCGTATTTCAGCACTTCCTTGCACACGCGCTCTGCTTCCTTCTTCTCTCCCACTTGATACCACAGATAGGCAATGTCTTCATCGTCGTATTCGTAGGGGATATTTTCTGCTGGCAGTTCCTCCTTGCATTTGCGCAGCACGTTGCGCGCCTTTTCGGTCTCGCCCTTGTCGAGCAGCGACTTGGCAAGGAGGCAGAGCATCCGGCGGTGCGTCTGGCACATGCGCATCACGGTTTCGTCGAGGTAGATGCCCTTAGCCTTGACGTTGCCGAAGGCGAAGCGGTTCATCATGTTGCTGTACATTTTGTCGGCATCTACAGTGCGCATCGTGCCGAAGTTGAACGGCGTGATGCGGTAGGCAAGGCCTTCGAGCACGAGGAAGTTTTCGAGGCCGGCGTAGTTGCTCGGGCCGAGCGTGACGCTCATATACATCGGGCGCTTCCAGTTGGTGCGGGCGAGCATTTCGTAAATCATGACGTCCACGCGATACAGCCCGCGCTGCCTTTCGTAGGCCTTTTTGAGGGAAATCTGCATCTTGTCGGGGATAGAGTCGCCGGGGATCATCATACCCGAGCGGCGCACCGCCTCTTTGTCCACGGTAAGCACAAGGCTGTCGGTGGGGAAATAGCCGCCCTCGGGACGCGCCACGAAATGGTCGAGCACGTAACTGAGTTCGTAGGGGTCGACCGTCGGGTCTTTTTTCTTTATCTCTTCGAGAATGCTTTTATCTTCGGGGCGGATGGGGTAGAACGTGTGCTTGCCGTTGTCTACGTAGCAGAGCCTCGGCCACGTGATGGGCAGCGCGGGCGAGTCGTAGGCGGGACGCAGCATTTGGTCGGTATACCAGTCGGTTTGCAGGTACGAGAGGTTGCACACGCGGGCGTCTGTGCGGTTGCCTTCCGTTTCCTGATTGTACCAGAGGGGGAAGGTGTCGTTGTCGCCGTTGGTAAAGATGATGGGCTTGCCGTCGTCGGGCAGCGTGTTCAGGTAGTTGAGCCCGAAGTCGCGGCAGGCGTAGCGGTCGGAGCGGTCGTGGTCGTCCCACGTTTGGCTTACCATCTGCAGCGGCACGAGAATGCCGATGACGGAAGCCACGGCGACTGCCACGGGTTGCTTTTTCAGCAGGCTGCCCAGCCAGTCGGCGATGGCTGCAACGCCGAGGCCAATCCAAATGGCGAAGGCATAGAACGAGCCGGCGTAGGCATAGTCGCGTTCGCGCGGCTGCTGCGGCGTTTGGTTCAGGTAGAGCACGATGGCCAAGCCCGTCATGAAGAAGAGGAAGAACACCACCCAGAATTGCCTGATGCCGCGCTCGCCTTTGTAGGCTTGCCAGAAGAGGCCGAGCAGGCCGAGCAGCAGCGGGAGGCAGTAGAATACGTTGTGTCCCTTGTTTTCTTTAAGCACGTCGGGCAGCAGGCTCTGGTCGCCGTACATGGCATTGTCGATAAACGGTATGCCCGTTATCCAGTTGCCGTGCTCGAGTTCGCCGTTGCCCTGAATGTCGTTCTGTCTGCCGGCAAAGTTCCACATGAAGTAGCGCCAGTACATGAAGTTCACCTGATACGACAGGAAGAAGCGCAGGTTGGCGCCCTGTGTGGGTATTTCGCCCGGATAGTCGTAGCCGTCGGCGGTGCGGAACGTCACCTGCTTCATCGGCACGCCGCCCAACCAGTCGTCGTAGGCTTGCGCGTGGCTGGCGGAATAGATGCGCGGGAAGAGCATCGTCAAGGCACTGGGATAGGTAAGCCCTGTGGTTTCCGATACCGTCTCGTAACTGTCTTTTTCGTCGGCAGAAGCCTTTTCCTTGCGCTGAATGCGCTCGCCTTTCTCGTAGCCTATGGCATCGGCTGCCAAGGCCTGTTCCTGCGAGTTGTAGGCTTCGCCCATAAAGAGTGGGCGGCTGCCGTATTGCTCACGGCCGAGGTAGGTGCCGAGGGTGAAGATGTCTTCGGGCGAGTTTTGGTCCATCGGCGTGTTCTGCGTGGAGCGGATCACGATGACGGCATACGAGGAGTAGCCTATCATCAGCATCAGCATGCAGAGCAGCGAGGTGTTGAGGAAACGCTTGCGCAGCAGGTAGTTGCCCTCCTTGTCTTTCATGTTCAGCACAAATACGAGTGCGCCGAGCACAACGACGCCGATGGCGATTGCGCTGCCGCCGTGGCCGTAGAACGGTATGCCGAGCAGGGCGACGGAGAGCGTGTAGAGCACGACGGAGCGTTTGCGGTCTTTCTTCGTGGTGCTCCAAATAGCGGTGAGCACCACGCCGATCAGTACGAGCAGATAGACCACCATGCCCGTGTTGAACGGCAGGCCGAGGGTATTCACGAAGAACAACTCAAACCAACCGCCCACCTTCACGATGCCGGGCACCACGCCGTAGAGCACGGCGGCCACGAGCACCATCGACACGCCGAGCGCGATGAGCGAGCCGCGCAGGCCGGCTTGGGGCGATTTTTTATAATAATATACCAAGGCGATGGCGGGCAGGCAGAGCAGGTTGAGCAGGTGCACGCCGATGCTAAGCCCCGTGAGGTAGAAAATAAGCACGAGCCAGCGGTCGGAGTGGGGCTCGTCGGCGTGGTCCTCCCATTTCAGGATGAGCCAGAACACCAAGGCGGTGAACATCGAGGAGTAGGCATAAACTTCGCCCTCGACGGCCGAGAACCAGAACGTGTCGCTCCACGTGTAAGCCAGCGCGCCCGTCAGACCGCACGCCATTATTAATATTGTCTGCGTCCACGTGGTGACGATGCCGTCGGTGCAGATGAGTTTGCGGGCGAGGTGCGTGATGCTCCAGAAGAGGAAGAGAATACACATGGCCGAAAGCAGTGCCGACATGATGTTCACGCAGTAGGCCACCTTGGCGGGGTCATCGGTGAATTGCGAGAACAGGTTGCCCGTCAGCATGAAGAAAGGTGCTCCGGGGGGATGCCCCACTTCGAGCTTGAAGGCCGTGGTGATGAACTCGGGACAGTCCCAAAAACTTGCGGTAGGCTCAACGGTGCTGCAATACGTAAAGGCAGCCACGAGGAAAGCGAGCCAGCCGGTAAGGTTGTTTACAAGTTGAAATCTCTTCATTATTTTGAATAAAGCTGTTGCGGAAATCATGCCTTGCTGCGGAGCAAGATGCACACTAACTTGCAAAATTATGGATAAAATCGCAAGCGCGGGGTGCGCGGCGGCGTTTTTTTTGCATTTCCTTATAAGATAAGCGGCTTAACGCCCGAAAATCGCCCAAACTTTTCCTAACTTTGCAGGGCAAATGCTCTATTTTTATTGTGAAGGATAAAGAGTTCCTGCCTGCGGCAGAGCGTCGTCCTATGGCGTAGTGCCTTCCAGGCACATCGGCCTCAATGCGCCTGACCGAGGACTTCGTCCCCGGTTACTGTCGCTTCGCTCCGTAGTGTCTTCCAGACACTTTTAGCGCAATCGTTCGCATTGCTTCTTGAAACGGTTTTGTTCTTCACGCTCATTATTTATTATTTTCTCACATTGAAAACATTTGAAGAACTCGGCGTCTCGGAAGACTTGCTCCGCGCCATCACTGAAATGGGCTATGAACACCCGATGCCCGTGCAAGAAGAAGTAATCCCCTATCTGCTTGGCGAAGGCAACGATGTCATAGCCCTGGCGCAAACCGGCACGGGCAAGACCGCCGCCTACGGTCTGCCCGTTTTGCAGAAAGTAAATCCCGAAGACAAGCGCACGCAGGCCGTGATTCTCAGTCCTACCCGCGAACTGTGCCTCCAAATCTGCGAGGACCTCAAAGACTATTCGCGCTACATCGAAGGGCTGCACGTACTGGCTGTCTACGGCGGTGCTTCATTCGACTCGCAGATCCGCGCCCTCAAGCGCGGTGTGCAGGTCATCGTGGCAACGCCCGGTCGCCTCATCGACCTTATGGAGCGCGGCGTGGCAAGGCTCGACGCCGTTGAAAACGTGGTGCTCGACGAGGCCGACGAGATGCTCAACATGGGGTTCTCTGAAAGCATCGACGCCATTCTTGCCGGCGTGCCCGCCGAGCGCAACACGCTGCTATTCTCCGCCACGATGGGCAAGGAGATCGAGCGCATCGCCAAGAGTTACCTCAAAGATTACAAGGAAATCGTGGTCGGCTCGCGCAATGAGGGTGCAGAGCATGTCAATCATATTTACTACCTCGTCCACGCCCGCGACAAGTATTTGGCACTCAAGCGCATCGTGGACTACTACCCGCGCATCTACGCCATCGTATTTTGCCGCACGCGCATGGAAACGCAGGAAATCGCCGACCTCCTGATCCGCGACGGCTACAACGCCGAAGCCCTCCACGGCGACCTCTCGCAGGCGCAGCGCGACCTCACGATGCAGAAGTTCCGCCAGCACCGCACGCAGCTCCTCGTGGCTACCGACGTGGCGGCGCGCGGTCTCGACGTGGAAGACCTCACGCACGTGATTAACTACGGCTTGCCCGACGACGTGGAAAACTACACGCACCGCTCCGGCCGCACGGGACGCGCCGGCAAACGCGGCACGAGCATCAGCATCATCCACCTGCGCGAGAAGGGCAAGGTGCGCATCATCGAAAAGGTGATTCAAAAGAAGTTTGAAGCCGCCACTCTACCCGAACCGAAAGAAATCTGCACCAAGCAACTCTATCGCGTGATCGACGAAATAGAGCGCATCGAAGTCGACGAAACGGAAATCGCGCCCTTCCTCCCCGAAGTGTTCCGCAAACTGGAATGGCTCTCTAAAGAGGACGTTGTGAAGCGCATCGTGAGCCGTGAGTTCGGCCATTTCCTCAAATACTACGCCGACGCGCCCGAAATCATGCAGCCCTCCGAACGTCGCGAGCGCGACGACAAAGCACGCGACGAAAAACCGCGCCGCGAACGCGGCGGCGAGCGTGCCGAACGGCGCGGGCCTCAGGGCGGGCCGCGCAAGGCTGAGGCGGGCTACAAGCGTCTCTTTATTAACCTCGGTAAGCGCGATAACTTCTACGCCCGAGAAATCATCAACCTCGTGAACCGCCACGTCAAGGGCGCGAAGGTGGATATCGGGCGCATCGACCTCACCACCAACTGCTCGTTCTTTGAAGTGCCCGAAGCCGATGCCATGCGCGTGCTGCAAAAGATGAAACGCGTGAAAGTGGGCGAGCGTAAGGTGGTGGTTGACTGGGCAGACCCCGAAGATGAGGGCGACTTCGCGCCGCGCAACGCCGAACGCCCCAAGCGAAAGACCAAGAAGGCGGCACGCCGCGAGCAAATCGAAGCCGAGTTTGCCAACGACCGCAGGAAGCACGGCCGTGACGACTGGAAGCAGTTCTTTGAGTAGGGGCGCTGTGCTAAATGCCTCTACTCGTGAGACCTGAATTTTTAGATTAGCTCTCCATAAAATAATAAAATCCCCATGAAGCGTACCCTCCTTTGCACCCTGATGCTGCTTGCCATGTGCCTCAGCCTGCCACTCGCCGCGCAAAACATCTTTCTGAAAGTCGGCGGCGGACTGGCCACGCACTACGGGAACGCCCGTGCCGTCGGCGCGTACAAAATCGGCGTGGGCTATGAATACGAGTTCAATCAGAAACTCACGTTCGCGCCCTCCCTCGTATTTTACGGCAAAGGCTGGAAAGACCCCAACAGCCAGGTCTTCATCTACGATGACAACGGGCAGCAGCGGTTCAACGAGGAGACGGGACAGCCCCTCACGGGCATCATGAGCCGCTCCACCTCGGCAGGCTATTTCGAGTTGCCCCTCGTGTTCAATTACTACTTCCGAATGGGAGAGGGCAAGTACATAGTCGTCGGTTTAGGCCCTTACCTTGCCTGCGGCGTTGCGGGCAAACAGAAGACCAAGGGCGACGGCACGCAGCAGGGCGGCAGCAAACTCTATTACGACCGCAACACCTTCTCCGCTCCCGGTGCCCGGCGGTTTGATGCCGGCATACAGGCCCTGGCGGGTTATCAGTTCCCGAGCGGCATCACCCTCGGCGTGGAGGCAGACTTCGGCCTCGTGCCCTTCACCTCGGGCGGCGGCCGCAACCTCTCGGGGCTCGTGTCCCTTTCCTACCGCTTCTCGCGCAACGAGGATTGAAAAACATTCATTGAACTTGCATTAACAAAAAACCATACGGGGCGACGTGGCATTTGCACACGTCGCCCCGTTATTAAAATACTTCTACGCTGTAACCGCCTTCCCAAGTCTCGTTGCTGTGGGCGCAGTTAATGAAGGGACGTTCTGATATGTCGCCTTCGAAATGCTGGTGGTCGCAGAGGCCGTACCACGGTTCGGCGCAGACGAAGGGAGAATGTACGCCGGTGGGCGACCAGAAGAGCCAAACGGGCGCAGTGCTCTCAACGCGCGCCACAGGCTGGCGGTTGAGGTCGAGCACGGTGGCTGCGCTGATTTGGTGATCGTCGAAAATGAGGGCTTCATTGGCGAACGTTTCCACGGTGAGGGGCACGAGGCCGTCTTCGGTAAGGGGCACGGGTACGCGCTCGGGCTCGAGGCAACCTTGATCGCCAGCGCGGAGCAAGCTCTTAGGCGTGCCTTCGAGGCGCAGATAGCCGTCAACGGCGTTCTCCTCTTTCCATTCGGGGAGATTGATGCCCGGGTGTCCGCCCATTTGGAACCAAAGGTCGGCTCCGCCGGTATTCTTAACCTTAAACTCGGCCACGACTTTGCGGTCTTCGAGGCGATAGGTCACTTCAAGGTGGAAAGCAAAGGGGAAAATCTCAAAATCGCCCACAGTGCCGTTGTACTCGTAAGTAACGGCTGTTTCGGATTGCTCTTTAACGGTCCACGTTTTCTGACGCATGATGCCGTGCTTCGGGATACGCACTTCCTTGCCGTCCACACGCGTCACGCCGTTCCACATGCCGCCTACAATGGGGAAAAGTATAGGGTTGCGTTCCTGCCAATAGCGGGCATCGCCTTGCCAAAGATATTCACGGCCGGTTTTTACGTCCGTAAGGTTCTGCATCTGTGCGCCAACGGGGCTAACCACCACGCGCAGTTCTTCGTTCTGGATTGTTTGCATAATAATAAAAGATTAAGGGTTGAATGTTTTTATCGGATTGCGGCATTCGTTGCCAGGTCTCCGCTTCTGAGACCTGCTGCGCTGTTTATATAACGTTGGGCATATATAAAATATTATAGGCACATTCAAATAAATTAAGAACGTGCCTATAATTTATGCCATTTCTGCACCAAAAGGGCGGGAATGTTATTTCTCAGCCGCCGTGCCGATGACCACGCGATTGGCTTCGTTGGCAGCAAAGGGCTGGACAGTGTCGCCCTTATAGGCCGTCGTGATGCGCGCGGCGGGCACGCCGTATTTCTCGGTGAGGAGCTTGGCCACTGCCAGTACGCGCTGCTGCGACAGGTTGCGGTTGATGCGCTTGTTGCCCGTGCCAGCATCGGCATATCCCGTAATCTCAGCGTTGGCGGTGGGGTGCGCTTTGAGCCACTGGGCAAAGGCTGCCACCTTTGCTTCCTCCTCTTCCGTCACCTCTGTCTTGGCAAGGGCGAAATGCACGGTTACATCGGTCGTTTCAAGCTTGCGCTCCGCAGGCTTAGGCTGCGGTTTAGGCTGGGGCTTAGCGGCGGGCTTTTCTACGGGCGCTGTGGCGGCTGTCTGGGGTTTCTCGGGCTGTACGGGCGCGGGCTGCGGCACGTAAACGGGTTCTGCGGCCTTCTTCTTGCCGCCGAAGCGGAAGTTCACGCCGATGAGGGCTTGCAGCTGCCAGTCGCCGTGGCCGTTGAGCTTCGTGTTGAAGCGGTCTTGCAGGTTGTTGGCGGTCACTTCGAGGTTGATGCCGATGAGTTTCGACACGTTGGCCTCAAGTTGCAGACCCACGCGGAAGTTGTGCACGAAGCGGCGGTCGTCCCAACCGAGGTGCAGGTTGCCATCGGCGAGTGCATCTGCGGCGAGCTGCTTGAAGTCGTCGTTGTTCCACGTCACGCCGAAGCCTGCGCCGCCGATGAGGTAAAGGTCCATAAGCGTTTCCTTGCTCGGGGCGAGGACGCGGCAGAGGTTGAGCATGAGGTCGAGGTCGGTGACGGCGTAGTTGTAGTCGTACTTCTGACCCGAATAGCGGAAGCCGCCCTTATTGTTGATGCCGCTCACGTGCAGGCGTGCGCCGACGGCGGGGGCGAGCATGGCACCCACGTTGACGCCGCCAATGGGCGTGATGAGTTTCGTGGCATCGTAGTTGGTGAAGGTGGTTTGCGCTCCGCCTTGAATGCCGGCGAAGAAGTAGGGATAGGAGCGGGTCTGCGCTTCCTTCCCCTCCTGTGCGGCGGCGGTGGTGGCCATTGCCAGCGAGAGCAGGGTGGCTGCGAAAAGTTTTGAGATGTTCATATTGGGTGTTTTGTTATAATTTGTAGACGAGTAAACAAGTAGACGAGGGAATAAGACAAGTCGCCCCTACTTGCGCCACGTGCGGTGCAAGCCTGTACCGAAGAGCGTGTTGTGCGGGCGCGGCTCGGGCGTTTCGCCCTGTTTGAGTTCGGGATAGGCGATGCGCGTGTGGTAGATGGTTTTAAGGCTGTCGATTAGTACCTTCTTGGCATCGTCGATGTCGCGGAAGGTGATGGGGCATTGGCGGAAACAGCCCTCTGCCACCTGCGCGTCGATAATTTTCTCGACCAGCGCTTTTATATTCTCCTCAGAATACTCTTTGAGGCTGCGCGAACTGGCCTCTACGGCATCGCACATCATGAGGATAGCCTGCTCGCGCGTAAAGGGATTTGGTCCGGGATAATCGAAGGCATCGGGCGGCGTTTGCCCCTCGTGGCTGTTCTGCCAGCGGATATAGAAGTATTTGGTACGTCCCTTGCCGTGGTGGGTGCGTATGAAGTCACGGATAACCGTGGGCAGGTGATATTTGTCTGCCAGCTTCAGCCCCTCGGTGACGTGGCTGATGATGATGCGCGCGCTGCTTTCCTCGTCGAGGCTGTCGTGCGGGTTCACGCCGCTCTGATTCTCGGTGAAGAAGGCGGGGTTGCGCATCTTGCCAATGTCGTGGTAGAGTGCGCCGGCACGCACGAGCTGCGGCTTTGCCCCGATTTTGTCGGCCACCTCTGCCGCAAGGTTCGCCACTTGCAGGGAATGGATAAACGTGCCCTGCGCCACCTTCGACATGCGGCGCAGAATGCTATTGTTGGTATTGGTAAGCTCCACGAGCGTCACGCCGGAGGTGAAGCCGAAGGTTTTTTCGATGAGATAGAGCAAGGGGTAGGCAAAGAGCAGGAGCACGCCGCCGACCACTATATATATATATGTAGAGACATCGAGCATGGCGAAGTCTGTGCCTTGCGCCAGCTCGCAGGCCATCATCGTGGCAAGCTGCACCAGGGTGACGGCAAACGCCACGCGCATCAGCTGCGAACGCTCCGTCAGCTCGCGCAGGGCGTAGATGGCCACGAGGCTGCCCATCATCTCCACGCAGAGGAACTCATAGGGGGCATGCAGCGCGATGCTCGAAAGCAGGAGGGTGACCACGGCGGAAAGGAACGCTGTGCGCGAGTCCATGAAGACGCGCACGAACATAGGCACTATGACGTAGGGCACCATGTAGACGCTGTAAAACATGTGCTTCATCAGCGCATAGGTCATCAGCGGGAACACGGCGATGAGGCAGAACATCAGGAAGATGCTATGGGGCGACGTGAGGTAGTCGCGGCGGAAAAGCTTGAGGTAGCCCACAAAGGCGAGGCAGAGCAACGCCACGAAAAGCATCTGCCCGAAAATCGTGGACCACAGCCCCTCGGACGGACTGCTGCGGCGGTTGCTCTCGCGCTCGAACGACTGCAATATCTTGTATTGCTCGGGACTGATAATCTCGCCCCGGTCGATGATACGCTGCCCGCTCTGCACCATGCCGCTCGCAGGCGCAACGGCGGCGATCAGGTCGCTAAACGCGGCGTTGGTCTTGGCTGTGTCGCAGGCAAGGTTGGGGGAAAGATAAGAATTGATATTGCAGCGCGTGAGTATTTCGCGGGCGAAATGGGCTGTGTCTGCCGACATGATGTATTCGTAGGCGGAGCGCGTGGTGAAGATGTCGGCCGCGCCGCGCTGCACCGCCTCTGTGCCGCTGATGATGCGCACGCCCTTGAGGTTGTTGCGCGTGAGTTCGGTCATTGCCTCGTTGGAAACGATGCCGCGCTCATAAACTTGGTTCAGGAGTTTCGCCACGTGGACGGCATAGGCAGGGGGCACGCTTTTAAGCGCGTCCGTGCGGCGGGCTTGCTCAAAGGCTTTGAGCTGGCTCTTGCCGGCATCGGCCGTCCAACAGAAAAAGGGCAGGAAAT
Organism: Bacteroidales bacterium; assembly: GCA_022784065.1. GTDB lineage: Bacteria > Bacteroidota > Bacteroidia > Bacteroidales > Bacteroidaceae > Alloprevotella. Next base: position 6,940 of record JALFUO010000029.1, on the reverse strand, counting down.
TCTTGGTTGCGCTGTCGCGCTCTGCCTGCAATTCTTCTGCGGTCTTGTAGATGGGAAAGTCGTACGTGGCAATCAGCGGCGAATAGCGCCAAGGGCGATAAAGCTCATATTCATAGCCAAACTTGCTCTCGCGCGGCATGAAATAAGAGAGCGCACCGATGGTGAGCAGCAGCATCAAAGCCACCGCCACGCCTCCGCGCATCTTGTCGTCGCTCTTCACTTCTGTATTCCTTGCCATAAAGAATATTTATTTAGTTGCGAAACGTCTGGTTATGTTTGCCCCAAAGCATTTTGCCATACGGCACATCGGCGGGCGTTTTGCAAAAATAGTGCAAGGCGAGCGCAATCACGTTTACTTGAAATTGCCGAGCCGCAGCCTATTTTATTTAAAACGCCCCTGCTTTACTTAAAAAATGTACGTCAACTGCACTTGGAACGTATTGGTTTTGAAGTCCATGTTCTGCCACTCGATGTCACTGCCGTTTTGGTCGTTAGTCTTACGCACGGTTGTTGTGCCCGTCTTGCCGAAGGCGAAGTTGTAGCCCACGCCCACCTCTACATGGCCGAGCACCTTGATGCCGGCGCCGATGTTCCATGTGGTCACCATGTTTTCTTTCTTAAACACGCCCTCGTAGTTGGTCCACTTGGTGTTGCCGATGCCGAAACCAAACTGCGGACCGGTGGCGAGATACACGGAACCGACTTTGCCGAGGCCGATGCTGTAACGCAGGTTTACGGGTATTTCAAAACTGTGATAGTTGTTCGTAGTGCTGACAGTGGCATACGTGCCGTCGGGATTTTGCACGGGGTAGCCATTCGCGTCATATTCCCAGTCGCCCATATTCATGCGGCGCAAAGAATACTGAATGGACGCATCAACGCCCAAGCCGAGCGGCAAACTGAGATAGACCTTCGGACCGATAAACCAACCGGCGCGATTGTTCGTATCAAAGCTTGTCTTAAAATTCTTCATCTTCACTTTGGAATAGTTCCAACCGCCTGTTACACCCCAGTCGAAGCCGATGGCGGAGGCAGGCAGAGCACTGGCTAAAACAAACAATAAGGTCAGCGAGCAAATAATCTTTTTCATAATCGAGATATTTTTAGTGAGATATTACAATCCAAGGGCTTTCTCGGCAGCGTAACAGAGAATACCGGCGAGATAGCCCACGAAGGCCAGCCACGTGAAATGCTTAAGATACCAGCCGAAGGTGATTTTCTCCAAGCCCATCACCACCACGCCGGCAGCCGAACCGATAATCAGCATCGAGCCGCCCACGCCGGCGCAGTAGGCCAGCAGTTGCCAGAAGATGCCGTCGACGGCAAAGTCGCCGGTAGAAATGGGATACATACCCATGCAGCCTGCCACGAGCGGCACGTTGTCCACGATGCTCGACACCACGCCGATCACGCCCGTGACGAGATAGTGGTTGCCGTTGCTCACGTCGTTGAGCCATTGGCCGAAAGCGGTGAGCACATGCGTCTCCTGCAGCACGCCCACTGCCATGAGTATGCCGAGGAAGAAGAGAATAGTAGAGAGGTCGATGCGCGAAAGCAGCTTCGTGACGCGCTGCTTCATGGAGCAGTCAACCAGTTTGTTGCGGTAGAAAATCTCCGTCATCGTCCACAGCAAGCCCAGCACGAGCAGAATGCCCATAAAGGGCGGCAGACCCGTGAGGAAACGGAACACAGGCACAAAGCAAAGGCCGCCCACGCCGACGAAGAACACGAGGTTGCGCTCCCAAAGCGAGAAGACCACCTCGTCGGCGTGCGTCTTGGCTGAGTGGTGCTGCCCGTCGGGCAATTTACCTTTGAGCGAGAATTGCAGGAGGAACGTAGGCACAACCACCGAGACAACCGACGGCAGGATCACCTCGCTCATCACGCCCGTTGTGGTGATGCAACCCTTAATCCACAGCATGATGGTCGTAACATCGCCGATGGGCGAGAACGCGCCGCCCGAGTTGGCGGCGAGGATTACGAGCGCGGCATACGCGAGGCGGTCCTTCGGGTCGCGCACAAGCTTGCGCAGCACCATTACCATCACGATGCTCGTGGTGAGATTATCGAGAATAGCCGAGAGCACAAAGGTGATGACAGCCACTCGCCAAAGCAGCTTGCGCTTGGAACGGGTGGCAAGACGGTCGCTCACGAAATTAAAGCCGCCGTTGGCATCGACGATTTCAACAATCGTCATGGCACCCATCAGGAAAAACAGGATTTCGCCCGCATCGCCGAGGTGGCGCAGCAGCAAGTGCTCGTTGATGACCTGCGAAGCCTTATCGGCAGCCATTCCCGCCACTTCGGGGAAATACTGCCCGGGGTCGACCATGAACAACGTCCAACACGCTACGCACATCAGCAGAGCCGTGGCGGCCTTGTTGATTTTCAACACACTCTCTAAGGCTATGCACATATAGCCGAATAGGAAAACGAAGATGATGATTGTGGTCATGTCACTTCTTTTAGGAGATAAATTTTGGTATCAGCGTTTTTGTTGTATGATAATCAGTCTGCAAAGAAACTAAATAATCGCGACCGCACCAAAGTTTCGGTTGAAATATCCGAGAAAACGGCGCAAAATAACCCTTTCACGTAAGAAAATGGCGGTTTCAAGGGGAATTTCTACAAAAAAAAGCCTACCTTTGCCGCTTCAAAAGCGTGTGCCGACGCGCCGCCCCTGTAGTTCAACGGATAGAATAGAAGTTTCCTAAACTTTAGATCCGAGTTCGATTCTCGGCGGGGGTACAATATATTTATACATACATGACCAAACTCTTCAAGCATTATTTATTCTTGCTGCTTGCCCTTTGTGCCGGCGTAGCGCAGGCGCAGGTAACCTTTAGCGTGGCATACAAAAAAGTGAGCGCCACGCAGATAGATATTGTGTTTACGGGTAAGGCCGATGCCGGCTGGCACATCTATTCCACAGACATTCCTGATGGCGGCCCCACGCCGGCATCTTTCGGCATAGACGAGGCTAAGGGCGTGAAACTCGCCGGCAAGCTCAAAGCCGGCGCGGGTGCAAGGACCATGCAAGACCCGATCTTCGAGATGCCCGTGACTTTCTTCGAACACACCGCCGTATTTACGCAGCGCGTGGAACTTACGGAGAAAAATTACGAACTGAAAGGCTATCTGAAATTCGGCGCGTGCAACGATGAAAACTGCCTGCCGCCCACCTCTGTCGACTGTCACCTCAAAGGTTCTGACGGCCCCGCAGCCGCCGCCGCTGAAACAGCCGCACCCGCTCCGCAGCCCGAAACCGCTGTGCCTGCAGCCGAAGTTGCCGACACTGCCGCCGCTGTACCCCTTACCAGCGAAGAACCTTTAGCCGTGGCTAAGGCAGACTCCGCCGAAACCGCCCTGTGGTGGACACCCGTTATCGAAGAGTTGCAATCTTTCGGTCAGAGCGAAAGCGACGTGTCGGGCAAGGCATGGTACGTTATCTTCTTCCTCGGCTTCCTCGGCGGCCTGCTCGCATTGGTCACGCCCTGCGTGTGGCCCATTATCCCAATGACCGTGAGCTTCTTCCTCAAACGCTCGGGCAACCGCCGCAAAGGCATTCGCGACGCCATCATTTACGGCCTCTCCATCGTAGTGATATATGTGGCCCTTGGCCTCATCATCACCTCTATTTTCGGAGCTTCCGCCCTCAACGACCTCTCTACGAACGCTGTATTCAACATACTTTTCTTCTTGATGCTCGTCGTGTTCGGCGCCAGCTTCCTCGGCGGTTTCGAGATTACGCTGCCCTCCTCGTGGGGCGCGGCGGTCGATGGAAAGGCCGAAAAGGCAACGGGTCTGCTCAGCATTTTCCTCATGGCGTTCACCCTAGCGCTCGTAAGTTTCTCCTGCACCGGCCCGATAATCGGTTTCTTGCTCGTAGAGGTCAGCACGAGTGGCGGCTCCGCGCTTGCGCCCACGATCGGCATGTTCGGCTTTGCCCTCGCATTGGCCCTGCCGTTCACGCTTTTCGCGCTCTTCCCCACCTTGTTGAAAAGCGCGCCCAAGAGCGGCGGCTGGCTCAACACCGTGAAGGTATGCCTCGGCTTCGTGGAACTGGCATTCGCCCTCAAATTCCTGTCTGTTGCCGACTTGGCGTATGGCTGGCATATCCTCGACCGCGAAACGTTCCTCACGCTTTGGATCGCCCTCTTCTTTATTCTCGGGCTCTATCTGCTCGGTCTCGTGAAATTCCCCCACGATGACGAAGACGAGCGCAAGACCTCCGTGCCGCGCTTCTTCCTCGCCTTGGCTTCGATAGCGTTCTCCGTCTATATGATACCTGGACTTTGGGGTGCGCCCTGCAAGGCCGTGAGTGCCTTTGCGCCGCCCCTCTCCACGCAGGACTTCAATCTCGACCCCGTGCATATCGAGGCGAAATTCAAAGACTACGATGCCGGTATGGCCTATGCCCGCCAGACGGGCAAGCCCGTATTCATCGACTTCACGGGGCACGGTTGCGTGAACTGCCGCAAAATGGAACTGGCCGTATGGAACAATCCCAGCGTGCGCGATTTCCTCACTAAGGACTACGTGCTTATCTCGCTCTATGTGGACGAGAAGACCCCTCTGCCCGAGAAGATGGAAGTCACCGAGAACGGGCAGACTACCACGCTGCGCACCGTTGGCGACAAGTGGAGCTATCTGCAACGCTCCAAGTTTGGAGCGAACGCCCAGCCCTTCTACGTACTGCTCGACAATGACGGCAAACCCCTCACGGGTTCGTATTCGTACGACGAAAACATCGGCCGCTTTACAGATTTCCTCAAAGCAGGCCTTGAAAACTGGAAAAAGAATTTCTGAAGTATAAAAGAGTAAAAAGCAATAAGCCTGCACCATTCGGGATTTTCGGCTGCGCTCGGCAATTTCAAGTAAACTTGATTGCGCTCGCTTGCACGAAAATTGTAGAGAACCGTGCTGGCTGGTCAGTAACGTTAGGAGTGATACATACATATATATTATATATATTGTGTGTCGATGCTCCGTTTAATCATTCAGTTTGTGAAAATTGGTGCTTAAAGCGTTTCTGATTTCTCCCAAATATCTCTATTTTTGTTTCATAAAAAGCAGAAGCGGCTTATCCGTGAGGACGAGCCGCTTTTTTATGTATGGCAAACAGCCCTTAGGGGACTTTCATATAAGACTTTTATGAAAAAAGCCCTTTTCTCCTTGTTTTATATGAAAAAACTTCATATCTTTGCACCGCAAAAAGGGAAAGGCATCTTTCTCGCCTTGCAAACATTGCCGAAATAGCTCAGTTGGTAGAGCATTTCATTCGTAATGAAAGGGTCGCCGGTTCGAGTCCGGCTTTCGGCTCATAATCTTAATAATTTAAGCAGAATTGGAAGAATTCCGTGGCTTACGAAAGCGGTGGGGTTCTTTCCCTTTTTTTTTGACATCTGCAAAAAACTAATACAACCACAGCATTATGGCTTATATGACCCAAGAGGGCTACGACAAAATGGTAGCCCAGTTAAGACACATGGAAACGATTGAGCGCCCCGCAGCCTCAGCCGCTATCGCCGAAGCACGCGACAAGGGCGACCTTTCGGAAAATAGCGAGTACGATGCCGCAAAAGAAGCACAGGGCATGCTCGAAATGAAAATCAACAACCTTAAAGCAGCCATTGCCGACGCTAAAATCATCGACCCCGCCAGACTCAAAAACGACGTGGTGCAGATCCTTTCTACTGTCGAGATGAAAAACGTGAAAAACAACATGGTGATGAAATACACCATCGTCAGCGAAAGCGAGGCCAACCTGCGTGAAGGCAAAATCTCTTCTACTACGCCCATTGCGCAAGGTCTGCTTGGCAAGAAGGTGGGCGATGTGGTTGACGTGAAAATTCCTCAAGGCACTATTCAGCTCGAAATTCTCAAAATCAGCGTGGAATAATTTATTCATATTGTTGCCATGACCATTTTCAGCAAAATCATAGCCGGCGAAATACCTTCTTACAAATGCGCCGAAGACGAAAAGCATTATGCCTTTCTCGACATCAACCCCGTAGCCAAAGGCCATACGCTTGTTGTGCCTAAGCGCGAGGTGGACTATCTTTTCGACCTCACCGACGAGGAACTCGCCGCGCTCACAGTCTTTGCCAAGCGCGTAGCGGCTGCCATCAAGACAGCTTATCCCTGCCGCAAGGTTGGCATGGCTGTGCTTGGCCTCGAAGTGAACCATGCGCACATTCACCTTATCCCGCTGCAAAGCGAGGGCGACATGGATTTCCGCAAAGACAAATTGCAACTACCTGCAGAAGAAATGCAAGCCATTGCTGACAACATCCACAAAGCATTCTGCCAATAGGTTTGGGAAGCAGCTCCAATCAAAGCGAGCCCGCAATCGCAGTCTTCAATGGCACTTTAACGGCACATTTTAAGGGTTCAAAAGCAACAAAAGCCCCCGAACTATTTGCGGCAAAGCAAAAAAGTTGTACTTTTGCAACACATACGGGCGCACCCTTGCGCTCTCGGACTTGTAGCTCAGTTGGTTAGAGCAACAGACTCATAATCTGGAGGTCCCAGGTTCAAGCCCTGGCTGGTCCACACTAAAAATCAAGCACTTACGAGTTTCTCGCAAGTGCTTTTTTCATGTCTGCGTAAACAATGCGTAAACAAACTGTTTCAGTCCCGGCTTTTGTGTCATAGATAGTCACGGAGTCTCTGTGGAACTAACCAATGAATAAAAGGAAAATAGGAAGGGTGGACAAAAAGTAGGATGATATGCCCATCAATATCTTGATATTCATATCTTTGTGCCATATTATTAATGATATGGTAAAAAAATGCTTTTTTTTGTTGCTCTTCAAACGTTGTAAGGAACGGGCGTAGAGGTTCCAGCCAAATGTATAAATGCAAGGATTGCGGCAAACAATTCATAGGTGGCAAACGACGCGACAAATCACAAGTAATAACAGACTATGTCGAAGGC
>JALFUO010000016.1 GCA_022784065.1 Bacteroidales bacterium | reverse complement strand
TTGTAAGTTGAAGAGGGAGCGTAGCGGGCTACGTGACCGATGAGACTTACGATTTAGACCGAAAAGAAAACAAAAGATGACAAAACGTCAACCCAATATTATTGTAATTTTTTACGGTGGGAATTTATAGAACCCACCTTATTTCAACCACGCACTATCAGGCAGCAAATAAAAAATTGCTGCCTGATATTTTTTTCTTTCTCCGAGATATTTTTTCCTTTCTTTAAGAAAGTTTTTGTTACAAACTTTCTAACATGTTTTACAAACTTTGTAATACATGTTACAAACCTTGTAATATGCGTTACAAAGTTTGTAACAAAAAATATCCTATATGATGGTGAAAAATAACTCGGAGAAAGGAAAAACTATCTCCGAGCAAATAAAAATTATCTCCGTGCGCGTGCGGATTGTGACGTAGGATAGCGAATGCTGTCTGCTATGAAAATGGAAAGTGCAACGGTGCAGTTGAGTGTTCGGGCTGCGACTATGATACAGTACCCTTAAATCCAATAGTCAGCGACCGTGTACGTCAACTATACACTTGTGACGGGTTCAACCTCCCAACTATACACAAATATTCCACACATTATCAACGAATTAAGCCACTTAGTGCTGGGTATGTATAGTTTTTAGGGTAAAAAAAATGCGTATAGGAGCGGGCGAAAAAGGGAAAAGACACAGGCAAAAACAAAACGAATCACTCAACGCATAGAGGGGTTGCTCTGTGCGTTGAGTGATTTTTTGAGTTGAATAAGGAAGATGATTTAGCACAAGAATAGAAACAAACTTTCTCCCCTGTGTTTCTATTCCTAAGCAAACTGCTATTATTTTGCCTTTATTCTATTCGCAAAATCACGAACAACTGAGCATTGCGCCAATTTTTCTATAAGAAAATCCGCGTTTCGCCGCCAGTTACCCCGAATTCATTACAAAAATCAGACAAAGTTACCCCGAATTCATTACAAAAATCAAAGAAAGTTACCCCGAATTCATTACAAAGTCGCTATCTTTGCATAAGATAGGCTGCGGTTCGGCATAAGACTTCAAGCAAGCTCGGTCTTCTGCGCTAGCCTTGCGCTATCTTTGCATAACTATAATATATATATAAATATGATAGAACGAACGGCATTATCCAAACTCCAGAAGTGGTCATTAGAAAAAGACAGGAAACCGCTTATTCTCAGGGGTGCTCGTCAGGTAGGGAAGACTACACTCGTCAACGCCTTTGCACAAAAATTCGATATTTATCTTTATCTTAATCTGGAACTCGAAAGCAACCGCAAACTCTTTGAACTCTCTGATGATGCCAATGTAACACTGCAAGCCATTTTCCTGCACAAACATCTGGTATATCGGAAAGGGCGTGTTTTGCTTTTTATTGATGAGATACAGAATTCCAAACGGGCTGTATCCATGCTACGGTATTTTTATGAGCAATGCTCCGATGTCTATGTTATTGCCGCCGGATCATTGATGGACAACCTTTTGGATTTACGCAAAATTTCGTTTCCTGTCGGGCGAGTTAGTTATATGACGTTACGACCCTGCTCTTTCACGGAGTTTCTCGTTGGCATAGGCGATGGGTTTTGCGGCCAGGCAATTAAGGACGAGATCGACGTTTTGCCCATTCACCAACAACTAATGCAACGTTTTAAGGAATTTGTTTTAGTTGGCGGAATGCCGGCTGCCATCAATTACTACAAAGAAGAAAACAACATCGCTGCGGTGAGCGAAATCTTTGATGCGCTCATTCAAGCCTATGTGGACGATGTGGAAAAGTATGCTTCTAATATCACTGCGCAAAAAACAATAAGAACAATCTTACAACGCGGCTGGTATTCAGCCGCAGAAACCATAACCTTCGAGAAGTTCGGCAACTCCGCGTACCGTTCCAGAGAGATGAGCGAAGCTTTTGCCACCATATCAAAAGCCCTTCTTTTGGAATTGGTATATCCCACAACTGCCACGCGCCTGCCAGCCGTCCCCGATTTCAACCGACGCCCCAAACTGCTGTGGTTAGACTGCGGCCTTGTTAACTATGCCTGCCAGCTGCAATCTGATGTCTTTTCTGCAAATGATATTTCAGACGTGTGGCGAGGCCGCATAGCAGAACAAGTGGTTGCGCAAGAACTGATTGCAGAAAACTTTCGCTCAAACGCTTCCCGGTGCTATTGGCGCAAAGACAATCCTAAATCTTCGGCAGAAATTGACTTCCTTTACACTTTTGAGAATATGCTTATTCCGATTGAAGTAAAATCAGGGACAAATGCCAAGCTCAAATCATTACACATCTTTATGGAAGACAGTCCTATCAACATTGCTATACGCGTGTGGGCCAATCCACTGAAAATTGATGATATCACAATTCCATCGGGAAAACAAATCCGCTTAATAAACATTCCATTTTACTACGTGGGGCAAATAGACAGGATTGTCAGGAGATATATTTGATTCACTCATTTGTTTGTGAAAATTATTAGCACGGCAAAAGCGCTCTCGCGTTTTTCCGCCAATTTATTATGGAATATGAAGCATTTTGCCCAAATTTGCATTATCAAGTAAGCAACTATGGAAAATACGCTTTTTATCCCTGCGCCTTCCAAACGCCACGTCATCGGTTTGCGCTGCGCTCCGATACCGAAGGTGCGCATCGGCCTGGTAGGGCTGGGGCAGCGCGGCATGCGCACGCTCGACCGCTATGCCTTCATCAGCGGAGCCGCCATTACCTGCATTGCCGACATCAACGCCGACGCGCTTGCCGAAGCCAACGACCGCCTCGCACGCAGCGGCCGCGACCGCGCCCGCATCTTTGCCGGTAAGGACGGTTGGCAGGAGATGTGCCGGCTGAGGGATTTAGACCTTATATATATATGTACGGACTGGGCTTCGCACTGCGAAATGGCGGTCGAAGCCATGCGCCACGGCAAGCACGCGGCAGTGGAAGTGCCGGCTGCCACGACGGTGGAGGAATGCCGCCTCTTGGTGGAAACGGCGGAGCGCACGCGCCGGCACTGCTTTATGACGGAAAACTGCTGCTACGACTCCTTCGCACTCGCCACGCTGCAAATGCGCAACGCGGGATTGCTCGGCACCATTACGCACTGCGAGGGGGCGTATATCCACGACCTCCGCGACAGCTTCGGACTGACGGCGCAGAGCAAGACGGACACGGTGCGCAACTGGATGGAGCGCAGTTGCGCCCGCCACCGCGGCAACCCCTACCCCACGCACGGCATGGGCCCCATCGGCCAACTGCTGCGCCTGCACCGCGAGGACAGGCTCGACTACCTCGTATCGCTCACCTCGCACGGCGCAGGCGAGGACGGCCTGCAAAGCCGCGTCAACAGCACGCTGCTGCGCACCGTGGGCGGCGTGTCTATCCTACTGCAGCTCGACGTTACCACGCCGCGCCCTTACAGCCGCCTGCAAACCGTGTGCGGCACTAAGGGATTTGTGAGCAAATACCCCACGCCCACCATTCAACTGGACGGCCAACCGCTGCTCACGGGCAGCGAAGCGCTCGCCGCTATGGAGCAACACTATACGAGCGATGCCGCCCTGCGCTGGCTCGAAGGCCGCCGCCTCAACGTGCCCAACGAGATGAACTACGCCATGGACGCCCGCCTTATCCACTGCCTGCGCTACGGCCTGCCGCTGGACATCGACGTGTACGACGCCGCCGAATGGTCGTGCATCGCAGAGCTCTCCGAGCAGTCTGCCGTGAACGGCAGCCGCCCCGTGCCCGTGCCGGATTTTACGAATAATTAGACTTATGGCTTCAACAAGGAAATCTATATCGTAAATTCATCGAAAGAAAGTAGGGGCGTTTTGCAAAACGCCCAGAAAATGGTTGTCTTCTTGAATTTTCCCATGCGGTGCACACGGCGGGCGTTTTGCAAAACGCCCCTACTCGTGAGTGCAAAAAGTATGAGTCTCCCAAAAAAATCGTAACTTTGCTGCCAAGATAGTTTATTTCTTAATCCGAAACAACACGTATATTTTATATGGGCCTTTTAGAATTCAACAAACTCCCGATCAACACGCTCGTCGGCGCTGACTGGCAAACGTTCAAGCACCTCACGGAGGGGCGCACAGTAGACAACTCGCGCAAAGGCAAATTCCGCCTCACCAAGGGCGTGTGCCGCCTGCTCTCAACGCTCGCGCCCATTCAGGACTGCCGCTACAAGAAACTCCTCGCCGACCAGCCGCTGGAACATGCGCCGGTGTTTATCCTCGGACATTGGCGCTCGGGCACGACTTTCGTACACAACGTGCTCTCGTGCGACAAGCATTTCGGCTATTGCACCACCTATCAGACGGTCTTCCCCCACCTAATGATGTTCGGGCAGCCGTTCTTTAAGAAAAACATGTCGTGGCTCATGCCCGACAAGCGCCCGACCGACAATATGGACCTCGCCGTCGACCTGCCGCAGGAGGAAGAGTTCGCGCTCTCCAACATGATGCCCTACACGTACTACAACTTCTGGTTTTACCCCAAGCACCAGCAGGAATACTGCGACAAGTACATGCTGTTTGAGGGCATCGACCCCGCAGAACTGAAAGTGTGGGAGGAAACGTTTACGAAACTCATCAAAATCTCGCTTTGGAACACGGGCGGCACGCAGTTCCTCTCCAAAAACCCGCCCCACACGGGCCGCGTGGCAGAGTTGGTCAAGATGTTCCCCAACGCCAAGTTTATCTATCTGATGCGCAACCCCTACACGGTGTTTGAAAGCACGCGCTCATTCTTCACCAACACCATCGAGCCGCTGCGCCTGCAAGACATCTCTAAGGAAGAACTCGAGCAGAATATCCTCAGCGTCTACGCAAAACTTTACCATAAGTACGAGGCCGACAAGCACCTCATCCCCGAGGGCAACCTGATTGAGGTGAAGTTTGAGGACTTTGAGGCGGACGCGCTCGGCATGACGCAGCAAATCTACCAGACGCTGCAACTCCCGGGCTGGAACGAGGCGGAACAGGCCATCAGCCAATACGTCGCCTCAAAGAAGGGCTATAAGAAGAATAAGTACAATTACGACCCGCGCACCGTGGAACTCGTGGAAAAGAACTGGGGCTTTGCCCTCGACCAGTGGGATTACCGCAAGTAGGGGCGTTCTGCAGAACGCCCGGTTATGGGTGAATTATCATTGATTTTCCATTCGGCGCACACGGCGGGCGTTTTGCAAAACGCCCCTACAATTTGACCCCCGGCTATGCTCACGCACGGCCGGGGGTCGGTGTATTAAACTAAAAATAAAAATTAAGGTCTTTGTCCTTTAAGGGAGGGGCGCCTTTATTCCCACATGCTGTGTTGCATTCCCGAAAGTTCGTCCCATTGCTTTTTGTTGGTGCAGTCGGGTGCGTCGGTGTAGTTGTCCTCGCCATCTTTCACGGTGATGTCGCTGAGGTCTGTGCCGGGGCTGCCGGCAAGCACGCCTTCATAGTCCATGGGGAACACGCTGATTTCGGGGCTGATATATTTCTTCTTGTCCATAGTTTTCTATTTCTCTATTTATTTGATTACAACTTTCTTTCCGTTCACGATATAGATGCCTTTGGGCAGGCGGTTGCCTTCTGCATTGACGCGTACGCCGGAGAGGGTATAGACGCTCTGCGGCATATTGTCTGCGGGGAGGCGGTTGGCTTGGATGCCCGTGGTAGGCCCTTCTTCGTTGTCGATGCTGATGCGCAGGTTGTTCACGAGGCCGCGGCTCTTAGGCAGGGCGAGGTAAGCCGTCAGGGTGTTCTTCATTTCGAACGCGCTGCCGTTGGCCTTGCCGCGATAGAAGCCATAGCTGCCTGCCACAGGATTTTTCTCGGCATCGAGTTTATAGGAAAGTTTGTAGTAATAGTAGTTGTCCGTGCCGTCTACGTCCGTCGTCACGCCGTCGCTTTCGAGACGCGTGCCGTGCAGCAGGTTTTCATCGGCGTAAGGATAAGCCTCAACGGTCTTGCCCAGCACAACGGGGTTGAGCGTCACGCCTGCTTCGCTGTTCTTAATGAGCAGCGGGGCATTGGCGGGCACTTCTGCGCCGGCAGGATATTTGTTCTTCGCCTTAATCGTCGCGCCCTCTGCCGTCTCGGTCACAATATAGCCGTCTGCGCCTGTGGGCATCACGTACGGGAAAGCGGTGTAAGCCGTGGCATAACCTGCCGTATTGGCGTTTACAGAAAGGTCAAAGGTCTTTTTGTAAAGGAAGGAGGGAGCGTTGTTGTTAACATCATACTTGTAAGTTGCATATCTAACAGGGGTAGCACTCCAGTTTATATCAAGACACCTCGAGCTGTAATTGCTAAGGCAAGAAAGTGCCGTAACCTTATCTGTATTTTGCCTTGAAATTTGCCTTTCTACAAAAGAAATCTTCCACTCATACCTTTCTATTTGCGTTGCTGGTAGTTTATCAGAAAAGCCTAAATTAGAATCATTCGAACTTGCTGAATATATATAATCGCCTCCATTAGCATAGCGCAAATAATAAACATTTTCCTTATCTGCAACCTTTTCTAAGGTGATTTCACAAGGGCCATTACTTGTATTTAAGTTCTCAACTAATAATATATTGTCTTCTCCGTCAGGAAATGACAACGCCCCAGCACCTGTATATGTCTTTGAAGGATATCTGAATGACATTGCATAACCACGACTCGGGCATGCCAGCAAATACACACCGCCGTCCACGATATCATCCATTGAAGTCACTTTCTTATACTTCATCGCAGCCGAACCAGGCACGGGGATAACTTTGTTGATGGTGCAGGTTGCCGTGGCAGCAGCGGAGGTTTCTACGTTATTGTTTACGCCCACTGCCGTAATGGTATAAGTGCCGACTTCTGTAAGCGTGACAATTGTGGAAGAACCCTCCACTTGAACAGGCGTCGCGCCGTTTGCCAAAGGATCTGTGCCGTCGGTGGTGTACCAGATATAAGGTGCGCCCTCGGCTTCAATGGTCACGGTGATTGGCTGTTCTTGCGTGCTTTCGGCAGACAGCGTGATTACGGGCTGCGGCAGGGAAACTGTGTAAGCAGCCGTGGCGGCATCGGAGAAGTTGGCTTTCTCGGCGGTGAACGACTTAACAGTCAGCGTATGCTCGCCTTCGTAAAGGGTCACCGTACCCGCAAGCGCATTGACCGTGGTAGCAGTGGCGGAAGTAGCGGGATCAGTGCCATCGGTTGTATAAACGTAACCAACCGCGCCACCCGAATTTGCCACCGTCACACCTACAGCCACCTCATAATTGTAATTGCCGGCAGCCTGCGACAGTTGGGGCGTGGGCACAGCCAGCACCACCGTATAGGTACGGGTAAGGACATCGGAATAAACCTCAAGACTTTCATCTGCCGTAACAGCCTTAATGGTGTGCGTGCCGACAGAGAGAGGAAGATTATAAGGGAAGTCCGTCACCTTTGTGGCGGCATTGTTATCAGCCCTCGGGTCTGTGCCGTCGGTAGTGTAGAACAGCGCACCAGCACCCGTTGCATTCATCACCACAGTCACGTTGTTTTCATACTCGTCGCTCTCGGGAGTGATTTCAGGTGCGCCGAAAACGGTAAGCGTATAAGTGGCAGTGCCTACCGCATACGTATCATCTGCCTGAGAGGTTGCCGTAATAGTGGCAGTACCCGTGCCGCCCGCCAAAGCAATAACGCCCTTGTCCGTCACGGTGGCGACAGACTTGTCGCTGGAAGAATATTTGATGGTTAGGTCGTAGGGGTTGCTAAGCGTAGGCTGCTCCGTAGGCGTAACGTTGGCGGCAATGGTAAAAGAAGAGGAAGAATAAGAAAGTTCGGGGTCTTTGGTGCCGGTGGGGGCTACATAATGGTAGAGGTAGACAGGCAATTGACCGCTTTCATAACACGAGAATATATTGCTACTACTATTATATTTTAACAAATTGTGTGTATTAGTTCCCTGGAACTGAATGGTTGCAACACCATCTATGGCTATATCAACAGTAGCCTTACCATTGTTGTCTAATGTTTTCTGTGTCCTTAAGTAGTTTTTAGAAGAGCTTGCTGCATACAAATATCCACTATTAGAAGCATCATAAAAAGCCCACTTGCCTGTTTCAGGTTCTTGAAGTTCAAGCACGCAAACACCAGAAGGAACAATTGAAATATTGTCCTCTGCATCAAAAGAAATATTGACGGCAGAACGATTGTTGGAGCCTTGCGTTTCGCTTAACGCCTTCGTCTTATCCTTATTTACAATCAAATACTTGTCGCCGCTGACAAGTTCGGCGGTGCTTGTTACAAGCTGGTAGCTTTGCGCGTTTACCGCATTACCCCCCCCAATATGCTAATTAAGAACAATAAACAGAGGGAGAGTAGGGAGTGTGAAAAAGTAGTTTTTTTCATAAATCTGTTTATTTATAAAGTGAATAATATAATGAGTCTGTGAAGTGCATGTGAGAAATGTATGCTTTGCGAGTGCAAAATTACAACTTTAATACGTATAAAATTGATTTTCACGATTAAAATACGGTTACAAAGCAGAAATTTGCACAAATGAACCAAATATGAAAGGCAGAAGCAGGAGCGGCGCAATGGGTGAGCGTATATGGTTGTGGCGGGCTGTTATCCCACAGGTTGCCC
>JALFUO010000077.1 GCA_022784065.1 Bacteroidales bacterium | reverse complement strand
CGCAGAGTTCGAGCATGGCCGCTCGCTGATTTACGACATCTTCTGCAAGACCGACAGCGGCGAGCACATCATCGTGGAGATGCAGAACCGCGAGCAGCCCTATTTCAAGAAGCGCAGCATCTATTATACGGCGGAAGCCATAGCGCGCCAGGGCGAGCGCGGCGTGGACTGGCGATACAGCATCAGCGCCGTGTATTTCGTGGGTTTCCTGAACTTCCGCCTCGATGACATCGGCGAGAAGTTCCGCACGGATGTCGCACTGATGGACATGGAGGAACGCAAGCTGTTCTCCGGGGACATGAGAATGATATTCCTCCAGTTGCCATACTTTAAGAAGGAGGCGGAGGAATGCGCCGATAATTTTGAACGTTGGATTTATGTATTGAAGCATATGGAAGCACTCAACAGACTGCCTTGGACAGCCAAAGACCCGATATTCGAGCGTTTGGCCCAAATCTCCGAGATAAGCGCGCTCACCCGCGATGAGCGCATCAAGTATGATGCCGCGATACGCTACTATCGCGACAATGCGCATGCCTTGGAAGACGCCGAAGAGGTGGGAGAAAGGAAAGGGTGGAAGAGAGGCCATGCGGCCGGCGTTCAGCAAGGAATGCAGCAAAGTTTCATTGAGACCGCCAAGAAATTGAAAGCGATGGGCATGAGCACTTCGGATATACACATCGTGACAGGGCTGTCGCCCGAAGACATCGAGAAACTGTAAAATCTGACTCATATAGATAAAGCGAGGGACGTGCCGAACGGCGCGCCCCTCGCTTTATTTATTGCCCAGGCAAAAAAGATTGTGAAAAGTTGGCGTTTCTGCGCAGAAAGATGTAATTTTGCTCACATCGAAAAAGCAAATGCAACAGAATTTAGACGAAATTGCCCGCGACATTGAGGCGGGACGCACCGCCGAGGCTCTGGAAAAGGCACACCGGCTGCACGCCGCAGAGGGCGCAGATAAGGCGAGGCTCTACTATCTTGAAGGACGCGCCTACATGAAACGCTCGCAGTGGACCGAGGCGATTGGTTGCTTCCTCAAATCGGAAGAACTCGACCCCGAAGGACCCGCTGCCGAGAGCAAAAGAATGTTGCAGGACATTCTCGATTTTTACAACAAGGACATGTACAACCAATAAATACCGCGAAAAAGGGGACTGCTACCGCCGAAGCATCGGACGGCTGCCGTCCCTTTCGCCGTTTTTACAAAAGAAAAAGATATACAGCCATGGCAAAAATGAAAGGAGCCGTTGTCGTAAACGTGGAACGCTGCAAGGGTTGCAACCTCTGCGTCGTGGCATGCCCAACGAATACGCTGGCGCTGACGACCGACGAGGTGAACCACAGGGGCTACGCCTATTGCCGCGAAGTGAACGACACGTGCATCGGGTGCGCCTCGTGCGCCATTGTGTGCCCCGACGGGTGCATCTCCGTTTACAGGGTGAAAGAAGATTAGCACACATATTTATATATATAGTCTCTATCGAAAATATAGGTTCTATCATAATCCATACAAGAATATGAAAGAAGAAAACGAAATACTCCTGCTCAAAGGCAACGAAGCCATAGCCCACGCCGCCATACGCTGCGGTTGCGACGGCTATTTCGGCTACCCCATTACGCCGCAGAGCGAGGTGCTCGAAACGCTCGCCGCGCTCGAGCCATGGAAAACCACGGGCATGGTGGTGCTGCAAGCAGAGAGCGAGGTGGCGAGTATCAATATGCTCTACGGAGGCGGCGGCACGGGTAAGCGCGTGATGACCTCCTCGTCGAGTCCCGGCGTGGCGCTGATGCAGGAAGGCATCAGCTATATGGCGGGCGCGGAAATACCCGGCCTGATTGTGAACGTGCAGCGCGGCGGCCCCGGCCTCGGCACTATCCAGCCCTCGCAGAGCGACTACAACCAAGCCACGCGCGGCGGCGGCAACGGCGACTACAACGTGATTGTGCTCGCACCGGCCTCCGTTCAGGAAATGGCCGACTTCGTGGACCTCGCTTTCAGCCTCGCCTTCAAATACCGCACGCCCGCCATGATACTTTCCGACGGCGTGATCGGGCAGATGATGGAAAAGGTGGTGCTGCCGCCTTACAAACCCCGCCGCACGGAAGAGGAAATAGTGGAGGAATGTCCCTGGGCTGCCAACGGGCACGGGCTGAAAGGAAGAAAGCCCAACGTGATAACCTCGCTCGAGCTCGACCCCGCCGAAATGGAGAAGAAAAACGAGCATTTGCAGGCGAAATATCGCGACATTCAGGCCAATGAGGTGCGCTATGAGGAAACAAACCTCGAAGACGCCGAACTCGCCATCGTGGCGTTCGGTTCGGCTGCCCGCATCTCCTATAAAGCCATGGAGAACGCCCGTGCACAGGGCATCAAGGTGGGGCTGTTCCGCCCCATCACCCTCTGGCCTTTCCCCGAAAAGGAAATCGCCGCGCTGTCGCGCCGTGTGAAGGGCTTGCTCGTGGTGGAAATCAACGCAGGGCAGATGGTCTACGACGTGAAGCTCGCCGCCGAGGGTCGCATTCCCGTGGGACACTACGGGCGACTGGGCGGCATCGTGCCCAGCCCCGACGAAATTGTGGACGCGCTTAAAAAACTCACAGACTGATGCAGGAGGAAAACGACATACTCGAACGCCTCAAGCACCCCGAGCGCGAGCCCGAGCGGAGAAAGATGACGCGCAACCTCTTCATCCGCAACATACTCAATAGCGTATTCATCCTCATGGCCTTGGTGGCAATGGTGGGTTTGCTCATCGTGAAGCAGCAGCCCTACCTCATGTGGTGCTACTGGCTCGGCCTCTTTGCTGTAATCGTGAAGATGGCGGAGGTGGCGTTGCGCCTGCCGGGCATGAAAAAGTGATTTGGTTCTCTCTATACAATATTATATATATACGTTTACTTGACGGGCGTTTTGCAAAACGCCCCTACTAAAAACTATGACACGCGAAGAAATAATCCGTCCCGAGCATTTGGTGTACAAGAAGCCCGAATTGCTCAACGATGTGAATATGCACTATTGCCCCGGCTGCTCGCACGGCGTGATACATAAGCTCGTGGCAGAGGTGATAGCCGAAATGGGCATGGAGGAAAAGACCATCGGCATCAGTCCCGTGGGCTGCGCCGTGTTCGCCTACAAATACATCGACATCGACTGGCAGGAAGCCGCCCACGGCCGCGCCCCCGCGCTCGCCACCGCCTGCAAGCGCCTGTGGCCCGACCGCCTCGTGTTCTCCTATCAGGGCGACGGCGACATTGCCTGCATAGGCACGGGCGAGGCTATCCACGCCCTGAACCGCGGCGAAAACATCACGATGATTTTCGTGAACAACGCCATCTACGGCATGACGGGCGGGCAAATGGCCCCCACTACGCTCGTGGGCATGAAAACCGTGACTTGCCCCTACGGCCGCGACCCGCAGTTGCACGGCTATCCCCTCAAACTCACGGAAATTGCCGCCACGCTCGAAGGCACGGCCTACGTGACGCGCCAGAGCGTGCACAACGTGGCAGCCATACGCCGCGCCAAGAAAGCCATACGCCACGCCTTCGAGAATTCTATGGAGGGCAAGGGCTCTAACCTCATCGAGTTTGTATCCACTTGTTCCTCGGGCTGGAAACTCTCGCCCGTGAAAGCCAACCAGTGGATGGAGGAACATATGTTTGAATATTACCACGTGGGCGACCTTAAAGACAGCCAGCGCAAGTAGTTCGCTCGTCTACTCGTTTACTCGTCTACTCGTTTACTCGTTTACTCGTCTACTCGTTTACTCGTCTACTATAAAAAATATGACACACGAAATATTGATTTCAGGCTTCGGCGGACAAGGCGTGCTCTCAATGGGCAAAATCTTGGCCTATGCCGCACTTATGGAGGGAAAGGAAGTGACGTGGATGCCGGCTTACGGGCCGGAGCAGCGCGGCGGCACGGCCAACGTGACCGTCATCGTGAGCGATGAAAAGATCTCCTCGCCCATTCTCAGCACCTACGACACCTGCATCGTGCTTAACCAACCCTCGCTCGACAAGTTCGAGAGCAAGGTGAAGCCCGGCGGCGACATCATCTACGACAGCTTCGGCATACTCGAACCGCCCACGCGCACCGACATCACCGCCTATCACATCGCGGCCATGGAAACGGCCGCCGAACTCAAAATGATGAAGTGCTTCAACATGTTCGTGCTTGGCGGACTGCTGAAAATACACCCCGTGGTGAAGATGGAAAGCGTGATGCTCGCCTTGAAGAAAACGCTCCCCGAACGCCACCACAACCTCCTGCCCGTCAACGAGCAGGCTATCCTTAAAGGACAAGAATTGATAAAACAATAGATAAACTGGATAGTAAACTCGTTTACTAACAATAACCCGATTTTTATGGCAAATAAAAGACAATTCAAGAAACACGTGCATAACGTATGCGGCGACCTCTTTGCCGACTGCGTGGCCCTGACTATGTGCGGCGGTGACAACCGCGAAACGCTCGAACGCCTCATGGCTGAGACGCTTGCCCTCAACAACGAGTTCACGGCACGCGCCTGCCACGTCGAGCCCAACGACGCGAAAGCCTATTTCAAGCACATTGGTGCCGACTTCGATGCAAAGGCAGAAGAAATCTTCGCCCAAATCGTAAAAGCCTGACGCAACTATGTTCAAGAGTCTGTGCCGCCTGATTTTCAGAAAAATGGGGTGGCAGGTGGAAATGACGGTGCCCTACCGCGACAAGTGCATCATCTGCGTGGCGCCGCATACCAGCAACTGGGACTTCATCATCGCCGAGCTCTATTACCACTCCATCGGGCGCACGGCAGGCTTCCTGATGAAGAAGGAATGGTTCTTCTGGCCTATGGGTGTGCTCTTCCGCAGCATGGGCGGCATTCCCGTAGAGCGAAGCCGCCACGTGAGCCTCACCGACCGCGTGGCAGAGGCAGCGATAAAAGCCGAACGCTTCGAACTGGCGGTGACTCCCGAAGGCACGCGCTCGCTGGCCACGAAGTGGAAGCGCGGCTTCTATTTCATCGCCCTCAAAGCCGGTTTGCCCATACAGCTCTACGCGATCGACTATAAGCGCAAGCGTATCGTCTGCACCCAGGAACTCGTTCCCTCGGGCGACGTGGAGGCAGATATGCGCCTCATTATGGATTACTATCGGCCTTACGAAGGAAAATATCCCGGAAAATTCGCCGTAGAAGACATTTAATAAGGCTTTTGCCTATATGTTTCTATCGCTTTTCGTAATTTTGTGCGGAAAAACTTACACACAATATTAATATATAAGCATTATGACAATCGACACATGCAATTTCAAAGGCCTCAAGGCCATTGTTCGCGTTGACTTCAACGTACCCCTTGATGAGAACGGCCACGTGACCGACGACACCCGCATTCGCGGCGCACTGCCCACGCTCAAGAAAATCCTTGCCGACGGCGGCGCACTCATCATCATGAGCCACATGGGCAAGCCCAAAGGAAAGGTGAACGCCAAGTTCTCTCTCTCTCAGATCGTAGAACCGGTGAGCGCACACCTCGGCGTTGCCGTTAAGTTTGCCCCCGACTGCGCCAAGGCTGCTGAAGCCGCTGCCGCGCTCCAGCCCGGCGAAGTGCTCCTGCTCGAAAACCTCCGCTTCTATCCCGAAGAAGAAGGCAAGCCCGTGGGCATCGAGAAGACCGACCCCGCCTACGAAGAGGCTAAGAAGGCAATGAAAGCCAGCCAGAAGGAATTTGCCAAGACTTTGGCTTCCTATGCCGACGTTTATGTAAACGACGCTTTTGGTACGGCACACCGCAAGCACGCCTCTACCGCCGTTATCGCCGACTACTTCGATGCCGACCACAAGATGCTCGGCTACCTCATGGAGAAAGAGGTACATGCTGTTGACGCAGTTCTCGGCAACATCAAGCGCCCGTTCACAGCTATCATGGGTGGCTCTAAAGTTTCTACAAAGATCGGTATCATTGAGAACCTCCTCACAAAGGTTGACAACCTCATCCTCTGCGGTGGTATGACATACACATTCGCCAAGGCTCAGGGCGGCCACATCGGTCTTTCTATCTGCGAGGACGACAAGCTGGACGTAGCTCTCGACGTTATAAAGAAGGCTAAAGAGAACGGTGTAAACCTCGTTCTCGGCACAGACTCTGTATGCGGCGATGCTTTCAAGAACGACTGCAACACACAGGTTTGCCCGTCAGGCGCAATTCCTGAGGGTTGGGAAGGTATGGACGCAGGTCCTGAGACACGCAAGCTGTTCGCTAACGCTATCAAGGGCGCTAAGACTATCCTCTGGAACGGTCCTGCAGGCGTATTCGAGTTCGACAACTTCGCTGGTGGCTCAAAGGCTATCGCTGAGGCTATCGCTGAGGCAACTAAGGAAGGCGCATTCTCACTCATCGGTGGTGGCGACTCTGTAGCTTGCATCAACAAGTTCGGCTTGGCTGACCAGGTTTCTTACATCTCTACTGGTGGTGGCGCTCTTCTCGAGGCTATCGAGGGAAAGGTACTCCCGGGCGTAGCTGCTATCGAGGCATAAGCTATTTAGCTTCAAAGTAGACAAAATATAATATGGCTGCAAACTATATACATTAATATATATATGGTTTGCAGCCTTTTTCATCCATCACTCGATGCTATTAGATAGCTTTTTATTAAATAAAGTTAAGATTCAGATATTAGAAGTACTTCGCATACTTTATTTAAGATAAAATCAGTACCTTTGCACTCGCAATTTTGCAAAAGTAATATTTATTTTAATTTTTAACACAATGAATCGATACGAAACCGTTTTCATTTTGACTCCCGTTTTGTCTGATGAACAGATGAAGGAAACGGTCGCTAAGTTCAAGAAGCTCCTCACTGACAATGGTGCAGAGATTGTGAACGAAGAGGCTTGGGGACTCAAGAAGATGGCTTATGCTATCCAGAAGAAGTCTACAGGATTCTATTGCCTGTTGGAGTTCAAGGCTGAGCCGACAATTATCAAGACTCTCGAGACTGGCTATCGCCGCGACGAGAAAGTTATTCGTTACATCACTGTTAAGCTCGACAAGTATGCAGCTCAGTATGCAGAGAAGCGAGTTAACAAGTTCAAAAAAGAGGAGGCTTAAAACATGGCATCAGTAGAATCAGAAATTCGCTATTTGACTCCACCTTCAGTGGACACACGCAAGAAGAAGTATTGCCGTTTCAAGAAGAGCGGTATCAAGTACATCGACTACAAGGATCCTGAGTTCCTCAAGAAGTTCTTGAACGAGCAGGGCAAGATCCTTCCGCGTCGTATCACAGGTACATCTTTGAAGTATCAGCGTCGCGTAGCACAGGCTGTTAAGCGTGCTCGCCAGATTGCGTTGCTTCCTTACGTAACCGATTTGAT
>JALFUO010000034.1 GCA_022784065.1 Bacteroidales bacterium | reverse complement strand
GGCCCGGTCACGGTGACGCACCCCGACATCACGCGCTTCTTCATGACCATCCCCGAGGCGTGCCGCCTGGTGATGGAGGCCGCCGCCATGTCGGAGGGCAACCAGATATACGTCTTCGACATGGGCGCGAGCGTGAAGATATCTCACCTTGCCGAGCGCATGATAGAGTTGGCGGGCTTCGTCCCGGGCAGGGACATCAAAATCGAGTACACGGGCCTGCGCCCGGGCGAGAAGCTCTACGAGGAGGTGCTCTCCAATGCGGAGAACACGCTTCCGACGCATCACGACCGCATCCGCGTGGCCAAGGTGCGGGAGTATGCCTACGCCGACGCCCTTGCCGCCGCAGAGCGGCTCGAGACGCTCAGCCGCGAGGTGCGGATACCCGAGATGGTGGTGCTCATGAAGCAGACCGTCCCCGAGTTCAAGTCCAAAAACTCCGTCTACGAAAAGTACGACAAGAAAGATTGACCCCGACCGATACAATATTAATATATAATAAAGAATAAACTGCCATGAGCATTTTCAAAGACAAAGTTCTGATGATCACTGGCGGCACCGGCTCGTTCGGTAACGCCGTCCTCAACCGTTTCCTGCGCACCGACATCGGCGAGATCCGCATTTTCTCGCGCGATGAGAAAAAGCAAGACGATATGCGCCACGAGTACCAGGTGAAATACCCCGACGTGGCGCACAAGATAAAATTCTACATCGGCGACGTGCGCAGCCTGCAGTCGTGCAAGAGCGCCATGCCCGGCGTGGACTACATCTTCCACGCCGCCGCGCTGAAGCAGGTGCCCTCCTGCGAGTTTTTCCCGATGGAGGCCGTGAAGACCAACGTGATAGGCACCGACAACGTGCTGACCGCAGCCATCGAGGCCGGCGTGAAGGCCGTCATCTGCCTCTCCACCGACAAGGCCGCCTATCCCATCAACGCCATGGGCATCACCAAGGCCATCGAGGAGAAAATCGCCGTGGCCAAGAGCCGCTACTCCGGCGGCACGAAAATCTGCTGCACGCGCTACGGCAACGTGATGTGCAGCCGCGGTTCGGTGATTCCCCTGTGGATTGACCAGATCCGCAACGGCAACCCCATCACCCTGACCGAGCCCACGATGACCCGCTTCATCATGTCGCTCGAGGAGGCCGTCGACCTCGTGCTCTTCGCCTTCGAGCACGGGCAGAACGGCGATATCCTCGTGCAGAAAGCCCCCGCCTGCACCATACAGACGCAGGCCGAGGCAGTGTGCGAGCTGTTCGGCGGCAGGAAGGAAGACATCAAGGTAATCGGCATACGCCACGGCGAGAAGCTCTACGAGACGCTGCTCACCAACGAGGAATGCGCCAAGGCGGAAGACCTCGGCGATTTCTACCGCGTTCCCGCCGACAACCGCGGATTGAACTACGACAAGTATTTCAAGGAAGGCGAGGCTGACCGCAACACCCTCTCTGAGTTCAACTCCAACAACACGCGCATGCTTACGGTCGAGGAGACCAAGGCCAAGATAGCCGCCCTCGAATATATCCAGAAAGAACTGACGGGCGAGGGGAATTTCGTGCAATGATAGGCCGTTGGCTGAATTAACCGCACGATAGATATTTGTCATAAAACAAAGCAAATCCGTCATGAAACTCGATACCGCCCTTTATGCCCGCCTGCTCCGCGAGGCAGCCGATAATCCCCGCCTGCGCCAGGCCACCGACCTGCGCACCTCCCCCGCCGACCAGAGCCAGCGCATGCTCAACGCCCTGCTGCCCGGCACCGCGGTGCCCGTGCACCGCCACCCGCACTCCGCCGAGACCGCCGTGGTGCTCAGCGGCTGTCTGGACGAAATCTATTTCGACGATAAGGGGCGGGAGACCGCCCGCTTCACGCTCCGCGCCGGCGAGGGTCTGCAAATCCCCCTCGGGCAGTTCCACGCCGTGGAGGTGAAAGAGCCCACGATATTGTTCGAATCCAAGGACGGCGCGTATGCTCCCGCCGCCCCCGAAGACATAATAGAAAAGCAACTATGAAAATCCTCGTCACGGGAGCCAAGGGGTTCGTAGGCCGCAACCTCTGCTCCCAACTGAAGAACATAAGGGACGGCAAGGCGCGCTGGTACGGCGACCTCTACGTTTCCGAAGTCTATGAATACGATATAGACACCCCCGCCGCCGACCTCGACCGCTGGTGCGCGGAGGCCGATTTCGTGTTCAACCTCGCCGGGGTGAACCGCCCGCAGACGCAGGAAGAGTTCATGCAGGGCAACTTCGGCTTCGCCTCCGTCCTGCTCGACACGCTCCGCAAGCACGGCAACCGCTGCCCCGTGATGCTCTCCTCGTCCGTCCAGGCCTCCCTCGCCGGCCGCTTCGGCAACAGCGAGTACGGCCGCAGCAAGAAGGCGGGCGAAGAGCTGTTCTTCTCCTATGGGGAGGAAACCGGCGCGAAGGTGCTCGTCTATCGCTTCCCCAACCTCTTCGGCAAGTGGTGCCGCCCCAACTACAACTCCGCCATCGCCACCTTCTGCCACAACATCGCGCACGGCCTGCCCATACAGGTCAACGACCGCAGCGTGGAGATGGAGCTGCTCTACATCGACGACCTCGTGGACGAGATGATCGGCGCATTGGCGGGCAACGAGCACCGCTGCGAGTTTGAGGGAGTAGAGACCGTCCCTGCCGAAAGCGGGCGTTACTGCTTTGTGCCAGTAACCCATAGGACAACCCTCGGCGAAATCGTTGACATCATCAACGGGTGCGCCACGGCTGCCGCCAACAAGGATGGCATCAACATGATAGAACTCCCCCAGGGGTCTCTCCGCTATAAGCTGATGACCACCTATCTCAGCTATCTCCCCAAGGAAAAGGCGATATACGATTTGAAGATGAACATCGATGCGCGAGGTTCATTCACGGAACTCTTGCACACGCTCGGCTGCGGGCAGGTGAGCGTCAACATCTCCAAGCCCGGCGTGACGAAGGGCGAGCATTGGCACCACAGCAAGTGGGAGACCTTCATCGTGGTATCAGGTCATGGCCTTATCCAACTTCGCAAGGAGGGAACGGATGAGATTTGGAACTACGAGGTGAGCGGCGACAAAATCCAGGCCGTGCAGATGCTCCCCGGCTATACCCACAACATCATCAACCTCTCCGAAACGGACGACCTCGTCACCGTGATGTACTGCAACGAACGCTTCAACCCCAATCGCCCGGATACCTATTTCGACCCCGTGGAAGAGCAAAAGTAGCGTATACGCGCCGGTTGAATTCGCGAAAATCCAAGCGATTCGTGGGCCATTAAAATTTGCAGTACATTCAACTAACAGATTATTACATTAACCCGTTGGTTGAATTCGGAATTAATAATAAAGGTAATAACTGCCTGGAAGGCAGTACGGAGCGTAGCGACAGTAACCGGGGACGAAGTCCTCGGAAGAAGCAATTGCAATAATTCTGCCTGGAAGGCAGTACGCCAGTGGCGGTGTATAAATTGCATGTCCTGTGGCGTAGTGCCTTACAGGCTCCTCGCTGCTCATTCAACCAATAGGTTACATTAGCGTCCCGATTTTAATGCTACACTAATGACAAGTTATCACAAAAATGCCAGATGAAATAGCACAAGAATAACGAATAATGCCCATAAAAGGTTATCGGAATATACCTTTTTATGTGTTATATTGCTATTGTTTGATGAGAATTATGTAGTTTTGCGCCAGATAAAGGTTGATGGTATAAACCTTTTAGTGTAAATTCTCGCAAAAACCGCATATATGAAGAGCATAGAAGGCGTTATGAACGAATGGAACGCTTTGCAGCCCTTGTCTGATAGAGACAGAGAGATGCTTAGCCGTCGCTTCACAATTGATTTCAACTATAATAGTAACCACATAGAGGGTAATACGTTGACTTATGGACAGACAGAGATATTACTCCTATTCGGAAAGATAGTTGGCGAGGCTGATGTTCGTGATGTTCACGAAATGACGGCCAGCAATGTCGGTCTCAAAATGATGAAAGAGGAAGCATTGCTTAAAGAGACACCCTTGACACAGCATTTTATACGAACGTTGCATAAAACCCTCTTGCGAGAGGATTACACAGTATATCGCACTCTGCCCGGAGGTGTTCAGACAAGTTACGTTATTCATGCGGGGCAATACAAAACGCGCCCAAATTCTGTCATCACACGTTATGGCGACCGCTTCGAGTATGCTACGCCCGAAGAGACTCCAGCTTTAATGAGCGATTTGGTAGATTGGTACAACGAGGCCGAAAGATCGGGGAAATTCACGCCAATAGAATTAGCTGCCATATTCCACTATCGTTACATCCGTATTCACCCATTCGAAGACGGCAACGGACGGATTGCCCGTTTGATGGTCAACTACATTCTCACTCGCCACGATTATCCTATGATAGTGGTGCGTAGTCGTAAAAAGAAACAATATATCGAAGCATTGCATCGTACAGACCTTAAGGTCGGCGCTGCCCCTTCACTTGGCGCACGTGCCTCAAAACGTGACATTCAGCAGTTTCTTACTTATTTTACAAACCTCTTTATCGACGAGGTGTCATATTACATACAGTTCCTGACTGAACGCGGGGATAATGTATGGTGGTTTGATGGTGAACGAGTGAAATTCCGTAGTGCCACTACCAGTATAATGCTGAATCGCATGTATGAGCAGCCGAATAGTACCATTCCGCAACTGGCAGAGGCAGCCGGCATCAGTCTTACAGCAGTTAATAAGCAGTTGCGACTCCTTACAGAGAAGGGATATATTACTCGTACAGAGAAAGATAATTCTTGGAGACTAATAATCACGCCATCAGTATAAAACACTAATCAGTCAATACATTAAAGGGTTAAATCAATTATGGAAAAGCACCCCAAATTCGACTATTCCGATATAAAGTGGCAGGACAACGGCAAGCTCAAGCTTTGCATCGTCGTGGGCACGCGCCCCGAAATCATCCGCCTTGCCGCAGTCATCAACAAGTGCCGCCGCTATTTCGACGTCATCCTCGCCCATACGGGGCAGAACTACGACTACAACCTCAACGGCATCTTCTTCCGCGACCTCAAGCTCGCCGAGCCCGAGGTATATATGGACGCCGTGGGCGATGACCTCGGCGCCACCTGCGGCAACATCATCAACTGCTCCTACAAGCTCTTCGCCCAGACGCGGCCCGATGCCGTGCTCGTGCTCGGCGACACCAACTCCTGCCTGAGCGTCATCGGCGCCAAGCGCCTGCACATCCCCATCTTTCACATGGAAGCCGGCAACCGCTGCAAAGACGAGTGCCTGCCCGAGGAGACCAACCGCCGCATCGTCGATATCATCTCCGACGTGAACCTGGCATACAGCGAGCACGCCCGCCGCTACCTCGCCGAATGCGGCCTGCCCCGCGAGCGCACCTACGTCACCGGCTCGCCCATGGCAGAGGTGCTCCACGAGAACCTCAAAGAGATAGAGGCCAGCGATGTTCATCAACGTCTCGGTTTGGAGAAAGGCAAATACATCCTCCTCTCAGCCCACCGCGAAGAGAACATCGACACGGAGAAGAATTTCCTCTCCCTCTTCAATGCCATAAACGAGATGGCAGAGAAGTACGACATGCCCATCCTCTACAGCTGCCACCCGCGCAGCCGCCACCGCCTCGAGGCGAGCGGCTTCCAGCTCGACCGCCGCGTCATACGCCAGGAGCCCTTGGGTTTCCACGACTACAACTGCCTCCAGATGAACGCCTTCGCCGTAGTGAGCGACAGCGGCACGCTGCCCGAAGAGAGCAGTTTCTTCACCAGCGTCGGCCATCCCTTCCCCGCCGTGTGCATCCGCACCAGCACGGAGCGCCCCGAGGCCATCGACAAGGGCTGCTTCGTCATCGCCGGCATCGACGGCCGCAGCCTGCTTCAGGCAGTCGACACCGCCGTCGGCCTTTGCCAAGACGGCTTCCACGGTATCCCCGTGCCCGACTACGTAGACGAGAACGTCTCCACCAAGGTCGTCAAGATTATCCAGAGCTATACGGGCATCGTCAACAAGATGGTGTGGAGGAAGTAGAGGCATCGGCATTTCTACTCTTTCATATAAGAAACCGCCCAAAGTTTGGCAGAAAGCGCGGGAAGTCGTAACTTCGCGGCAAAAGGGATTTTATTGAACATTGCACCAACATCTTTTTTCAGGATGCAACAATAAAACCCCATAGCCGCTAAATAGTTATGGACAAGCAGTTGAAGAAATGCCCGTTAGGGGTTCAGACATTTTCCGAAGTACGCGAAGGAGACTATATTTATATAGATAAGACCGATATGGTCTATCGCATGACGCAGTCATTCAAATACGTCTTCCTCAGCCGCCCCCGCCGTTTCGGCAAGTCCCTGCTCGCCTCCACGC
>JALFUO010000013.1 GCA_022784065.1 Bacteroidales bacterium | reverse complement strand
TTTGGCAGATTTTGGATTTATTTTCGAGGATAAATGTAAGTTGAAGAGGGAGCGTAGCGGGCTACGTGACCGATGAGACTTACGATTTAGACCGAAAAGAAAACAAAAGATGACAAAACGTCAACCCAACATTATTGTAAATTTTTACGGTGGGAATTTATAGAACCCACCTTAATAAAGTGTTGTTTTCTACACCGACACCTTTGCCGCAATGTGGGGCCAAGGGTCGTAGCCCTCGAGGGTGATGTCCTCGAAGCGGAAGTCGAAGATGCTCTTCACGTCGGGATTGAGCAGGAGGCGCGGCAGGGGGCGCGGCGTGCGCGTGAGTTGCAGGCGGGCCTGCTCGAGGTGGTCGAGATAGAGATGCGTGTCGCCCGTGGTGTGGATAAACTCACCAGGTTGCAGCCCGCACACCTGAGCCACCATTTGCAGCAGCAGGGCATAGCTCGCAATGTTGAACGGCACGCCGAGAAACGTGTCGGCGGAGCGCTGGTAGAGCTGCAGCGAGAGGCGGCCGTCGGCCACGTAAAACTGGAAGAGCAGATGGCAGGGCGGCAGGTTCATGCGCCCGAGGTCGGCCACGTTCCACGCACTCACCAGCAGGCGGCGCGAGTCGGGCGTTTCCTTGATTTGGCGTATCACCTCCGAAATCTGATCGATGTGGCCGCCGTCGTAGTCGGGCCAGGAGCGCCACTGATAGCCGTAGATATGCCCGAGGTCGCCATTCTCGTCGGCCCATTCGTTCCAGATGCGCACCCCGTTGTCTTGCAGATACTTCACGTTAGTGTCGCCGCGCAGAAACCACAGGAGTTCGTAGACGATGCTTTTCAGATGCAGTTTCTTCGTGGTGAGCAAGGGGAAGCCGTCGGCGAGGTCGAAGCGCATCTGATGTCCGAAGATGCTGCGCGTGCCCGTCCCCGTGCGGTCGCCTTTCAGTGCGCCCTCTTCGAGTATGCGGCGCAGCAGGTCTTGATATTGTTTCATTATTTATCAGAAGATATTTATCTGCAAAAATACGTATTTTGCGCAACAAAAGCCCCTTTTCCCTTGTTTGCTTATAAGAAAAGCAGTAGTTTTGTGGATATTCACCCGTAAACTTGTTTACTAAATCACCAACATGCTTTTGGAAAACTACGCCGTGGCAGGCATCCTCGTGCTCTACGCCATACTGATCCTGAGTTCCGTGACCGTTGTCGTGCTCGAAAACCGGCAGCCGGCCAAGACCATGGCGTGGATCCTCGTGCTTATCCTCCTGCCCGTCGTGGGCTGGGTGGCGTATTATTTCTTCGGGCAAAACATACGCAAGGGACACCGCATCAACAAGCACACCGAACCCCTCTACCTCCACGACGCGCGGTTTGGCAATGCGCCCGAGCAACGGATTGACCGCGAACTGATGCCGCTTTCGCAACTCGTGTACAACTGCGGCGGCTCCGCCGTCTCCGCCGGCAACAACCTCACGCTGCTCGGCAACGGTCGCGCATTCCTCGATGCCCTCTCCGAAGCCATCGCCTCGGCCCGCAGCTACGTGTATCTCCAAACCTATATCCTCGCCGCCGACGCCGTGGGCGAAACTGTGGCAGACCTCCTGCTTGCAAAAGCCGCCGAGGGCGTAGACGTGAGGCTGCTCTACGACGACGTGGGCTGCTGGAACACGCGCGACAGCTATTTCCGCCGCCTCGCGCGCGGCGGCGTTAAGGTAGAGGCCTTCCTGCCCGTGCGCTTCCCCACCCTCACCGACAAGGTGAACTATCGCAACCACCGCAAGATCTGCGTCGTCGACGGCACGCTCGCGTTCGTGGGCGGCATGAACCTCGCAGAGCGTTACCTCAGTCCCTCCTGGCACGACCTCCACCTCCGCCTCACAGGCCCTGCCGCCGCCGCACTCGGGCACATCTTCACCACCGACTGGGACTCGGTTGCCAAGAGTAGTCGCCGCGCCAGCATCGCCTCAACCCCCGTCCCAGCAGCCGAGCCCCCAACTGCCGCTCCGCCCCCTTGCACCGCCGAGGCCACCGTGCGCGATGCCCTCGTGCAGATCATCTCGCCCTCGCCCGTTTCCGTGATGAGCGAGATGGAGTGCGCCTTAGTGTGGATATTGCTCAACGCCCGCCGCTACGTCTATATGCAGACACCCTACTTCATGCCCACCGAGCCCGTGCTCGGCGCCATGCAGACGGCAGCCATAGCAGGCGTGGACGTGCGTCTGATGATACCCGAGAAGCCCGACGGCTTCTGGCTGCGCTGGTCGGGCTACAGCTACGTCACCGAAATGTTGCGTGCCGGCGTGCGCGTCTACTTCTTCCGCCCCGGTTTCCTGCACAGCAAGGCCATAGTGAGCGACGACCGCCTGTGCAGCATCGGTTCGGGCAACATCGACTTCCGCAGCCTCGAAAACAATTTCGAGACCAACGCCATCATCTACGACCGCTCCATGGCCGCCGCCGTGCGCCGCGTCTTCGAGACCGACATGGAGCACTGCCGCGAAATCGTCCGCGAAGCATGGGACCGCCGCCCCCTCTTCCACCGCCTCCTCGAGTCGAACGCCCGCATCGTCTCGCCGCTGTTTTGAGAAGCGAGGAGTGTATCTGACAGCCGCCTCATCGCCGTCAAAACCGCCGCCTCTATATACGCATTTTTTTACCCCGAAAAACCTTTCAACCCGTCACTACCTCCGCTATCCGACTGGATATCAGTAACTTGTTTATGAAAGGTTTGGAGGACAAACCTTTCAGCAACCCGTCACAAACCCTGCATTTGTGACGGGTTTTTATAAATGCACTTTTTAGAAGATTTGTGCCCACGGATTTCAACGTTTTTTCAACCGCCCTACCTTTCCGCCCATACTCATAGGCGGATATTTTTTGCTTTCCCCAAGTTATTTTTTCCTAAGTTCTGGATATTTCTCACTATCTGCGCAGAAAAAGTTTGTTACAAAGTTTGTAACATGTATTACAAAGTTTGTAATATGCGTTACAAAGTTTCTAACATGTGTTACAAACTTTGTAACAAAAACTTTCTTATATGACAGGAAAAATTATCTTGCTGATAGTGAAAATTATCTTGCTGAAAAGAAAAATTACCTCGGGGATAATTCGAGGGCAGGCGGGGCAGACCAAGGT
>JALFUO010000012.1 GCA_022784065.1 Bacteroidales bacterium | reverse complement strand
CGTTTTGCAAAACGCCCGCCCATTGTGCCGCATGGTCACTACCAACGGGGCAATCATCAACCGGGCGTTTTGCAAAACGCCCCTACCCCATTATTTATATATAGGCCCGTAGTTCTGGCAGGCACGGTAGTCTGCACCTTCCTTGTCCATGCCGAAAGCGTTCCAAGCCGCGGGACGGAAGAGTTTGTCCTCCTCGACGTTGTGCATGCACACGGGTATGCGGAGCATGGAAGCCAGCGTGATGAGGTCTTCTCCGATGTGGCCGTAAGAAATCGCGCCGTGGTTAGCGCCCCAAGCGTTCATCACGGAGTACACGTCGCGGAAGGCGGGGCGGTTGCAGAGGCGCGGCACGAACCATGTGGTGGGCCACGTGGGGTCGGTGCGCATATTCAGACGCTTGTGTATCTCGGGGTCGATTTCCACCGTCCAGCCTTCTGCCAGCTGCAACACGGGACCGAGGCCCTTCACCAAGTTGAGGCGCATCATCGTTACAGGCATACCGCCCTCCGAGAGGAAATTGGAAGAGAAGCCGCCGCCACGGAAGTAGTCGCGGTCGGCAGGATACCAGGTAGTGGCTTTCAGGCAGGCGTCGATGTCGGCATCTGTCATCTCCCAGTGCGGTTTCATCACGGGCTGCCCGTCAGCGCCTTTCGATGCGCCCGTGCCGTCGAGCGTGGTTGCGCCGGAGTTGATGAGGTGGATAATGCCGCCGGCGGCGCGGCCTTTGAGTTCCAAGCCCGTCACGCGCTTCACGGCTTCGGGGCTCCAATAGGTGCGCACGTCGCTGAATATCTGTGCGCGCCCCGTGAGCAGGTGGCCGAAAAGCATGGCCACGCCGTTGAGCGCATCGTTCTCGGTGGCAAGCGTGAGCGGCTCGCGGCGGCCGTTCCAGTCGAACGACGTGTTGAGCAACGCCTCGGGGAAGTCGCCGTTGGGGTAAAAGTCTGTCCACTGGCGCTGCCCTTGGAAGCCGGCGGCGATGGCGTTGTGCCCCAGCGCCTCCTCCTTGAACCCGAGTTCTTTGAGTTTCGGG
The DNA here is from genome assembly GCA_022784065.1 of Bacteroidales bacterium. Classification (GTDB taxonomy): domain Bacteria; phylum Bacteroidota; class Bacteroidia; order Bacteroidales; family Bacteroidaceae; genus Alloprevotella. The sequence continues at coordinate 984 of JALFUO010000012.1, read as the reverse complement.
TTGCCTAGCATGAGGTCGCGCATGATGAGCGTCATCTTCACCACAAATTCCCAGTCGCTGTCCTTTTCCTCGCGCGTCTTGCGCTTTTCGGGGCGGTTTTTGAAGTCGTCGCCTTCGTTGGGCATACAGTGTTGCTTCGTCCAGGCATAGGCGCGTGCATATTCTTCGGGGTCGTAGATGCCCTCGGCCATGCGGCGGATAATTTCGGTGAGGTCGATGCTCTCGTTGCGCATGCCGAGATATTCTTGGAAGAAGTCGGGACTGACGATAGAGCCGGCGATGCCCATCGACACGCTGCCCATTGAGAGGTACGACTTGCCGCGCATCGTGGCCACGGCCTGTGCGGCGCGGGCGAAGCGCAATATCTTCTCCGCCACGTCGGCGGGAATGGTGTTGTCGTCCAAGTCCTGCACGTCGCGGCCGTAGATGCCGAAGGCGGGCAAGCCTTTCTGGGCGTGCGCGGCAAGCACGGCGGCGAGGTACACGGCACCGGGGCGTTCCGTGCCGTTGAAGCCCCACACGGCCTTGGGCCAGTGCGGGTTCATATCCATGGTCTCCGCGCCGTAGCACCAGCAGGAGGTCACCGTAATCGTGGCACCCACACCGGCGCGTTCGAACTTCTCGGCGCAGGCTGCGCTTTCGGCCACGCGGCCAATCGTGCCGTCGGCAATGACGCACTCCACAGGCGAGCCGTCGCCGTTTCTAAGGTTTGAAGAAATAAGTTGTGCCACGGCCTTTGCCAGTGCCATAGTCTTCTCTTCGAGGCTTTCGCGCACGCCGCCCTGCCGTCCGTCGAGGGTGGGGCGTATGCCGATGTTGGGATATGGGTTCATGGTCTTAGATTAAAGGTGGGTTCTATAAATTCCCACCGTAAAAATTTACAATAATGTTGGGTTGACGTTTTGTCATCTTTTGTTTTCTTTTCGGTCTAAATCGTAAGTCTCATCGGTCACGTAGCCCGCTACGCTCCCTCTTCAACTTACA
>JALFUO010000011.1 GCA_022784065.1 Bacteroidales bacterium | reverse complement strand
TGCTCATGCCACATGCATAGTACTCACGAAGAACTGATAACTTGAACGATTCGCTGTACTTCTGATTTTTACGACTCATTTAGTAGTGTTTTAGAATTATAATGGAAACTAAATGTGTCTACCTATATCAGTATAAGACAGCGCCCGCCAAATGTAGGGTTGTGCCAGGATTGAGAACCCACTTTATATTTATTTTGAAATCCACGCCTTGCAAAACCGCCACATATATCATAAATAATGCTAACAAAACGCTTGTTTTGTATGATATTGATGCGTAAATTTAGCAGTATTCCCTACTTTTGCACCATAAAAGCGTAGTGGATAGCGATTCATTACGTCCTGACTATTGGCAAATTCTTTTTTTTAATCATTACTATAATAATTATTGCTATGAGAAAATTTACACAAGCAATGCTTGTGCTACTCGCGTTTTTGGGTAGCACAATTGGCGCAGTAGCGCAGGACATCTATCCGGTTGCTGTCGATGCAAATGCAACAATTACCCACTCAACCCGTTCTTTCACAGGCATAACGCTTCAACCTGAGCGCGGCGTTAAGCAAACAATTAATGTAAAAGATGGCAAGTATGTTTATAATGACATGACCTCTACGGCCAATGGTACTTTTACGGCGAAGGTTGGCCAGACAGTTGCGGCTCGTTTTTTAGCGAATTATACGAACTGGATGCACTCTTTTATCTTTATTGATAAAGGAAACGACGGTCAATTCAATGTTACCAGTTTACAGGATGCTAACGATGATCTTTTTGAATTTGGCAGGTTTGGAAATGTGAATGGTAAGCAGCCGCTAATAAATTCAATACCCACATTTAGTTTGCCAACAACAGCCGGCACTTATCGCATGCGTTACTTGGTATATTGGAGTTCTACTTCTGGTGATGCTCTACCAACCACGCCTATTCCTGCCGGCAATACGGGTATGATGCGCGATGGCGGTGTCGTTGTGGATGTTAACTTGCAAGTACTGGCCATCGATGTTAATTTCGTTGATAGCGAAGGCAATGCGTTGGAGGGTGGTTCATATGAAACCGCTCCTGTTTGCGGGCAGGCATTCACCTTCTCCGTGCCCAACAAATCTGGATATGCAGCGTCTGTTTCCGTTAAATGTGGCGCAAATTTCAGTGAGTCTCAGACTTCCGAAACCATCTCATGGTACACAAGCACCACCCTTTCCGGTGCCACTACTTCTCAAACCAATGCTACATTCTATAACTGGGAGCAGTTCACTCCGACTGACAACGGTAACGGCACATATACCGTGCCTGCCGACAAGATGAAAGGCGACTTGCAGATTACGGTTACGTATACAAAGGACGTGATGGCTCTGATTAAGGCTGGCAAGCAAGTATTCCGCCTGAAGAATCGCGAATACGCTGAGACCTATCCCTATCTTATGGCCGACCACGTCGATGCCACGACAAGCACCGGCAAAGTTAATACTGGTACGGATATACTCTATCACGCAGCCTTAGACGCAAACAACGCCTGCCAGCTTTGGCGCTTGAAACCCGGAACGACAAACGAGACATATTATCTTTGCTCGCAGGGATTACAGGCTGGCACAATTAATGTAGACGAAAATGTCGTTGTAAAAATGTTGAAAAGCGGCGAGCCTTACAAATTGTGGAGCCAAGAGATTAGCGGCACAACTTATTACGGCTTCTCGCGCAGCACCAGCGGCAACAAAACCGATAAATATTTCCTTCACGCTATTGCTTATGGAAGAACCCATCAAGATGGCAATTATCCCGCTTCGCAAAAGGGTGACTATGTGACCCGCTGGGACTTCGGAACTACCACAAACGCTTCCCATTGGACCTTTGAAGCCGTTGACGAAATCGACATCACGATCGGCACGAGCGGCTACGCTTCCGTCAACTACGACTTCCCCGTGAAGTTCCCCGCTGGCGTGAAAGTATATAAGAAGGCACAGGAAGCTGCCACCTATATCCAGCTCGAAGAAATCCCCGCAGGTTCCGACGGCTGCGTTTCGCTGCCCACGGGCAACGCCGCATTCGTAGCTGACACTGAAGGCGCAAACATCACGCTCGAAATTCTTTTGGACGAGCCAGAAGCCATCGACGGCGGCACGGGCGTAAACGGCACATACCTCGCCACGACCTTCAACGAAACCAGCGCAGCCAACGTGTACGGCATTGCAAAGGTGGACGGCGTAGTGGCATTCTACAAAATGCGAGCAAACACCACCATCAAGCAAAACAAGGGCTACATCGAGTCAACTACGAGCAACGCACCGCGTATGGAACTCACTTTCGGCGAAGGGCCTACCACGGGCATCGAAAGCATGCTCGAGGATAACAGCCGCCGCGAAAGCATCGACACCTCCGTGCTCTACGACCTCAACGGCCGCCGCGTGCTCTATCCCTCCCGCGGCATCTACGTAACGGCCAGCGGACAGCGCATCTTCCTCAAATAAGCGCGCATTTTCACTAATTTACCCCAAATCATTACTATAAGAGAATTTAACTATGAAGAAAATATATGTTTCCCCTGTATGCCGCGCATACAATCTCGAAATAGAGAGTGCCATTCTTAGCGGTTCTTACGCCAAGAATGATGAAACGGTAATCTCCGGCGACCGCTTCGACACCAACAAGAAGGGCTACGATATGTGGCAGGACATGGACAACGAGTCGAACTACGGTACAGCCACGGGCTGGTAAGCCATACCCCATTGCCGCAGCTGCGGCAATCAACCCCAAAGAATTTAGAAGAAAAGGACGTGACGCACGTGTGTCACGTCCTTTTTTTTGCGCATTTCCCGCCTTAACACTTTCTTAACAGCTTTGTAACAGCGCGGCAACATTCGCTCCATAATTTTGCAGCACACAATAATCAATGTTTTTTTATTTATGGAATGGATGTACTTTGGAATAATAGCATTCCTCTTTATCCTCGCGGCGTTCGACCTCTGGGTAGGCGTAAGCAACGACGCCGTTAACTTTCTCAATTCTGCCATCGGCTCTAAGGTGGCGCGTTTCCGCACTATTGTAACAGTGGCGGCCGTGGGCGTGTTCTGCGGCGCGGTGATGAGCGACGGCATGATGGACATCGCCCGCCACGGCATCATGCGCCCCGAGCAGTTCGTCTTCGGCGAGGTGATGCTCGTGTTTCTCGCCGTAATGGTGACCGACGTAGTGCTGCTCGACATCTTCAACTCGCTCGGCATGCCCACGTCGACCACGGTCTCGATGGTGTTTGAACTGCTCGGCGCGACCTTTGCGTTCAGCATGCTGAAAATGGCAAGCGGCTCCGCGCTGCCTTTTGGCGCGTATATGAACACCGACAAGGCGCTGCAAGTAATCCTCGCCATTTTCCTTTCGGTGGCGGTGGCGTTCGTGGTAGGCTCGTTCGTGCAATACCTGGCCCGCCTGCTCTTTACCTTCAACTACGGCAAGCGGCTGCGCTGGAAAATCGGCCTCTTCGGCGGCGTGGCCATCACCGCCATTATCTACTTCATGCTCTTTAAGGGCTTGAAGCACCTCGCGTTTATGACGGCAGAGGTAAAAGGCTTTTTAGATGAACATATATTTATTGTGCTCGGCACATGCCTCGTGGTGTTCACGCTGCTGATGCAGCTGCTCCATGCTCTGAAAGTAAACGTGTTCCGCATCGTGGTGCTCACCGGCACGTTCGCCCTCGCCACGGCATTTGCCGGCAACGACCTCGTGAACTTCATCGGCGTGCCCCTCGCAGGCCTCTCGTCGTTCCGCGACTTCGCCGCCTCAGGCAGCACCGATGCATGGAGTTTCAGCATGGACTCGCTCAACGCTTCGGCACACACCCAGCCCGTGTTCCTCTTCGCTGCCGGTCTGATTATGGTGTTCTCTCTGGCGCGGTCGAAGAAGGCGCACAATGTGGTGAAGACCGAGGTGGGGCTGTCGCGCAGCGATGAGGGCGACGAGATGTTCGGCTCTTCGCGCGTGGCCCGCAGCCTGGTGCGCATGGGGGCAAACGTAGGCACATTCGTGCAGCGCATCACGCCACGCCCCGTGGCGAACTTCGTGGAACGCCGCTTCGCGCCCGCCGACATGCCCCTGCCCGACGGCGCGGCATACGACCTCGTGCGCGCTTCGGTGAACCTCGTCGTAGCCGCCCTGCTCATCGCCCTCGGCACCTCCTTGAAACTGCCCCTCTCCACTACTTACGTGACCTTTATGGTAGCCATGGGTTCCTCGCTCGCCGACCGCGCATGGAGCCGCGAGAGCGCGGTGTTCCGCGTAACGGGCGTGCTTACGGTGATCGGCGGCTGGTTCATCACCGCCGGCGTGGCCTTCACGGCTTGCTTCTTCGTGGCCTTGGCCATGCGCTTCGGCGGCGTGCCGGCAATAGTCATCATCGTCGGCGCAGGCATCTACGCCCTCATTCACAGCCAGCGCCGCTTTGCCAAAAAGCAGGCCGAAGAAGAAAAAGAGGACGACGTGCTCTTTTACCAGATGTGCCGCTGCCGCGACCCGAAGGCCATCGGCGGCATGCTGCTGCGCCACCTCTCGGTGAGCGTGGCAGAGAAGACGGCAAAATATTCAGATATCCTCACTGCCGCCACCGACGGGCTGTTTCAAGAACGCCGCAAAATGCTCAAGCAGGCAGAGCGCGACCTCGAAACGGAAAAGATGCTGCTCAAAAGCCTGCGCCGACGCGAAACCATAGGGTTGCGCCGCGCCGATGCGGCAGAGGCCGTAAGGCTGAGCACATCGTTCCACCTCGTGCACAACTCTCTGCGCCAAATCCACTATGGGCTGATGCGCCTCTGCGAACCGGCCAAGGAGCATGTGGACAATAACTTCTCGCCCATTGCGCCGGAACTCGCCTCGCGCTACCTCGCCCTGCGCGACCGCCTCGTGGCACTGCTCGACAACACTGCGCTGCGCATTCGCCAGACCGACGCGCCGCTCGACATTCAGGATATCTCCGACGAGGCCGTAAAGCTGAAAAACGACTTTGCCGCTTTCCGCCACGAAGTGATGCTCCTGCTGCAAACGCCGGGCGCACATCTCGTAACGCTATCGCTCCTGCTCCACGTGACGCAGGAGACGGAGCAAATCGCGAAAGAACTGCGCTCCCTGCTCAAGAGCGTGCGCCGTTTCAGAGAACTGGTTTAGCCGCCAATATATTATCTAAAAATCCATATAAAAACTCCCAATATGCCTTTCAAGCCTTTACTGCCGCTTGCTTTCTGCCTCTGCGCCGCTCTGCCGGCACTCGCCGATACACCCGCCGACTCAGCCAAGACCAAGAAACCCCTGCCCGAGTGGCTGCCGAAAATCAGCGGCACGCTCCGCGCCAAGGGCGAATACCAGACGCGCGACAAGGAGGGACGCTTTGAGGTGCGCAATGCCCGTGTGGCATTCGACGGCAACGTCACGCCCATCTTGATTTACCGCGCCGAGGTAGACCTGTCCGACGAGGGGCGCATCCGTATGCTCGATGCCTACGCCGGCGTGCTGCCTGTGAAAGGCTTGACGCTGCGCATCGGACAAATGCGCGTGCCGTTCAGCATCGACGCGCACCGCTCGCCCCACAAGCAATATTTCGCCAACCGCTCCTTTATCGCCAAGCAAGTGGGCGATGTGCGCGACGTGGGACTCTGCGCCTCGTACACCCTGCCCAAAACGCCGCTCACCATCGAGGGCGGGCTCTTTAACGGCTCGGGACTGACCGATCAGAAAGACTATTGGACGAAAAACCTCAACTTTTCGGCAAAGGTGCAATGGAAACCTGTGAAGATGCTCACGCTGCAAGGCTCGGTACAGAAGATTTCGCCCACGGGTGGTACGGTGATGCTCTACGACGGTGGGGCATCGTTCAACCACGCCGGCGTGTTCCTCGAAGCCGAATATCTGCGCAAGCATTACAAGAATAATGCCTACCACGCCGTGAATGCGCTCAACACGATGGCGGCCTATACACTGCCGCTGCGCCGCGTGTTCGACCACCTGCGCTTCCTGACGCGCTTCGACATGATGGACGACCACAGCCGGGGCGCACTCAACGACGAGGGCGTGCTGCAAACCGACGACGCCGCACGCAAAAGGCTCACGGCAGGCATCACGCTCGGTTTTGCCAAACGCCTCGCGGCAGAACTGCGCCTCAACTACGAAAAGTATTTCTATGACAAAGGCGCGGCCATGAAAACCTCCGAGCGCGACAAAGTGGTCATGGAAATGATGATACATTTCTGATTTTTGCTCCCGCTTTTCGTGCTTTCCTGCGCAGAAATAACTAATATTGCAAGGCGAAACGCCCCCGCCCCACACACAATATTATATATATGGTATCTTCAAAAAAGATTTTGGTTGTAGACGATGAGCCGGACTTGCGCGAGATTTTGCAATGCAATCTCGAAAACGCCGGCTACGAAGTGGTAACCGCCGCCTCGGCAGAAGAGGCCATCACGCTGCTCTCGCCCGACATCATGCTTGTGCTGCTCGACGTGATGCTCGGCGGCATGTCGGGCTTCCGCATGGCAGAAAAGATGCGCAAGGAACTCCACAACGATACGCCCATCATCTTTCTCACAGCCAAGGACGCGGAGAAAGACCTGCTCACCGGCTTTTCGGCAGGCGGCGACGACTACATCTGCAAACCGTTTTCCCTGCACGAGGTGCTGGCACGCATCAGCGCCGTGCTACGCCGCAGCGGCACGGAGGTGTCGAAACCGAAAATGCTGACCTCGGAAGGACTGACGATCGACTTTGAGCGCAAAGCGGCCTACGTGGAAGGTATGGAGGTGCGCCTTTCGCCAAAAGAGTTCGGCATTCTCAGCCTTATGGTACGGCAGCCGGGGCGCGTGTTCTCGCGCGACGAAATCCTCGCGGCGGTTTGGCGCGGCACCAACTGCATCGTCATCGACCGCACCATCGACGTGCACATCGCCCGCCTGCGCAGAAAGCTCGGCGCAGCCGGTCTGCGCCTCACCAACCGCCCGGGCTACGGCTATTGTTTTGAATAAAAGGGGATTTTGTCTACTCGTTTACTTGTCTACTTGTTAACTCGTCTACTCGTTTACTAAAAAATGATGCTTTCGTATCGCAGCAAACTGCTGCTGAACTTCACGTTGCTTTTTGCAGCCTTTACATTGCTGCTTGTAGGTTTCCAATACAATCGTGAGCGGCAATATCGGCGCGAGTTGCTCGAAGCGCGGCTTTTGAGTTATGCCGACCTCGTGGCGGGCGACATTGAAACAAACGGGCTGAACAGCACAGCCGCCGTGGAAGAACTCAAAAAGGTGAAACTGCTGCTGCCGAAAGAACTGCGCCTCACGGTCATCGGAAAAAATGGCACGGTGATATACGAGAGCGACGGCATGATGCCCCACGAGATGGGCAACCACCACGACCGCCCCGAGGTGCGCCTCGCGCTCAACGAGAACGAAGGCAGCGACATACGCGCCTCCGTCACCGAAGGCAAGGAATTTTTCTATTTCGCCAAGGCTTACGGCAGCCTCATCGTGCGCGTGGCATTGCCTTACGACGACGAGGTGCGCAATTTCATGAAAGCCGACAACGTGTTCCTGTGGTTTGCGCTGATGCTCTTCCCCATAGTGCTCGTGCTGCTCATTTATATCTCCGACCACTTCGGCAAGGCCATTGCCCAGCTGCGCCTCTTCATCAGTTCCGCCGACAGGGGGCTGGTGGACTACGATCAGTTGAAGTTTCCCCACAGCGAACTGGGCGACGTGGCGGCAACGCTCACCCTGAAATACCGGCAACTCGACGAGAGCAACCGGCAAATTGCCTTGGAGCGCGAACGCCTCCTGCGCCACTTCCTCTATTCGGAAGCAGGCATCGCTATCTTTTCGCCCGACAGGCAGAAAATATTTGCCAACCCCAAGTTCACGCAATACGCCAACACAATCCTCGACCGCCCCACGGCCGACCTCAACGCGCTTTGGAGCAACGAACGCTTCCAGCCCGTTTGCGAGTTCCTCGAGCAAAACGAAAACGGCGGCAGCCCCGTGAAAGAAGCGCCGCTCTTCCGCTACACGATACAGGCCGGCAGTTCTTGCTTCGCCGTGCAGGTGCTGATTTACAGCGACCAGAGTTTCGAACTGTCGCTCACCGACACCACGCAGGCCGAACAGACCAAGAAACTCAAGCAGCAGATGAGCAACAACATCACGCACGAGTTGCGCACGCCATTGAGCAGCATACGCGGATATTTGGAAACGATAATGGAATGTGCGGGGCTGAACGAACAGCGCAAGGACGACTTCCTGCGGAAAGCCCACGCGCAAGCGGTGCGGCTCACCGACCTCATCCGCGACGTAGCCTTGATAACAAAGGCAGAAGAAGCGCCCGAGGCGTTGCCGCTCGAGACAATCGACGTGAGCCGTATGGTGGAAGACATTGCCGACGAGCTGCGCGGCAGCATGGAGCAGGCGGGCATGGAGTTCCAGAAACTCATTCCCCCCGGCACAGCACTCACGGGCAACTATTCCCTTGTCTACGCCATTTTCCGCAATCTTATGGAAAACAGCATCCGCTACGCCGGGCAGGGCACGAAGATGTGTGCAGAACTATACAACGAGGACAAAGATTTTCTCTATTTCTCTTTCCGCGACACGGGCTGCGGCGTGCCCGAGGAGCATTTGCCGCGCCTCTTCGAGCGGTTCTATCGCGTCACGGAAGGACGCACGCGCGACTGCGGCGGCACGGGTCTCGGCCTCTCTATCGTGCGCAACGCCGTGCTTTGCCACTCCGGCGAAATTTCCGTGCGCAACCGCAAAGGCGGCGGCCTCGAAATCCTATTCTGCTTGAAGAAAAATCATAAGGGAGGGTTGAAAACCAAATAAAAAAGGGAGCAGTGATGCTCCTTTTTTTATATTTCATTCAGCAGAAAGGCCATATAAAACGGCAAAGTAAGCAATGCATCGCTTCGCCCAACATTGTAATCGCCCAATTTAATGGCATGGCTAACATGATACTTTTCAGGGTGTCTCAACAGGGTTTTCAAGGATTTTGCATTGCCAGTCTTCGCCTTACATTCTACTGGCGTGCAAGTTCCCTTGTAACGAATGATAAAATCAATTTCTATACTGTCGGGTTTTTGGAAGTAATATAATTTACGCCCCATCTTACCCAAAATATCAGCCAAGGCGTTTTCATAGATAGCACCTTTATAGGCATTCAGCTGCCCTTGCAGGATATCAGACTGAGTGCCATCGTCCAGCATACTGATAAAAAGCCCAGTATCTGCCATATATACTTTGAAGCAATCCTGAATTGCATTGCCTCCCAGCGGCAATTCTGTAATCGAAAGGTTGTAGCAGCGGCGAATAATACCGGCATCTTCTATCCATTGCAAACTGCTGATATATTCGCTGCTACGACCGCCCTTGCGGACTACCGAATAAGTGAACTTCTTATTGTCCCTACTTAATTGGCGAGGGATAGACTCGAAGCATTCCCTGATGCGCGACCTATCCTGCGGGGCGGCGTATTTCACCATGTCTGACTTATATTCGTCAATGATACTCCGTTGAACGCTTATCACCTGATTGACATCGCGTGTCTCCAAGAACGTTTTGACAGCCTCCGGCATTCCGCCAATGATGATATATTCCAGCAACAGCTGACGCAAACGATTGTGAATAGCTTCCGGCACAGGCGTTTCTTGTTCAAAACATTGGCGCAATAAGTCAAAGACAGGAGATTGAATGCCATTAGCCCAAAGCCATTCTTCAAAATCCATGGGATACATATCCACTATCATCTCAAATCCTACCGGCGTAGAGCCTACCGCCCCTTCCTGATGCTCAGAACGATAACCGTTAACGCCGAGCAACGAACCGGTGCAAATGACATCGAACCGACCATCTAACTTAAAGAATTTGAGAGAAGCGCGCGCCTGAGGGCAATCTTGTATCTCGTCAAAGATAATCACGGTCTTACCAGGCACAAACCGAGCATCGGGCAACGCGGCAGAGATGGCGACAATGAGATAATCCACGCTTAAAGCCCCTTGGAACAGAGATTTCAGGTCTTTCTGCTCATGGAAATCCATGTAAACCACATGCTTATAATGCTTCGAGGCAAATTGGCGCACGGAGCTCGTTTTTCCGCATTGGCGGCAACCTTTTATAACCAATGGTTTCCTGTTTTTATTGCTTTTCCAAAGGCTAAGAAAGTTCTCAATTTTTCTTTTGTACATATATCGTTATAATTGAGAGCAGTAGGGTTTATTGACACACTTTTTCGGGCGACTTTTTTGCCGAAGCACACACTTTTTCGGGCGACTTTTTGCTTAAAGTCTACACTTTTTCGGGCGACTTTCGTTTGCAAAGGTACTTTTTTAAGGCGAAAACAGCCCAATGAAATTATAAAAATGGGAGCAAGTCCCCCGATTTATCCCCTCAATCCCCTTTTTGTAAGAATATAAAACACGACGGGCACACCGATAAGCGGCGTGACCGCCGCGAGGGGCAGGGCACCGCGCTCGCCGGGCAGGCGGGTGAGCAGCAGGGCAAAGAGGGCCACGTTGCCGCCCCAAATCATGGAGGCGGGAATAAGCAGGCGATGGTCGGCGCGGCGATAGAGCAGGCGCACGATGTGCGGCACGGCAAGGCCGATAAACGATACGGGACCGCACACGGCGGTAGTGGCGGCGGCGAGCAAGCCGGCGGCCAGCAGCCCGAGGGTGCGCACGGTACGGACGCAGTAGCCGAGGTTGTGCGCATACTCCGTGCCCAGGAGCAGGGCGTTGAGCGGTTTGGCCAAAAACAATAGGGCGAATAGCGTGAGCAGCACGGGCACGGCATAGAGTGGCAGGTTGCCGAGCGGCACGCCGCTGAAATCGCCCAGCCCCCAAATCACGAAAGAGCGCACGCCTTGCGAGGTGGCGTAGAAGTTGAGCAACGAGATGATGCCCGAGAGCAGAAAACTAACCATCACGCCGGCGATGAGCAAGGCCATATTGCCGCGCAGCACGGACGAGAGGGCAAGCAGCACGAACATCACTGCCATTGCGCCCAGAAACGCTGCCGCGAGCGTGAGCGTGAAACCGGCTATCATGCCGCCACCCGAAATCAGAGCCCCGCCGCCACACAGCAGCACGAGAGCCGCACCGAGCGACGCGCCGGAGTTCACGCCGAGCAACGAGGGGTCTGCCAAAGGGTTGGCAAACAGCGTTTGCATCACCAAGCCTGCTGCCGAGAGCGATGCGCCTGCCAACAGTGCCACCGCGATTTGGGGCACGCGCGACTGCCACACGATAAACGCCGCCGGCGAACCGTCGGACGGCGTAGCGGCAAGTGCCGACAGCACCTCACCGGGCGCGAGCCGCATGCTGCCAGTGAGCAAAGCTGCCGTCACGAGCAGGGGCAGCAGCAGCAGGCCAGCCGCAAATACCATTCGGGTGCGGCGGCTGGACGTGGGTGATAAGATGTCCTTGGCCATAAAAACTATCTTTAATCAGGCGTTTGTTTTCTAATGTCGGCGCATTCGGCGGGCGTTTTGCGAAACGCCCCTACTTTTCCAAATAATAAAAATATCTCGGGGCAAAATCTTCGGGGCGCAGGAAGGGGTGAAAGATGGCGGCGAGTTCTTGTAGCAAACGCTCGGGGTGGAAAGGCACTTCCTCGAAATAGGGCGTCGCGAGCGTGTTGCACACCAGCACTTTGCCCTCGCGCCACGCCTTAAAACGCTCGGCGTGGGGAAACTCATCGGCCAGCACCTTGCGGCTGGGCGGCGCGGGCCAGCCCTGCTTGATTAGCCACCAGTCGGCATCGCGGGCGCGGTCGAATACGCCTTCAAAAGTGAGGGAAAGCGAGCCCTTGTCGCCGTTGTCCTTCCAAAGATAGCAGATGCCCGCATCGGCAAAGAGCCGTCCCATCGTGCTGCGCCCGCCCGGCACGAACCACGTGCCGCCTTGCGGCAGGTCGCACATCGCAGTGGGACGCTCGGATGTGGCGGCAGCCTTCTGCTTAATGTCTACATATCGGTGCGCCACCAGTTCAAACAGGCTGTCGGCCGCCGCGCCGCGTCCCGCGAGCCGTCCGTAGAGGCGCATCCACTCGGCGCGCCCCAAGGGCGACGTTTCCATATAGTCGGCGCACTCGACAATCGGCACGCCCAGCGCGGCCAGCGACCCGTGTCCCGCGTTCTCGAAAGGCGAGAGTAGCAAGGCGTCGGGGCGCAGGGCGTGCAGCAGTTCCGCATCGGGCTTCATGGAATTGCCCGCCGGTTTCAGCCGCCCCGTCTGTATGAGTTGTTTTAATGCAGACCCCACGGCGTATTCCGCATCAAATAGCCCTGCGAGGGCATCTTCCGCGCCGAGTTCCTGCAACAGGGCGGCATGGAGCGCCGTGCCCGACACTATGCGGCGCAGCGGCGTGCACACGATGACGTAACTACTTGCCTCTTCCGGCACGGCTGCTCCCTGCGGCACCAAGCAGTACCGCTGCATCGTGCGTTCCTCGTGCCACGGATCGGCTATTTCCGCAAACGTGCATCCGAGCGTGTCGCTCAGACGCAGCAGTTCGGCATAGCGCAGCGGCGCGGGCGCAAACTCATGCCCCGCGCGGCGACCAGTGCAACCGAGGCTGGCGAAGAGCCCCGCCAAGGGAAGTAAAGAGAATAAGATTTTTTTAGAAAAAGTCATCACCCGATGGTTATTTCTCCGGCAATGCTCGTGTTCATCAGTTCGATGATTTCTGCTTTCGAGTGCCCGTGCCCGAGGAGGAACATAAGTTTCGTCACCATGCTCTCCACCGTGCTGTCGTAGCCGTTGATTACGCCCGCTTGCAGCAGTTGCAGCCCCGTGCCATAGCGGTGCATTTCAACCGTGCCTTTGGAGCACTGCGTGATGTTCACGAGGATAACCCCCTTCTCGTTCAGTTCTTTCAGGCTCTCCACGAGCCATTCTTTCTGCGGTGCGTTGCCCGAGCCGAACGTTTTGAGGATTACGGCTTTCAGTCCCTTAATGCGAAGCACGGTGTCCACGTAGTCCTTGCGTATGCCGGGGAAAAGCGTGATGATCACCACATTATTGTCGAGCAGGAAGTGCGGCTTGAATGGTGCGCCCGGCTGCGGGCGGCGGATAAGGTGCTCCTCATATTTGATGTGTATGCCCGCGTGCGCCAATGCGGGATAGTTGTAAGAGCGAAAGGCGTTGAAACCCTCGGCATTGATTTTCATGGTGCGGTTGCCGCGCAGCAGGCGGCTTTCGAAGAAAATACACACCTCCGGCACCATCGGCCGCCCGTCCTGGTCCTTTGCGGCGGCGATTTCGATGCTGGTCAGGAGATTTTCCTTGCCGTCGGTGCGCAACTGTCCGATGGGCAGCTGCGAGCCAGTGATGACAACGGGCTTGCTGAGGTTTTCGAGCATGAAGCTCAGGGCAGAGGCTGTGTAGGCCATCGTGTCCGTGCCGTGCAGCAACACGAAGCCGTCGTAGGCATCGTAATGGTCGGCGATGATATGCGCCATCTTCACCCAGTAGCGCGGTTCCATGTCGCTGGAATCTATGGGCGGGTCGAAGGCGAGCGCGTCAATGTTGTAATTGAAGCGTTTCAGCTCGGGCACGTGGTGGCGGAACTGCTCGAAGTCGAAGTTTTCGAGCGCGCCGGTCTCGGGATTTTCAATCATGCCGATTGTCCCGCCCGTGTAGATGATAAGGATGTTCGGGTATTGCAGTGTATCCATAGTGCAAAACTACGAAGAAGTTTTAACATCTCCCACATATAGGGACGCTAACTTGATATAAGAAAGTAATCGGCACGCAACTGCGCCGCGCCCCCGTCTGTCACACTTGTGCACAAATAAAGGCGCAAGTATCTTATAATACAATTTTTTCTTCTTAACTTTGCACGCGATAGAGTATGTTTTTGTCAAAATTTAAAGTCTCTATCTATACATATATTATATATAGACGCCAACATGAAGAATTCACAGATGCAGCGTGAAGACATACAGGACAATCAGTCAGAGTTGCTGCCCATTCTTAAAATCTGCTATTACCAATTTATTTCCAACTGGAAGTGGTTTCTTGCTTCCGCTTGCGTATGCCTCGTTGTCGGGTGGTTTTACCAGCAACGCCAGTCTCGCGTGTATCATCGCGAGGCTGTAATGCTTATCGAAGATGCCGAGGGCACGGGCACTGGAATATCTTCTTCGCGCCGCACGCGCCGCAGCGTCAACGCCGCGATGGATTTAAGCGGCATCAGCGTGGGCGACAATCTGAAAAACGAGTTGTTCATCCTTTCCTCTTTGCGCCTTATGGAGCGCGTGGCAGACTCGTTGGGCTTAGACGTAGACTACACGATGAAACGCGCCCTGCACACTGTTTCGCTCTACGACAAGCGCCCCGTCAATATTACTTTCGACAAGCCGGCGCAAATAAATTATGCATTCACCGTTGAGAAAAAGGGCGAAGATGCCTGCCGCCTCTCTTCTTTTGAGGGCTTGGAGGACGACGATGCCGGCAAAGTCGCTGTAGATGTGCGCTTCGGCGTTCCTGCCAAGACGCCTGTGGGCACGCTCACCGTGCACCGCACTGCTTTCTTTGCCGAGTTGGCGGTCGGCGACCGCTTCAAGGTGACGCGCTACACGCCGAAAACGGCAGCCCAAATCTGCAAAATGAAAGTATCTGCCACGGAATACGACAAGGAAAGCTCGCTCGTGGTGATCAGCTGCAACGATGTCAATGCCCGCCGCGCGGAAGATATCCTCAACGAAATATTCGAGGCTTACAAACGCGATGTCGTAGACAACAAGAACCGCGTGGCGCAAAACACGGCGGACTTCGTAGAGGGGCGCATCGCTCTGATCGGCGAGGAACTTAGCCGCGTTGAAAACCAACTCGTGAATTTCAAGAAGCAAAACGGCATTATCAATTTCACGCAGAGCGCACAGACGTTTACCACAGAAAGTTCTGCCGCCCGCAAACTCACGCTGGAGCTTGAAACGCAACTTAGCATTGCCGAATACCTTGCCGACTATGTGAACAAGCATGCCAACAGCCACGAACTTATCCCCTCCCTGAACCTCACGGGCGGTGATTTCAACGGTCAGATTACGGCATACAACACCCTGATGAACGAGCGCAACCGCCTCGCCGAAAACTCCAGCGAATCGCAGTCGGTTGTACGCGAGCACGACCGGCAACTCGCCGAGATGCGCACAGCCATTGCCGCCTCGCTGCGCAGCTATGTGCAGACGGTGAAGATGCAGCTGCGCGATGCGCGCGGCAATGAGAACACGCTCACAGGCAACATGGCGGGCGCGCCTGAAAAAGAGAAGCAGGGACTTGATATCCAGCGCCAGCAGTCGCTCAAAGAAGCGCTTTATACCTATCTGCTCAACAAGCGCGAGGAAGTGGCCATGCAGCTCGCCATCAACGAAGCAAACGTGCGCCTCGTCGAAGCCCCGCTCGGCGCGAAAGCCCCCGTTTCCCCGCGCAGCGGCATCATCATGCTCATTAGCCTCATTATCGGCCTTGCCATTCCAGCGATGGTGCTCTGGCTACACTCGCTGCTCGACATCACAGTCAGCGGACGCAAGGATATCGAAGACTACACCGACATTCCTATCGCCGGCGAACTGACGCGCTGGAAGACCAACGAGAAGCACCCGAATATTGCTTCGGTCAACAACGACGCGCCCATTGTGGAGGCGTTCCGCATGCTGCGCTACGGCCTTAACTTCATGCGCCGCAACGCCCGCGTGTTTGTCACCACCAGTTCCACGCCGGGGCAGGGCAAGAGCTTCGTCTCCACCAACCTTTCGGTCATCTTCGGCAAGACGGGTAAGAAGGTGCTGCTCATCGACGGCGACATACGCAAGCGCACCATCAGCCACAAATATGGCAAGAACGTGGGCCTTACGGGCTTCCTCATCGACGATGGCTCGAGCGTTGCAATCGACGACATTATCATCCCCAACGCCGTAGACACCAACGTTGACTTTATTCCTGCCGGCATGTTGCCGCCCAACCCCACCGAACTGCTTATGTCCGACCGCTTGGAAGAACTGGTGCGCAATGCTTCGGAGCGATACGACTATATCGTTATCGACACCACGCCGATGTTCTCCGTTGCCGATGCCGGCATTATCTCGCGCGTGGCAGAGGTGACGCTCTACGTCATCCGCGTGGGCGTTCAGGACAAGGCCTTCCTCCCCGACCTCGAACGCATGTACCAGAACAAGCGTTTCAATAACCTTTGCATCGTGCTGAATGATGCCGACATTGCCGACCCGCGCTATTCCTGCTCTTACGGTTATGGCTACGGCTATGCAGCCGATTCGCACGGCCGCAGCCTGAGAGGCCGCCTGTTCGGAAGAAACAAAGGATAAAGGTGGGTTCTATAAATTCCCACCGTAAAAATTTACAATAATGTTGGGTTGACGTTTTGTCATCTTTTGTTTTCTTTTCGGTCTAAATCGTAAGTCTCATCGGTCACGTAGCCCGCTACGCTCCCTCTTCAACTTACA
>JALFUO010000041.1 GCA_022784065.1 Bacteroidales bacterium | reverse complement strand
CCTATTTTTGGTCTCTCGTGTAGGGGCGTTTTTCAAAACGCTCGCCGAGTACTGCCGACATTTTGGAAAATGGCAAATGTCAATGAGTCAACCATTTTCCGGGCGTTTTGCAAAACGCCCCTACTCGCGAACCTGAGATTTTGGTTACTTCAACCAACAGGTAGATTTGCTTTTCTTATATCCCAAACGGGCATTTTGCCCATTATGCCTTACAAAAATAGGCCTTTTTGCCAAGAAAATAAAAACGAGCCTCCGCGGGCACGCCCTAAAAACCGCCTTTTGCCGCTTTTCTTATAAGCCAACCGCTCTTTTTGGTGACATAAAAGGCACTTAATTATAAGAGAAACCGATTTAATTGAAAACTATAAATTACAAAATAGGGGGGGGTATTCATAAAAATATTTAATATTCTATATTACCCTGTTTCTTTTACGTGATAGAAATCCATATTTTGAGGAAATTTCTGCCGAAAACATTTATTTTATAGGTTCCTCTGTCATTGAGAGGAATATTATTTATTTTCAACTAATACAAAAACGCTATGAACAAAAGGTATTTCTTTTTGCTTACGCTCCTCTTTGCCTTTCTGGGCGAAAATATCAGCGGGATATTTTTTCTTTTCTCCTTGAAAAATCTTCTTTTCTCCTTGAAATTTTTTCCTATCTGCTAAGATATTTTTTATTCCAAAGTTTTGAATATATATTCCAAAGTTTGGAATACGTGTTACAAAGTTTGTAACGTATGTTAGCAAGTTTGTAACAAAAAATATCTCCGAGAAAATGAAAATTGTCATAGCAGACAGGGAAAAATTGCAAGGGGAAAGGAAAAAATTCTCCCGTGATAGCGTTTGCTGTCACGGGAGATAGTGGGGCGATTAATGTTTCAAAAAAATAATTTGGGCGGTCTGAAAAATATTTTGTGGCTGGCTGACTAATATTTTGTGGCGGGCTGCAAGCCCAATTGTTGCCCATAGCCCAGGGCAACGCCCTGGGGGGGACGTATTCCGCGATTAATACATTTGGCATTTTTGCGCTGGCGCAAAAATGCCACGCGCCTCGAGCGCGTAATTCCCGCAGGCAATGCCACGGGGCGTTGCCCCTCATAATGAAGGCTGCTCTTACAGAGCGCGACACTTTAATCAATGCATAACGCTTCCCCAGGGCGCTGCCCTGGGCTATGGGCAACAATTGGGCTTTCAGCCCGCCACAATGACGTAAACATACTGTGTCATGCGGCACGCACACGGCGGGCGTTCTGCTGAACGCCCCTACTTTGGGACACTAAGGTTTGAGCACCTGCATTTCGCAGCGATGGCAGTCGAAGCACAGGGGAAAGGTGCGGCCATCGGGCAGGCGGAGGCTCACGGGTTCTTTCCAGCGCGGCGCAACCGCTTTGTCCGACTGCTTGGGACATTGGCCGAAGGCAAAGCGCAGGCAGTGGCGGCAGGTCATGAGCGGCACGGCGGCGGCAGGCTGCAAGAGTTCGAAAGCCGGGGCCACGTCTGTCGCGCCGTGCTTCTGCAAAAAGGCTCGGGCCTCGGCATTGGCCACGTTCCCCTTAAAATCAACGCTTTCGGGCATCAGCGCACGCAGGGCGGATGGGTTGGGCGCGGCGGCTCGGTCGCGGGTGTAAGACGCGCGGCGGGCAGCGAGCAAGGCCTCTACCGCCGTGCGCCGCCATTCCGTGAGCAGCGAGGCGGGAATAAACCGCTCGCCGTTGAGTTTGATACTAATCTCTCCCACGCAGAACGGCGTGTTGCCGAGTTTGGAAAGCGTGCGCTCCTGCGCTGCCTGCTGCGGCGTTTGCGCCGGCGCGTGGTCGGCCTCAAATTCTTGCTGAACGGCAGTGCCCGTCTCGTCGCGCAGGTCGAGGGCATAGCCGCGCGGCGTTTCGCGCAGCGTGATGTCGAGGCGCAGGCGGCGGTCGGCTGTGTCGGGACGCAAGAGGATTTTCTCAAACGCAAAGTCCTGATTGCGGTAGAGCGTCGTGCCGCGTCCGGGGCGGGGAAAGTCGCCTGCCGGGAAGAGTGTGCCGCCCTCCGCCTTATTCACGCGAAATCCCTGCAACCGCCCCTCCTCGTCGATGAAGCACAGGCCGTCGCCGGCGTTGATGCCGCCGTCGGCGCAGGCGGGTAGCATCTTGACCACGATGCTTCTCGGCGACACGCGCTCCACGGTGCATACGGCGGGGCCCATGGCTTTGGGCGTGAGGAAGTTGTGAATGGGCTGCGGCGTGCGGCCATGCAGGAAGTAGTCCGTGAAACCACGGTTGAAACTCTTGGCGGGGTCGGGTGAGAAGGCGAGGACTGACGTACCGTAGGAACTGCGGCGCAGCGTGTCGGGGCGGCGGGCGATGGCCTCGTCGATGCGGCGGCGATACCACGCCGTGACGTTCTTCACGTAGGAGGCATCTTTGAGCCGCCCCTCGATTTTGAATGATGACACGCCGGCATCGATCATTTCCCCGATGCTGTCGGAGCGGTTCATGTCGCGCAGCGAAAGCAGGTGCTTGTCGCGGGCGATGACGTTGCCGTCGGCATCTACCAAGTCAAACCCGAGGCGGCAGAACTGGGCGCAGCGGCCGCGGTTGGCAGAGCGTCCGAAACAATATTGCGAGGCATAGCAACGACCGCTGTAACTCACGCAGAGCGCGCCGTGCACGAAGGCTTCGAGCGGCACGCTGACCGTTTGCGCAATCTCTTTAATCTGCGCGAGTGAAAGCTCTCGGGCCAGCACGATTTGCCGGAAGCCGGCGGCCTCCAGGAGCCGCGCCTTCTCGGGCGTGCAGTTGTCCATCTGCGTCGAGGCGTGGAGGGCAATGGGCGGCAGGTTGAGGCGTAGCAACGCCCAGTCCTGCACGATGAGCGCGTCCACTCCGGCGCGGTAGAGTTGTACGATGAGCCTTTCGGCGGCAGGGAGTTCGCGGTCGTAGAGAATGGTGTTGAGCGTCACGTAGACTTTTGCGCCGAAGAGGTGCGCGTAGTCGCAGAGCCGCCGTATGTCGTCCACGCTGTTGCCGGCCGCCGCGCGTGCGCCGAAGTCCGGCCCGCCGATGTACACGGCATCTGCGCCGTGGCGTATGGCCTCGATGCCGCAGTCGGCATCGCGGGCAGGAGAAAGCAGTTCGATGGTGCGCATATCAGTAGAGAGGGGTTTATAAATGGATTTTGAGAGGAATAGTTGATATTATGCGTTGGTTGAATTTGATAGATTTTTTTTGACAAAAACAGAAAAAACCGCTTGCGGCGTTTGAAGCCCAAGGGCACGCCGCCGGTCTTAACGCCGAGCATTAAAGCCTTTCGGCTTTTGCTCGCCCTTAATCCCTGCGGCTGCGGTCGGTTCCCGCCCGCTTCAAACGACGCAAGCAAAAAACAGAAAAAAGTAAAGCATTTTCTTCTTTACTATTTACAGCAAAAAGTAAACGTCAACTTTTTCCTGTTTTTTGCTTGTCCTGTGTGGGCGGGCGGGAACCGACCGTAGCCTTAGCAGATTAAGCACCAGACGAAAGACGACAGACTTTCAGGCTGGGGCTTAATCGGATAAGGCGAGCCGATAGGCCCACATAGGACAAGCGGTTTTGATTGTTTTTTTCTCAAATCATATAATAGGGCACAGTCTAACTTTGTCAACGCATCAATTCTGAGCAGCCAGTTGTTCGGCCAGCCGCGCGGCTTCCTTGCGGGCAGGCTTGCCCGTTTCGGTGCGCGGCAGACGGGCGGCGCGGAGCATATAGCGCGGCTGCTCGTGACGGCCGAGGCGTTCGCGGCAGAGGCGCAGCAGGAGGTCGCTGTCGGCATCTGCGCCCTCGTAAATCAGGGCGAGTGCCTGGCCGAGGCGGGCGTCGGGAATGGCGGTAAGCAGAAACGGCACAGGCAGCGGCGCGAGTTTTTCCTCCAATGCTTCAAGTTGGAATTTCAGTCCGCCGGAACATATAATATTGTCCGTGCGCCCGAGGATTTTGAACGAGCCGTCGGGCAGGATTTCCGCAATATCGTTGGTGGTCAGCCGCTCTGGGCAGACGCTGGGCGCGTCGATGAGCAGGCGACCGTCGCTATCGGTTGCGATGCGCACGCCCGGGAGTGCCGTGTAGGCGGCCGCCGCTTCTGCGCCGCTCAATCGGCGCAGGGCGATGTGCGAGAGCGTTTCCGTCATGCCGTAGGTGCTCCACACGGCATTGGGAAACGAGCGCAGCAGGCTTTCCAACTCCTTGCTCACCGCGCCGCCGCCGATAATCAGGCACTTGATGCGGCGCAGCAGGCTGCGCGTGCGGGGCAGGCGCAGGCATTCGTAGACCTGCATCGGGGTCATGGCGGCGAAATGCGGCGGTTCGTGCAAGTCTTTCAAAGGGTTGGCGCACGGCGCGACGGGCACGAGGCGCAGGCCGCCCACGAACGCCCGCACTGCCAGCATCTTACCCGCAATGTAACGCAGCGGCAGGCAGAGCAAAGCCGTTTGTCCGGCATGGAGATTAAGGAAACGGCACGTGGCGAGCGCACTGGCACGCATACGGCTCTTTTCCACAATCATCTCTTTCGGGCTGCCCGTCGAGCCCGACGTTTGCACGCGCAGGGTGGGGCAGGGGCTGTGCCATTCTGCCGCAAACTTGTTCAACTCTTGGCGGAAGGCGCGTTGCTCGGCTGTATCGTAGAACAGCCGCTCGCCCTCGATGCAAAGATTTATCCCCGAATAGTTTTCCACGAATAATTGTCCCGTGCCAAGGCCTTGCGGCAGTCTGGCGAGGCTGGGGGGGAGTTGGGGCAGCAAATGCGCCACCCACTGCGCGAGGGCGTTGAGCCCCACGTTGCTCTCCAAGGCACTCGTCACCCAAAAGCCGACATCGCGCCGCATCGCCGCGTCCATCCACTCCGCCGCGCCCGAGAGGCCGCCGTGGAGCGTGGGTTTCAGCACGATGAACTGCGGACGTATCTCGTTGAGCAATTCTTCTTTTTCTTCGCGGCCGTGAATGCCGATGAGTTCCTCGTCGAGGGCAATCGGTAACGGCGTTTGGCGGCAGAGCCTTGCCATTTCTTGCCACTGCCCGGCGCGAATGGGCTGCTCGATGCTGTGAATGTCGTAGCGGGCGAGCAGTTCCAATTTCTGCAACGCCTCTTGCGGGGCGAATGCGCCGTTGGCGTCTACGCGCAGCGTGACGCTCTCTTGGCTGAAACGGGCGCGGAGGCGGCGGATAAGGTCGAGCTCGGCGGCGAAATCTATCGCCCCAATTTTAAGTTTCACGCATGAGAACCCTTTTTCGAGTTTCTCCTCCATGCGTGCCAGCATCTCTTCGTGCCGCCCCATCCATACGAGGCCGTTAATCGCGATGCCCTCGCCGCCGTCGGTAAAAGGCGTGTCGAAGAGCCGGCGGTAGTCGCCGCGCAGGGAGGCTGCGGCCGAGAGCATGGCGGTTTCAAAACCAAAGAGCACAGACGGTTTGCAGCGCAGTGCGGCCAGCGCGTCGCCGCCCCGAGCCTCCACTTGCCGCGCCGCCTCATGGAGCCCGGCCTCATAGTCGGCATCGTAGTCGCAACTGAGGTCGAAGAGCGGGGCGCACTCTCCCACGCCCGTGAACCGCCGCCCCTCGTGCGTGCCATATATAATAATGTACCACAGTCGCCGCTCCGTGTAAACGCCGCGCGAGGTGCCCGCCGGTTGCTTGAACACCAGCGTGCGCGGCACGACACGCACCGAAAACGGGGGCAGGGAGGGGAGGGAGAAGAACATGATTGGAAAGGTGTTTGACGTTAGAAAGAATACTATTTTGGGCTTATCATATAAAATAATGCCGTTTTCTTTTTTTTATTATGCTCAAAAAACATTATGTTTGCAGTGCATAATTATTTTTAGACTATGATATTTGTAGACAGAACAGACGAAATGGCTCGTTTCAGGGCAGCCTTAACGCAAGAAAAGCCTTCACTGGTCGCTTTGTACGGTCGCAGGCGCTTGGGCAAGTCAACCCTTATAAAAAAGGTATTGTCGGAGCAGGACGTTTATTTTCTTGCCGATCGTTCCGAGGCGCAGCATCAAAGGATATTGCTTGCAAAAGTTTTGGGACAGCAGTTCCCGGATTTTGACAAAGTGGAATATCCCGATTGGGAGGCAATATTCCGTGCCGTCAATTATCGCACAGAAAAACGCTTCACGCTTTGCCTCGACGAGTTTCCGTATCTTGTGGAGCAGTCGCCCGAGTTGCCTTCGGTGTTGCAAAAGCTTGTGGACGAGCGGTTGCTGAAATATAATCTCATACTATGTGGCTCTTCCCAAAACATGATGTATGGCTTGTTCCTTGATTCTACCGCCCCGCTTTACGGCCGCACGGACGAGTTGATGCGCCTGGCGCCGTTGCGCCTGCCCTATATGCAGGAGGCGCTTGGGCTTGATGATGCGGGCACGATTGAGGAGTATGCCGTTTGGGGCGGCGTGCCTCGCTATTGGGAATTGAGAGAGCACAGAGCCTCTTTCGAGGAGGCTATTTGGCACAACGTATTTTCCGTGAATGGCGCACTTTATGAAGAGCCGGTAAAGCTCTTCCGTGACGATGTGAAAGATATTGTCAAGATTTCAACCATAATGTCCTATATCGGTGCAGGGGCAAATAGGATTTCTGAAATTGCAGCGCGGTGCAACGAACCTACCACCAATCTGTCGCGACCGCTTAAGAAACTTATTGACCTCGGCTTTTTGGAAAGAGACATACCCTTTGGCGTTGATGAAAAGAATGCCAAGAAAAGTCTTTACAAGATAGCCGATCCTTTCATGGCGTTCTATTATCAGTTCGTTGTGCCCAATCTTTCTTTCATTGAACTCGGGCGGCGTTTGCCAATTGAGCAGGCTCTGAAAGCGCATTTCCAAGAGTATGTGAGCATGCAATGGGAAAATCTGTGCAGAGAAGCGTGTACCGGGAATGTGATAAATGGCATACTTTACGGGAAAGCAGGCCGCTGGTGGGGAACGCTGGTGGGCGAGGACAAGAAACTTGAGCAGGCCGAGTTTGACGTGGTGGCCGAATCGCTTGACAAGAAATACTTGCTCGTTGGCGAGTGCAAATGGACCAACAAAGAGAATGCCTACCGTCTTATTGCTGAATTGGAACGCAAGGCTTCTTTATTGCCCTTTGCAGAAAAGCACACTATTGTTCCTATTCTTTTTCTCAAAAACGCTCCAACGGAAGATTGCAAGCAGGCAATGCTTCCGAAAGATGTCATTGCGTTGCTGAAATAAGCGTTATTCTTTTACGGCAGTTTGGGATATTTCTTGAAATCGGGCTTGCGCTTTTCGAGGAAAGCGCGACCGCCTTCCTGTGCCTCGTCGAGCATGTAATAGAGCATCGTGGCATCGCCGGCGAGTTCCTGGATACCGGCCTGTCCGTCGAGTTCGGCGTTCAGTCCAGCCTTTATCATGCGCAGCGCCAAGGGCGAGCGTTCCATCATCTCCTCAGCCCAAGCCACCGTCTCGTCTTCTAACTGTTCGGCCGGTACTACCTTGTTCACCATACCCATACGTTCGGCTTCGGCCGCACTGTATTGGCGGCAGAGGAACCATATCTCGCGGGCCTTTTTCTGCCCGACCATTCGCGCGAGGTACGACGCGCCGAACCCGGCGTCGAACGAACCGACCTTAGGCCCCGTCTGCCCGAAAATGGCATTCTCGGAAGCGATGGTGAGGTCGCACATGAGGTGCAGCACGTGACCGCCGCCGATGGCGTAGCCGTTCACCATGGCGATGACGGGCTTAGGCAGCGAGCGTATTTGCTTCTGCACGTCGAGGACGTTGAGCCGGGGCACGCCGTCGCCGCCCACGTAGCCGCCGCGGCCCTTGACGTGCATGTCGCCGCCCGAGCAAAAGGCTTTGTCGCCGGCACCCGTGAGCACCACGACGCAGATGTCCTGACATTCGCGGCAATAAGCCAACGCTTGGCTCATCTCCCACACCGTGAGCGGCGTGAACGCGTTGCGATAGCGCGGGCGGTTAATCGTGATGCGGGCGATGCCGTTGAATTCGTCAAAAAGGATTTCCTTGTATTCCTTGATAGTTTTCCAGTTTCTCATAGTTTGGAAGTTTTTTTAGTGGACGTTTTTTTTTGTAAATGGGTAAACGCGATAGAAATATCTTGCTATACAATAATTATATGGTAAGACGTTTGGGTTGATTTGAGTGTTAAGTGCCTGGAAGGCACTGCCTTCCAGGCAGATAATACTATAGTCATATTATGCCTCATTCAATCAACGGGTAATGGTAACCTGTCTTGTTTACTTGTATACTCGTTTACTCGTTTACTAATGCATTAATTATTTCTTGGTATTTAATGCGTGCTTCTTCGTTGTCGGCCGAACGGGTGAAGATTTCCGTGAGCTGCGCCTTGCCGCTGGTGGCGAGCATCGCCGTGAACGCGCTGTCGGCTTCCGCCAAAGAATGTGCGGCATGGTATTCCAGTCCGAAGGCGGCGGCGATGTGCTCCAACGAATAGCCGTGGGCGGCGGCGATGAGCCCGGGCGCGGCTTCGCTGCAATAGAGCCCCGGCAGGCGGGAAAAGATTTGTCCGCCGCCGTTGTTGAACACCACGATGCGGAGGTTGGGCGGCAGTTGCGTGTTCCACAAGGCATTGGCATCGTAGAGCGCACTCAAATCGCCGAGCACTGCCCACACTTGCCACGTTGTGCCTAAGGCGTGCCCCACGGCCGTGGAGAGCGAGCCCTCGATGCCGTTCACGCCCCGGTTGCAATGCACCCGCAAACGGTGGCTATCGAAAAATAGCGCCGCATTGCGCACCACGGAACTGTTGCCGAGGTGGAGCACCGTGCCGTCCTGCCGTTCCAGCCGCTTGGCAAGCAGGCGCATCGCCGTGAGGTCGGAGAAGGGCAGCGCGTCGAGGTTGGCGGCATCGACTTGTGCCGTACGGCGGTCGAAGGCTACGCTTGCATTTTTCACATTCTGGTTTTCGGGCAAAGCGTAAAGCAGTTGTGCGGCGGCATCGATGGGGTCGGCCTGCACGTGGTGCGTGAGGTGGCAAAAGGTGTCGCAGAGCGTGTCGCTGAGGTCTATGCGGATTAAGTAAAAAGGCAAGTATTCTCGTAATAATCTCTTGACCGCCTTTCCGATGAAGTTGCCGCCGATATGCACCACCACATCTGGGCTGTACAAGTATAGCAGATGGTCGTCGGCTTCAAGCAGAGCCGTGCGTCGGCAAAGGGCGGAGGGCGTGGTGAGTTCCGGCAGCACGAGCATTCTGCCCGCGCCATCGAGGCGGTCGATGATTTCTGCTTCGCGCTGCTCGCATTGCCCCACCACCAAGAGCGGGTTGCTTGCCTCGGCAATGAGGCTGACGATTTCGTCGGGCAGGGGCGCGGGCGCGGAGGCGGCGCAGGCTTTCACCATGCGCTCGCAGGGCAGTGCGGGGGTGGTGAACGCGAAAAGCGGTTCGCTGATGGGCAGGTTGAAATGCACGGGGCGGCCCTTCGGCTCGCGGCAGCGGCACAATGCCTCGTTGATGAGGCGATTGTTGCCCCAACGCTCCGTTTCGTTTTGAGGTTCTATAATATTATATGTATCGGCATAGGGTTGCAGGGCATGCTGCTGCGGCAGCGTCTGCCCGTCCATCTGCCCGATCCATTGCGGCGGGCGGTCGGCAGAAATCACGATGAGCGGAATGTGCCGGAAGTACGCCTCGCTGACGGCGGGCAGCGTGGCGAGCAGCGCACTGCCCGAGGTGACGCAAACCGCCGCCGGCCTGCCCGTAGCCAAAGCCAGTCCCAGAGCCACGAAGCCCGCACTGCGCTCGTCGGTCACGGGGTGGGCGTTGAGTAGCGGCGCGGCGTGGAAATTGTGCGCCAGCACGCCGTTGCGCGAGCCGGGACACACCACGATGTCCCTGATGCCGTGGGCAATGAGCAGGGCGGTGAGTTGGTTGGCGTTGGCTTTATTGCAATACATTTTTATGGGGGCTATAGTGATTAAAATTTCTATAGAATCTATTAGAAGCAATATTATTCTAAGAGAGATTGAAAAGGCGGAGCATGGGTTGCATCTTGCGCTCCGTCTCGCTCCATTCGTCCTCTTCCGCGCTGTCGGCCATAAGGCCGCCGCCGGCGTAGAGCACGGCTTCATCGGCGCGGAGGTTCATGCAGCGCAGCGATACGTAGAAGGCAGCTGGCGCATGGTTGCCGGCATAGCCCGAAAACCCGCTGTAATAGCGGCGCGGCGTGGTTTCTAGCGAAAGGATAAGGCGTCGGGCGAGGTCGGTGGGGTGTCCGCAGACGGCGGGCGTGGGGTGCAGCGCGTGCAGGGCGCGGAGCACGCCGTTGGGTGAGGGGTCGGGGAGAGCGAAAGAAAAGTCTGTGCGCAAGTGGCATATATTGCCCACGCCAAACGTCAGCGCCTCGCCTTGACGGATATCCGTGGCGAAAAGGCGCAGCCTTTGGGAAATATAATCGCTCACCACCGCCTGCTCCGCCCGGTTCTTTCCGCTCCAGTCGTGCAAGGAGGCGGGCGCGTTCGGAACGCTTCTGGCCATCGTGCCTGCCAGTGCCATGGTGTGCCATGAACCGTCCGCGTCATCGCGTCCCAGCAGCAACTCGGGCGTAGCCGTGAGCCAGCAACCCGTTTGCGGCGTATGCCATAGGGCTACGTAGCAGTCAGGATTTTCTGTGCAGGCACGCAGGAACAATTCTTCCGCCGAAACGCCCGCTCCGAGGCGCAGTCGCTTGCGGCGCGAAAGCACCGCCTTTTGCAGTTCGCCGTCGGCGAGGCGGGCGTGGACGGCGGAGAAGGCTGCGTGATAGGCTTCGCGCTGCGCCGCTTCAAATTCGGCATCGGGCGCGGCGGCGGGCAGCGGGGCGCTTGCCTCAAAAGCCACGGGCAACACCTCATGCCGCTCCTCCGCTATGCGCACGGCGGGCGCATCGGTAGTTTCGGCAAACGGCACAATAAAAAAACCGCCAGCCGGCAGGGACGCGCCGTCCCCGCCAGCCGTGGCAGTTCCTTCTATTCTATGGTATGCGGTTTCTGCCGGCAGTCGGAACAAAGCCTTACCGCGTGAAAGTTCTCCCTCTGGCATCAGTACCCGTAGTTTACAGCCACGCTGCCGTTCTTGTACGTGCAGAGCACCGTGTTGCCGCCGCGCTGCGAGTAAGAGAAATCCGTGGTCTCGGCCTCTTCCTCGCCGTCGGTTTTCTTGCTGATGCTTTGCGTGAGGTGGGGCGCGGGCACGCCGAGCAGTCCGGCATAATAGAGCGCCTCAAAACCTTCGAGGCCCATTTCCTTACCCACCGTTTCGGGCAGCAGCCCGTTGGGGTTCGTAAGGGTCGAGGGCGTGAGCGTCACCTGCGTTGCCTTGCCCCGCGTGTCGGTGTAGAGGATGGCGATGAGGTCGCCGGCGGCGTCGCGTGTAAACACGCCTTTCGACGTGTACTGCGCCGTTTGTCCGAGGCTGGTGGTCGTTTCCGTTTTCTGCCAGCCGCTTAGGCGGCCTGCGGCATAGGTGAAGGTGTAGGTGTTCGTGCCGTATTGCATCCGCGTGATATGGTTCTCGCCGTCGAGCGCCACGCTGATAGTGCTGCCGTCGGAGTGGGAAATGTAAACGCCCTCGGAGTCGTAGGCCAGCGTGAGGCTGTAAGAATATTTTTTGTCGGCACTCGCGTTGCTGTTGCGGCGCGTGCCCGAAGCGCTTTTCAGGCGGTTGTCGCCGTAGCTGAGCGTCCAGTCGTAGCAGTCGTCGATATTGCCGTTGTGGCGCACCGATTTCAGCGGCGCGTTGCCGCCCGAGGGCAGGGCGGGGCAGATGGCGAGCTTCGCGGGCGGCGTGAGCATCGGGTCGTCGTTGTGGCAGGCCGTGAGGGCGAGCAGGGCCGTGAGGGCCGAAAAGAGCGCTATCGTAAGGTATTTATAATTTCTCATCAGATTTATTTTTCATATTTTTTCGCCTCTTCCCAAATTGCATCCATTTCCGCGAGCGTCATGTCCGTGAGCTTGCGGCCCGCTTTGAGCGTGTGGTCTTCGAGATAGTTGAAGCGGCGGATAAATTTGCTGTTGGTGCGCTCGAGGGCGTTGTCGGGATTGATGCCGTAGAGGCGGGCGGCGTTGACGAGACTAAACAGCACGTCGCCAAACTCGCTTTCCGCGCGGTCGGCGTCCATACCCTCCACTTCGGCTTCAAACTCGGCGATTTCCTCTTTCACCTTGTCCCACACCTGGCCGCGCTCTTCCCAGTCGAAGCCCACGTTGCGCGCCTTGTCTTGAATGCGGTAAGCCTTGATGAGCGCGGGCAGCGCGCGGGGCACGCCGCTGAGCACCGACTTGTTGCCGTCCTTCTCCTTCTGCTTGAGTTGTTCCCACTGCTCGCACACCTCCTCCGAGGTTTTGGCATTCGACTTCGGCTCGTCGAGCGGCGGAAACACGTGCGGGTGGCGGAAAATGAGTTTATCGCAAAGGCGGTGGCACACGTCGGCGATGTCGAAGTCGCCCGTTTCCTGCCCAATCTTTGCATAGAAGCACACGTGCAGCAGCACGTCGCCGAGTTCCTTGCACGTCTCCGCCTTGTCGCCGCGCACGAGCGCGTCGCAGAGTTCATAAGTTTCTTCAATCGTATTGGGGCGCAGGCTTTCGTTGGTCTGCTTACGGTCCCACGGGCATTTCTCTCGCAGTTCGTCGAGCACGTCGAGCAGCCTGCCGAAAGCTTCAAGTTTTTCTTCGCGTGTATGCATGATATAAATTTGAATTAAAGTCTCACGAGTAGGGGCGTTTCGCAAAACGCCCGCCGTGTGCGCCGCATGGCATAAATCAATGAGGCAATCATTAACCGGGCGTTTTAAATAAGATAGGCTGCGGCTCGGCAATTAGAGCAAGCTCTATTGCACTCGCCTTGCACTATCTTTGCAAAACGCCCCTACTCCTAATATATATATACTCTTGCAAAATTAGCAATTTTCATATAAGCAAAGGCAGAAACGCGGAGATAATGTGCATTATTGAGGCAATATCGGCGAGGCCTAAGCAGCATTTTCGCCTTTGCCCTTTGCCAGCAGCAACCCGAGGCCGTGCGCGAGCCGCAGGTTGGCGGCCACGGCGAGGCTGCCTGCCATAGCGAGCGCGAGGATTTTCGGAACGCTCCACACGAGGCCCATGCTCCACACGCCGAAGGCGGCATACGGCAGCAGCAGGAGCGACGTTGCCAGTCCCGGCACGTAACCCCGCACCATGGCAGCCTGCACGGCGTGGACAATCAGATGCAGGGAAAACGCGAGAAACACTGCGCCCCATGCCTCTGCCGCCCACGTGCCGCCTACCAATACGTAGGCCGTAACGGCGAGCAGCACGGCCAGTTCTTCGGCGGCGGCGATGGCAAAGCCGCGCGTGCCGAGTGCGCCGAGCCGCGCTATCATCGGTTCAAACTTTGGGAAACGCCGCGACAGTTCCGCCCCGTGCGTCCGTATCCACCTGCCCTGCACCGCTATCTTCTCCGCATCGTGGAGCACGAAAGCCAACGGCAGGGGCAAGACGAGAGCTAATATCGAAAGTGCGCTCATGGGTATAAGATTTTAATCAGTTGGTTGAAAAAAAATATGGTTTTTGTCAAAATCACGAACTGATTCAACCAACGTGTATTCGTATATAACCATAAAACGGCAACGCTCCAAGATTATTGTGCCGCGCACAGGCCACGCCTTTTCCCCCATTGTAAGCTAAGATAATGCCCACGTTGATTTTATTTTGTAACTTTGCGCCCGAAAAAGTAAAGAATACACTATGTTTGATAATCTTAGCGAAAGACTTGAACGCTCTTTCAAAATCCTCAAAGGCGAGGGACGCATCACTGAAATCAACGTGGCGGAAACGCTCAAAGACGTGCGCCGCGCATTGCTCGATGCCGACGTGAACTATAAAGTTGCAAAATCATTCACCGACCAAGTCAAGGCCAAAGCGCTCGGGCAAAACGTGCTCACGGCCGTGAAGCCGGGACAGCTGCTCGTGAAAATCGTGCACGACGAACTGGCGCAGCTTATGGGCGGGCAGGCAACCGACATCAATCTCAAAGGCCACCCCGCCGTGATCCTCATGGCCGGTCTCAACGGTGCGGGTAAGACGACCCTCAGCGGTAAGCTCGCCCTGCTGCTCAAGAACAAGCGAGGCCGCAAGCCGCTGCTCGTGGCGTGCGACGTATATCGTCCCGCAGCCGTGGAGCAACTGCGCGTGCTGGCAGAGCAGATAGAGGTGCCCATTTATATGAACCTCGAATGCAAAGACCCCGTGCAGATAGCCCGCGAAGGTATCCACGAGGCCAAGGCAAAGGGCTACGACACGGTGATTGTCGATACCGCCGGCCGCCTCGCTATTGACGAGGAACTGATGCGCGAGATAGCAGCCATTAAGGAGGTCGCGCAGCCCGACGAAACGCTCTTCGTGGTGGACGCCATGACGGGTCAGGACGCCGTGAACACGGCTAAGGAGTTCAACGAACGCCTCGACTTCGACGGCGTGGTGCTCACGAAACTCGACGGCGACACGCGCGGCGGTGCTGCCCTTTCTATACGCACCGTGGTGGATAAGCCCATTAAGTTTGTGGGCACGGGCGAGAAAATGGAAGCCCTCGACGTGTTCCACCCCGAGCGTATGGCCGACCGCATTCTCGGCATGGGCGACATCGTGAGCCTCGTGGAGCGTGCGCAGGAGCAGTACGACGAGAAGGAGGCGCAGCGCCTGCAACGCCGCATTCAGAAAAACCAGTTCGACTTCAACGACTTCCTCGCCCAGATACAGCAAATCAAGAAGATGGGCAACCTCAAAGACCTCGCCTCGATGATCCCCGGCGTGGGCAAGGCCTTGAAAGACGTGGACATCGACGACGATGCGTTTAAGGGCATCGAGGCCATTATCCTTTCCATGACCCCCAAAGAACGCCAGCGCCCCGAAATCCTCAACCAAAGCCGCAAGATGCGTATCGCGAAA
This sequence comes from Bacteroidales bacterium, assembly GCA_022784065.1. GTDB lineage: Bacteria > Bacteroidota > Bacteroidia > Bacteroidales > Bacteroidaceae > Alloprevotella. Next base: position 8,424 of record JALFUO010000041.1, on the reverse strand, counting down.
GGCTCCGGCACCAGCATTCAGGAGGTGAACCGCCTCGTCAAGCAGTTCGACCAGACGCGCAAGATGATGAAGATGATGACCGGCTCGAAGATGAAGGCTATGATGGGCAAGATGCCGCAGATGCCGGGTATGCCTAAGTTGAAATAATAATAAAATAGTTTTTCGGGGCGTATTTCGGTACGCCCCGAATAATTTATAGACGTTGGTTGAATAAGACAAAAACAGTCAAAACCGCTTGTCCTGTGTGGGCCTGCGGCTCGCCTTATCGGAGTAGGGGCGTTTTTAATAAGATAGGCTGCGGCTCGGCAATTTAAGTAAACTTAATTGCACTCGCCTTGCACTATCTTTGCAAAACGCCCGCCGTGTGTGCTGCATGGCTCAACTGACGCAGTCAACCATTTACCGGGCGTTTTGCAAAACGCCCCTACTGGCTGCGGTCGGAAACCGACCGCAGCCGCAGGGAATAAGGGCGAGCGTGAGCCGATTAGGCTCACAGGCTCGGCGTTAGCCCAGCGGCGTGCCTTCGGGCTTCAAACGATGCAAGCGGTTTTTATGGTTTTTGTCAAAGCCTACAAGTCATATATATATAAATATGTCTGTCCAAACTATTACTTCCCTCAACGACCCCGGGCTTGCCGTCTATGCCGCTCTCACGGAGGCGCAGTTGCGCAGCAGGCTGGAGCCGGAGAAAGGCGTGTTTATCGCTGAAAGCCCAAAGGTGATCCGCGTGGCGATGAGCGCGGGCTACGAACCTCTGTCGCTGCTCTGCGAGCGGCGGCACTTGACGGGCGATGCCGCCGACATTGTGGCCGCGCTGCCGCAGGACTGCCCCGTCTATACGGGCGAGCGCGAGTTGCTGGCAAGCCTCACGGGCTATACGCTCACGCGCGGCGTGCTCTGCGCCATGCGGCGGCGGAAGAGGGAGAGCGTGGCTGAGATTTGCAGCGCGGCGCGTCGCGTCGTGGTGCTCGACAACGTGGTGGAGGCTACGAATGTGGGGGCTATCTTCCGCAGTGCCGCCGCCCTCGGCGTCGATGCCGTGGTGCTGGCCGCCACGGCGTGCGACCCTCTGAACCGACGTGCCGTGCGCGTGTCGATGGGCACGGTGTTCCTCGTGCCGTGGACGGTTGCCGCCGACCCGATTGCCGAACTGGCCGCCCTTGGCTTCCGCACGGCGGCCATGGCCTTGACCGACCGCTCCATATCGCTCGATGCGCCTTGCCTGAAAGCGGAGCCGCGCCTCGCGCTCATCATGGGCACAGAGGGCGACGGGCTGCCGCAGGCCACCATTGACCGCGCCGACTACACCGTGCGCATTCCCATGCACCACGGCGTGGACTCGCTCAACGTGGCTGCCGCAGCCGCCGTGGCATGTTGGGAGTTGAGGCAATAGGGGAAATGGTAGGGGCGTTCTGCAGAACGCCCGCCCAAGTTCGGTTCTGCTCTCGCTTGCACGAAAGTTGCTTATTTGGCTTAACTAACACATGGAATAACGATGCGCTAATTGGGGGAAAACCAATATCGGCGCATCGTTTTTCTTATCACAAATTCTCCTTATTACCCTTATTTGATACGTGAAACGCCCTCTTTTTGGATTATTTTAGTACCTTTGTCTCTATGCAATGTGCGCATTGCCAATAATTATGAACACACTTTGACAAATAGCAGAAAATGTCAAAGAAAAACGTCTGTTGAAAACGAACGGAATCGCAATATTTTAGTAAACAAGCAAACCAGTAAACAAGGAAATTTTCGGCTACACTCGGCAGTAGGGGCGTTCTGCAGAACGCCCGAACAAGTTCGGCTCTGCGCTTGCTTGCACGAAAATTTCCTTGTCTACCCGTCTACTAATAATCGCAAGACAAATCACAGCCAAGGACTATGAGCATGCAAGAATTGACCGAAGAGGATATAAAGTTGCGTTATATCACGCCATCCATCATGGACAAAGGGTGGGCTGTGCAGGATATAACCATGGAAACTAAGGTGAAATTGACTGATGGAAAGATTAATCTTAGAGGTAATCTGATGTCACGCGGAAAAGCGAAATACGCAGACTACGTGCTTTACTACAACCGTGCCACTCCTATTGCCATCATCGAAGCCAAAGATGCGCACCATACCGTGGCTTTTGGCATGCAGCAGGCAAAGGAATATGCCATGATGATGGACGTTCCTTTTGCATTCAGTTCCAATGGGCTTGGTTTTCAAGAGTATGATTTCCTGACAGGCAAGGAGCGTTCTTTGCCTATGGACTCATTCCCCACAAAAGAAGAATTATACGACCGTTTCCTTGCAGAAAGCAATGGCGGAAAGGGACTTTCAGATGAAGAAAAGAAAGTCATCAACCAGCCCTACTGCACAGGACAAGACATTTTCCCGCCTCGTTATTATCAGCGTAATGCTGTGAATCGTACCGTCAATGCCGTAGCGCAAGGTAGAAACCGCCTGTTGCTTGTCATGGCAACAGGAACGGGCAAGACCTATACGGCTTTCCAGATAGTATATCGCCTGCTCAAGTCAGGGCTGGTGAAGAAGGTTCTGTATCTGGCAGACAGGAATGTGCTGGTCGACCAGTCTATACAGCAAGACTTCAAGCCTTTGTTAAGCACAATCCACAAGGTTGATTATCAGAAGGATATAGAAACGCATGGCGGGCATTTGGCCTATGAAGTATATTTTTCTCTCTATCAGCAGTTGATTGGGAAAGAAGGGAAGCAGAATTACAAGGAACTCTTTAAGCCGGAGTTTTTTGATATGGTTATTGTGGACGAGTGCCACAGAGGCAGCGCCAAGGACGACAGTTCCTGGCGAGAAATTCTGGAATACTTCAGCGGAGCCATTCAAATCGGTATGACAGCCACGCCGAAGGAAACGAGATACCAGTCGAGCATCTTCTATTTCGGCGAGCCTGTATATACGTATAGCCTTAGGGAGGGCATTGAGGACGGCTTCCTTGCCCCCTTTAAGGTGGTCAATGTCACTACCAATGTCGGCGACGAATGGCGGCCGCTCAAAGACCAAAGAGATATTTACGGCAATCTTATAGAGGACCGCATCTATAATAATTCCGACTATGATTACAACATCATCATTGAAGACCGCATCAGAGAGGTAGCGCACGAGATAACGCAATACCTGAAAAGTACAGACCGCATGGCCAAGACCATTGTGTTCTGTGCCGATGAAGACCATGCCGACCGTATGCGTACCGCACTTGCCAATGAAAACGATGACCTGTGCAGGAAAAATCCCGACTACGTGGTCCGCATCACAGGAAGCGACCCCTATGGGCAGTCGAAGTTGGACTATTTTATTTCGGTAGCCTCAAAATTCCCGGTGATTGCCACAACGAGCAAACTGCTCTCTACGGGCGTGGACTGCAAGATGGTGAAACTTATCGTACTTGACCAACGCATCAACTCGATGACGGAGTTCAAGCAAATTGTTGGCCGCGGCACCAGAATCCGGGAGAAAGACGGGAAGACCCACTTCACGCTCATGGACTTCCGCAACATCACCCGCCTGTTTGCCGACCCTGATTGGGATGGGCCAATTGAGGTAGACGAGAATTATACCAAGGATAAAGTCAAGCCCTATCCGCCCATAGAGGAAGAACCGTCTGTTGTCTGTGAACCAAAGCCGGAACGTCTTCCTAAACCCATCGTCGACAAGGACGGCTGCACGGTAAAGGTGCTCAACAAGGTGGTTTCTGTATATGATACCAACGGCAAACTGCTGCGCACGGAAAGCATTATAGACTATACCCGAAAGAACATCAACGACACTTACGCCGACCTTGAAGATTTTATCCGCCGGTGGAACGAAGCCGACAGGAAAGCGGAGATTACCGACCTGCTGCGCGAGAGCGGTATCGACCTCCAGGCATTAAAGCGCGAGCGGGGCATGGATGACGTTGACGATTTCGACTTCATCTGCCATATAGCGTATGGCAAGAAACCGCTGACAAGGCGTGAGCGTGCGGAGCATGTGAAGAAGCGCGACATTTTCAGCAAGTATGGTGCAGAAGCGCGCAAAGTGCTTGAAGCCCTGCTCGACAAGTATGCAAATGTGGGGATCACCCAGCTGGAGAGCCGCACAGTGCTGCGTCTTGACCCGTTCCGCCAGATGGGCTCTCCTGCAAATATAGCCAAGTTGTTTGGCGGCAATCAGCAATACGTCTCGGCCGTCAAGGAACTGGAAAGTTTAATTTATAGCAATATAGCATAACCGGATATGGCGCTTAATAATTTTGTAAAGAGCATCCGAAACATCATGCGCAATGATGCCGGCATCAATGGCGATGCCCAGCGTATCGAACAGATTGCATGGATGCTGTTTCTGAAAGTATACGACGAAAAAGAAAACGACTGGGAGTTTAATGAAGACGGGTTCACATCATTCATTCCAGAGCATTGCCGGTGGCGCAATTGGGCAAAAGACAGCGGGAATGGAGAGGCGCTGACTGCCGACGGCTTGCTGAAGTTTGTCAACGACACGCTCTTCCCCACGCTCAAAGGGCTTGAGGTCACCCCCTCCACCCCCATGCGCAACGCCATTGTCAGAACCACTTTTGAGGATGCCAACCAATATATGAAGGATGGTGTCCTGCTGCGTCAAATCATCAATGTCATCGACCAGCTCGACCTTGGCAACTATGAGGAGAGCCATGCTTTTGGCGAGATCTACGAGTCTATCCTCAAAGAGATGCAGTCGGCCGGTTCTGCCGGCGAGTTCTACACCCCGCGTGCCCTCACCGATTTCATGGCAGAAATCATCTGTCCAAAGGTCGGAGAGAAGATGGCCGACTTTGCCTGCGGCACCGGCGGCTTCATCACGAGCTGGCTGAAAGCGCTCGACAAGAAGGTGCACACGGCGGAGGACAAAGAGGAATACGCCAAGTCGGTCTATGGCATCGAGAAAAAGCAGTTCCCCTATATGCTCTGCGTCACCAATATGCTGCTCCACGACATCGACTCTCCCAAGGTGATGCACGACAACTCTCTGACAAAGGATGTGCTCAACTATACCGACGACGACAAGTTTGACGTCGTACTGATGAATCCGCCTTACGGCGGCAGCGAGAAGAACGACATCAAGCAGCATTTCCCGTCCGATTTGAGTTCAAGCGAGACGGCCGACCTCTTCATGGTGCTCATCATGTACCGTCTTGCCAAAAACGGCCGTGCCGCCGTCATTCTCCCCGACGGATTCCTCTTCGGCACCGACAATGCAAAACTGGCCATTAAAGAGAAACTGCTCCGGGAGTTCAATCTCCACACCGTGATCCGCCTGCCGGGCAGCATCTTTGCGCCCTACACCAGCATCGCAACGAATATCCTTTTCTTCAACAACGAGCGCGCAGAGGGGGCGGAAGAAGGCTTCTGCACCAACGCCACGTGGTTCTACCGCCTCGACATGCCTGAAGGCTACAAGCATTTCTCCAAGACGAAGCCTATGCGGGCGGAGCATTGCGAGCCCATCATCGCCTGGTGGAACAACCGACAGGAGATTGCAGATACGGAGAGCAACGACGAGAAGTCGCGCCGCTTTACAGCCCGGCAGCTATTGGAGCTGGATTGCAATTTCGACCAATGCAAGTTTCCCAAAGACGAGGAAGAGATTCTTCCCCCCGCCGAACTCCTTGCCGACTACTTCAAGAAGCGCAAGGCCCTCGACCACGAGATCGACAAGACGCTGGCGGAGATACAGCGGATATTGGGAATTGAAATCAATATTGAAGAGTAGTGATAAGAAACATTGATTTATGATTGTTCAATCTACTGACTGTCAGAAGGTAATATTTTGCTCGCCTTATAAATGCGGTGAGCAAAACCGCTTAATCTTAACAGAAAATGTCTGTGAAAATAGATTAGTCAGGCATGCTTGACGAATTTCCAATTGAAAGACGATTTATACATATAGTCGTGCACAAAATCCTCTTTTTAATTATGGCTAATTCGCCACATTTATAAAATAAATGTATGACAGAAAATAGAATTGTTTCTGCTAACGGCTCATCTATCGTGCTCTATACGGCTGATGATGGAAATACCCAACTTGAAGTAAAGTTGGAAAAAGATACCGTGTGGCTTACCCAAAACCAAATGGCAGAATTGTTTGGAAGAGACAGAACGGTTGTAGGCCGACATATTGCCAATGTATATAAAGAAGGAGAACTGTCTCGTGAAGTGACTCGTGCATTTTTTGCACAGGTCACTCCTCATGTCGTCATAATCAAACGGCTGCACAAGAAATTTTTCGCAACAAACAAATCAGTAGAAGCAGAATGACAGGCAAACAATTAAAAAACAGCATACTGCAATGGGCCATACAGGGAAAATTGGTACCCCAAGACCCCAACGACGAACCGGCAAGCGTATTGCTCGAAAAGATACGCCAGGAGAAAGAACGCTTGATCCAAGAGAAGAAAATCAAGCGCGACAAAAACGCATCTATCATCTTCCGAGGTGAGGACAATTCCTATTATGAGAAGATCCTCGCTACGGGAGAGGTGAAGTGTATAGATGAGGAGATACCGTTTGAAATACCACAGGGGTGGGAATGGTGTAGATTGTCATGCTTAACCTCCATTTTAGGCGACGGTATTCATGGAACACCAGAGTATGATAATGCTGGGGATATTTATTTTGTCAATGGCAATAATCTTAATGATGGTATTATCACCTTTAAAAATGATACGAAAAGAGTAAACTCCACAGAAGCAGCTAAACATAAGCGCACACTAACAGAATCTACAGTTTTGGTTTCTATCAATGGAACTATAGGGAAAGTCGCTTTTTATAACAACGAAAAGATTATTTTGGGAAAGAGTGCCTGTTATTTTAATCTACTTGGATGTATCAATAAAGTATATGTCAAGTGTATTATTGAAACTGAATACTTTTCTGAATATGCAAAAAAAGTTGCAACTGGTACCACAATAAAGAATGTACCACTCGCAGGAATGAAGAATTTCTTAATTCCATTACCATCTTTGTCCGAACAAAGCCGAATTGTTCACAGAATCAATGAATTGAAAACAAAAGTATCTCGATACAATCATCTTCAAAGTGAATTAGATATTTCAAATCGTAGTATATTTGACAAATTGAAAAAATCCGCTTTGCAAGAAGCCATTCAAGGCAAACTTGTTCCACAGATTGCCGAAGAAGGGACTGCACGGGAACTGCTTGAACAGATACGACAGGAGAAAGAACGCTTGATCAAAGAGAAGAAAATCAAGCGCGACAAAAACGCATCTATCATCTTCCGAGGTGAGGACAATTCCTATTATGAGAAGTTCCTCGCTACGGGAGAGGTGAAGTGCATTGATGAGGAGATACCGTTTGAGATACCACAGGGGTGGGAATGGTGTAGATTTTCAAGTATATATTGGCAACTAACAGATGGTACACATTCTACGCCCAAATATACCCAGAGTGGTATTCCGTTTCTATCTGTAAAGGATATGAGTACAGGAAGGTTATCTTTTGCTAACACAAAATTTATTTCCGAAGAGGAGCATAAGCTTTTATCTCAACGCTGCCACCCCTGTAAAGGGGATTTATTGCTTTCTAAAGTTGGCACAACGGGCATTCCTTTAATCATAGATGATGATAGAGAATTTAGCATATTTGTAAGTCTCGCTCTAATCAAGTTTTTCCCAAAATTTGTTGACAGTTCATTCCTGATAGCTTTACTAAATAGTCCATTAGTTCAAATGCAAGTTAAAGAGAACACCAGAGGTGTGGGAAACAAGAACTGGGTACTAACAGCAATATCAAATACATTATTAGCTATTCCTCCTCTACGTGAGCAACAACGCATAGTTGAGAAAATTGACATATTAAGCCCTTATACAGACAAGATAGAAAGACTATTTGAGCAACTGAAATAATACGTCAGTCCATTGCGCTATAAGTTCCTTACGCATTTTTTCCCCTCGAAAACCTTTCAACCTTTCAGTTTTTGCCATATCCATTTGTTTATAAGCGGTTTACCGCTGAACGGTTGGGCGCGCCAACCATTCATTGCTGAAGGGTTTATTTACCCACGAATTTCTCTGTTCTGGTTATCAATGGCGACCTTGTAGGTCGCACTAATCTCAAAGCAAATTTTCGCGCAAGCGAGCGCAGAGCCGAACTTGTTCGGGCTATGCCGAGCGCAGATTTCACTGCGTTGGCTGCACAATTGTGGCGGGCTGTAAGCCCAATTGCTGCACTCAGCCCAGGGCAGCGCCCTGGGGGAACGATGTTGCATTGATTAAAGTGTCGCGCTCTGTAAGAGCAACCTTCTTTATGAGGGGCAACGCCCCGTGTGGCGTTAAGGGCGTAATGGGTTACGCGCTTTCGGCGCGTGGCATTTTTGCGCAGGCGCAAAAATGCCGAATGTATCAATCGCGGTCTACGTTCCCCCAGGGCG